>CACYTP010000004.1 GCA_902777385.1 uncultured bacterium
TGGCGGCAGGATATCTTTGACCTTTTTACAAGATTTATAAATATACAATTTAATTTCCCTTTTAATTTCCCTAACGACTTTCCCAAGTCGTTTTTTTTTTAGCCGTGAGCAGAGGTATGAGCCCGCAAGGGCGAAAGACAAACAACAATCAACGTAAACATTGAGTTTTCGTTGTTGTTGTGAGCGGTACCGTTTAATGCGAACGGCAAGGACACAGCCTGCTTTTCTATGCCACCGGATTTTCCGCAAGTCGTAACACTTTTTCCGTACTAATTAAATTTTGAATTAAACTATTGCTCCATGACTTGCATCAGAAACATTACTTGCATATTTTGCAAGATACCCTGATTTTACCTTTGGTTCAAATGTTTTTAAATTTTCACGTCTTTGTTGCAACTCTTCATCGGAAACCAACAATTCTATAGAACGGTTTGGAATATCAATTTTAATTTTATCACCATCATTAACAAGAGCAATTACGCCGCCATTTGCTGCTTCAGGACAAACATGCCCCACACAAATACCTCTGGTTGCACCTGAAAATCTGCCATCGGTAATCAACGCACAACATTTTCCTAAGCCTTTTCCGACGAGTAAGGATGTAGGTGCCAACATTTCCCTCATTCCGGGACCACCTTTTGGACCTTCATATCGAATAATAATCACATCACCTGATTTTATTAAATCATTTTCTAAGGCATACATTGCATCTTCTTCGCTATTAAAAGTCCTTGCAACACCTTCAAACGAATAACAATCAGTATCAACACCGGAAATTTTTATAACACACCCGTCTTTAGCAAGATTTCCATACAACACACCCAAACCTGCCTGAGTATATGCGGATTTGTCATATTTTGGGATAATATTTTCGTCAGAATAAGCCATATCTGCAATTTCAGAAACGTTCAGCCCTGACACATTAAGAGTATCATTTAAATTTACAGACTTATACAAACTTTTTAATACAGCCGGAATACCGCCTGCCTGATGAAAATCTGTCATTGTTAACTCTGATGACGGATTAATCTTTACTATCTGGTGAATATCACGACTAAGATTATCAAAATCATCAATAGTAATATCTATACTGGCAGCATTAGCTATCGCCAATGTATGCAAGAAGGTATTTGTAGAACCGCCAATTGCTAATGATACTTTTATCATGTTTGTCATACTTGCTTTGGTAATTATATCAAGAGGTTTTATATCTTCTCTTACCAAATCGACAACTCTCATGCCACTCTCAAAAGCAATTCTACGCTTTTGAGAAGAAACAGCCGAAGCAGACGAACAATAAGGCATGCTCATTCCAAGGACCTCAGTCAGGCAAGCCATGGTATTTGCCGTATACATTCCCTGACATGCACCGGCTGATGGACAAGAATTTTCTTCCATAGCAAGCAAATGTTCTTCTGTTATTTCACCTTTTCTATATCTTCCAACAGCCTCAAATGAACCTGTAACCATTGTTAACTTATTTTCACCACGACACATACCATCAAGCATTGGACCTGCAGTTACAACAATTGACGGGATATTTAACCTCAAAGCACCAATCAGCATTCCGGGAGTAATCTTATCACAATTTGATAACAAGATTAATCCGTCCAGTTGATGAGCTGCTGCCATGGTTTCAACGCAATCGGCTATTAAATCTCTGGACGGAAGGGAGTATCGCATACCGCTATGTCCCATAGCAATACCGTCACACACTGCAGGTACTCCAAATACAAATGATTGACCGCCACCCGAATGAATACCCTTTTCTATTTGGCGTTCTAACTCACGCATTCCTATATGCCCCGGAACTAAATCAGTAAATGAACTTGCTATCCCGATAAACGGAGCATTCATATTTTTTTTACTTACACCGGTAGCCATCAAAAGACCTCTATGCGGAGTCCTTGCTAAACCTTTTTTAATATTATCACTATTCATAATTTATCCCTCTTATATATTTTATTATATGCAAAACTACCTACTTTGTGAATATTTGTGATGATATAATTCCAAACAAATAATCTCTTCTGTTAAGAAGTTTAAACCCTTCACGCTTAAATTCCTCAACCAATTGAGCCGGTTCGGGAAACTCTGATTTTGAATTCAACAGATACAAATAAGCTTCCTTATCGCTTATAAAAATTTTTATTAACAACATAACTATTTTGTCAAAAAAATCAGAAAAAATATTATGCTTACCAAAATCCAGATGAAGAATTTTTCCGTTTGAATTTAATATTCTGTAAATTTCTCTTATTGCATCTTTTCTGTTTTCGACATTTCTCAAACCGAATCCAATAGTCACGGCATCCGCAGAGTAGTCAGCAACAGGCAAATTAGTAATATCACTTTTAATAAAGTTTATATTTTTATGTTTTTTCTTTGCTATATTAAGCATATCATCGGAAAAGTCAAAACCTGTGACATCAGTACTACTGTTAATTTTTAATACCAACGAAGCAATATCACCTGTGCCGCAGCATAAATCATATACCGTCGAATCATCTTTTAAATACAAAGACTTCACTGCTAAATATTTGATTATATTATGTAATCCTAAAGATATCAAATTATTATTCTTATCATACTCAACAGCAAGCTTGTTGAACATTGATGAAATTTTTTCGGAACTTTTATCAACCGTCATAAATATTAACCTTTTTGATTTATAAGAATGATAACATATAATAGATAGTATGAAAATATTGTTTTTACCGATAGATAATCGTCCGGTATGCTATCAGCTTGCGGAAATGATTGCAGATATCCATAAAGGGATTAAACTTATACTGCCGCCCAAAGAATATCTTGGGGATTTAAGAAAAATATCTGACACAAGCAATCTCATGCTGTGGTTTGAAGAAAAATTAACAGAAGATATTGATGCTGCAGTATTATCATTAGACACAATTGCATACGGAGGATTAATTCCGTCAAGACGTTCAAATGATACCTTTGAGGACATCAAAAGCAGGCTGGGAAAGCTAAAAGTACTCATAAAAAAATCAGGGATAAAAGTTTATGCTTTTTCTTCTATTATGAGAATTTCCAATAACAATGTTAATGAAGAAGAAAAGGCATACTGGAATCTATATGGAGAAAAAATCTTTAAATATTCTTATGAAACCGATAAATGCGGAAAAGCCGAAACTGATGTTCCAAACGAAATTATTAACGATTATCTTAACACTCGTAATAGAAATTTCCGAATAAATAAAATGTACCTCGAATGGCAAAAAGAAAATATTTTTGAAAAATTAATATTTTCTAAAGATGATTGTGCTGAATATGGGCTTAATGTAAGAGAAGCAAAAGAACTGGAAGCACTTGGCGGACAAACTAAGACCGGTGCCGATGAAATTCCGTTAACACTCCTTGCCTCTGTTCTGCCGGATAGCATTAAAGTTTCAACAGAATACTCTGAACCCGATTCTATAAATCTAATTTCAAATTATGAAGATGTTTCAATAGAACAATCCGTAAAAGGGCAACTTAAACTTGCAGGATGTGAAATAACAGAGCGAAACAAAGCTGACATTATATTATATGTAAATAATTTTGTTAATCACCAAGGTGAAATTGTAATGAAACATCCGACAAAACAATTCTGTAAAATATGGACGGAACCGGATAAGCCGTATATTATTGCAGACGTCAGAAATGCTAACGGAGCCGATAACAATTTTGTTGAACAGATAATTAAAACGGGACTGTCTGATTTATTCTACGGTTACTCCGGTTGGAACACTTCTGCAAACACTCTTGGCAGCCTTATTTGTGCTATGAAATTTATCTATTCTGCCAAAAGCAGCAATCAATTTGATATAGAGGCATTTAAAAGATTGCAAACCGTAAGATTTCTTGATGATTGGGCTTATCAGGCAAACGTAAGACAACAATTATCCAACCCTGATAATAAAGAACTTACAAGTAAAATGAATTTATTTGAAATACAAATAGCTAAAATTCTAAACACAAAGATTTCAGCACGGTACACCTTCCCTTGGAACAGACTTTTTGAGGTGGAAATTGAGCTTAACTGAAATAATATTACTTGCCATAGCACTCGGTGTTGATTGTCTTGTTGTATCCTTTTGTCAGGGATTAGTTATTAACAGGAACAAAGCCAAAACTTCTGTTGCACTTGGAAGCACTATGGGATTTTTTCAGGGAATAATGCCCGTACTCGGGTATATTATAACCGGAGCTGTAAGTGATTATATTCAACAATATTCAAAATGGATAGTATTTACTATATTTGCAGTTCTGGGACTAAAATTTATCTTGGAATCCATCAGTAAAAAAGAAGAATGTAATATTTGTAGAATAGACTTAAAATGTCTGCTGTTATTCGGAATTGCCACAAGCATTGATGCGTTCGGGGCAGGAATAACGCTAAAACTTACAGCCAGTCATATTACATCCTCTGCAATAATTATAGGACTGGCATCTTTCATAATGGCTGTTACCGGATTTTTATGCGGAAACAGCTTTAAAAAATTCCCATCAAAATATCTTGGGATAGCCGGGGGCTTAATCTTACTGGGACTGGCAATTAATTCTATATGGTAGAATTTTTTAATTTTTCTGCCAATTTGTACAGATTACCTGAATGAGAAGATTTAAGAAAGACATAATCACCGTCACACAATTCTGATTTTATACTATCCATCAGGTTCCCAACACTCTCATAGTACTTTGTTTCGAATTTATCTGAGATTTCATCCTGCAAAACTTTTATCTCTGTTCCGCATAGCAAAACCTTTTGAGGATTAATTTTACATAACGGAATTGCTAATTCTTTATGATATTTTTCTGAATCCACGCCACATTCAGCCATATCACCCAATATAACTACTTTATTTTTGTCGGCATATTTTTCGCCAAAAGCGGTAATTGCAGCATTCATAGATAACGGATTTGCATTATAGGATTCATCTGTTACATTAACTGTACCTACCCCTTCTACAAAAGCTTCAAATTCCTCACCCCTGCCTTCAAGAGTTTTAAAATGCCTCAAAACTTCCAACGCATCTTCTATAGGAAAACCGTCTTCTTTTACCACACCCAAAGCTGCAGCCATATCAAGCAATATATGTTTCCCGACAGATTCGGCATTTAACAAATATGTTGTTCCGTTAATTACAAATTTGTTTTCATTATTTTCTGATATAATCCTGATATCATCAGTTTCATTTTCCCCAAATGTAACTATTTTTAATCCCTTAAATTCAGCAGCATTTTTCACTGTTTCAAAATATTTCATTCCGCTATAAATAACTGCAACAGCACCTTCTTTCATTGAATGGAAAATTCTGCTTTTTTCTTCTGCAATATCTTCTAACTGCATACCACCTGTTAAATGAACGGGAGCGACATTTGTAATTATTGCATAGTCAGGCTTTACGATGGCAGAATTTCTGCTCATACCACCCCCGAGTGATGTTTCGATTATCCAGTAATCATCATTTACTCCAAATCTTGTCATATTCCATGATAAACCCCAAGAAGTATTGGCTTTGCTTTCTATATTAGAATCAGTTTTATATTTGGAAGAAAAAATATCCACCAACATTTGCGTAGTTGTAGATTTTCCGGAGCTACCTGTAATTCCTATGACTTTACCCGTGAAAAATTTTCTTATATAACGAGCCAGCTTAATAATTGCATCAGAATTGCTGCCAACAAGTTCAACTACAGGCTTATTATATTTAAAATACTTTGTCGCATTCACAGACAAAATTGCAGAACAATCTTTGATTAAATTCGGGAAATTCTCTAACAAAACACCTTTTTGACTTGCATCAGACCTTGCCAAAATCATATTTCCGTATTCAAAATTTCCCTGCCATATAATCAGCCCGTTGGACGACCAGTTCTCAGGAAAATTATACGTTTTGGCTGTCTGTAAAGCTTCTTTTAATTTTTCTTCGTTCCAAAAATTCATAAAATATATTACCCTTTATTCTACTTTATTTCAACATTTATGATATCATAATCATCCGACCACTCAACAGAGCCTTCAATATCAATATTATGATACAAATACGGATTTTCAATATATTGTAAATTTAACAGTCCGACTGAATGCAATCTTTTTACCACATCCGAGAGTAAACAAGTACTGCCTGCAAGAGTTCCCTCTTTAGATGTTGCTCTATTACCATCATAATAAACTTTTTCACCTGCAAATATAAATTCTTTTATATCACTCTTAGTACAAGGCAAACAATCACTAACCAAAATCACTTTATCAGCAGGCTTTGAGCGAAATAACAAATTTAAAGCATCATCTGAAACATGAACTCCGTCTGCAATTACTTCAGTATAAATATCATCATTTATCAATGAGGAAAGTGCCGTTGACTTTCCACGATGAGAAATTCCTGACATCGCATTAAAAGTATGAGTAGCTCCGCTGCAACCGGCAAGATTACCCCCTACACAATGCCCTGCCTGAACTTTTATATTTTTATTGTTTAAATAATCTATTAAATCAACATTATTTTCAGGAGCAAGAGTAACTATTTTTATAAAATCGTCCTCTATAAGTTTATAATTTTCTACAGACGGCGGTAGAAAATAATTTGAGTCATGAATACCTTTTTTATCAGGATTGAGAAAAATCCCTTCAAGATGAATACCTAAAATTTTAGCAGAATTTTTATCCTGCTTTTGTGCAGCAGCCTTAATTACAGAAATTGCACGCTTTGTATTTTCTACACTATCGGTTACAATTGTAGGAAAAATTCCGCCAACACCATATTTTAAAATTTTCTGAGCCAAGCCTAATATATCATCTGCTTCGGCTTTATTAAAATCAATACCAAAGCAACCGTGAAAATGTTGTTCAATTAATAACGGTGTCTTCATTTTATAAACCTTTCGTGTAATTAGATAACGCTACCCTCAAACACTTTTCTTGCTTCTTCTCTGTCATCAAAATGAATTGTTCTGTCTTTTAGAATTTGATAATCCTCATGGCCTTTACCGGCAATAACAACAACATCATTATTTGCAGCAATAGTTTTTAACAAGGCAATAGCTTGTCCTCTGTCAGGTTCAATCGTAACTTTTTCAGGATTAGTAGATTTTAGCCCTGCAATAATATCAGTTATAATTTGCTGCGGATCTTCACTTCTTGGATTATCACTTGTAATAACAATTTTATCAGCAATACGTTCGGCAATTGCCCCCATCTTCGGACGCTTTGTAGCATCCCGGTCTCCGCCGCAGCCAAAAAGACAAATTAATTTACCGTCTTTTGGCGTAATTTCTCTGGCGGAATTCAATACATTTTCCAAACCATCCGGGGTGTGTGCATAGTCAACAATTACAAGAGGTTTCTTTGCCACAACTTCAAATCTGCCAGCAACACCTTTTACATTTTCCAACGCCTTTAATGCGACACTTAAATCAATACCCATAGCTATAGCAGCCGTAACTGCAGCAAGTACATTATACACACTGAACATTCCATTCATGTGAAGATTTACAGGATATTCTCCATTAGAAGTAACCAATTTGAATTCTGCACCGTTAAGAGAAAATACGATATCTTTTGCCATAACATCAGCATTGTTGTTTACGCCATAAGTATACTTACGAACATTATCCGGAACAACAGAAATAAATTTCTCACTCCATTTGTCATCAGCATTAATAACAGCATAAGCACCTTCCTGTAATCGTTTGAATAATAATGCCTTTGCCTCAAAATAATTTTCCATGGTAATATGATAATCCAAATGATCCTGAGTCAAATTTGTAAGCACAGCACCATCAAAACAGCACCCCCCGACACGATTTTGTTCCAACGCGTGAGAGCTGACTTCCATTACAACATTATCAATTTTTTCCACATCCTTTATCATTCGCAAAGTTGCCTGCAATTCAGGTGCCTGCGGTGTTGTATGTTTAGCATCCCTGTATTCACCATTTGAGGACAGCTTATACCCTAAAGTCCCTATTAATGCACATTTTTGTTTATTCTCCTCAAAAATCTTTTGAATCAAATGAGTAACGGTAGTTTTACCGTTTGTACCTGTTATACCGATAAGGTTAATACCCCTTGAAGGACTTGAATAAAATCTGTCTGCAATATCGGCAATCTGGTGTCTTGTAGAAGAAACAACAACCTGAGGAACACGTTTATCAACAGTGACCTTATGCTCAACAAATAGAGCTGTAGCACCATTATCAAGGGCATTTTGGGCATATTCATGCCCGTCAGTATATTCACCTGTCAAACAAACAAATATATCACCCTTTTTTGTTGTTTTTGAATTGTATGATATACCCGAAATTTCAACATTTTTAAAATTTATTAAATCTTTATAGCCTAAATGCTCAATCAATTCATCAAGTTTCATATTTTCTCCTTATATAAATTATTAATTAGTATTTGTTTTAACAGGTACTGATATATTTTTATCAGGTTTGAGGTCCAAAATTCTTGCTACCTGAGTTGTAACCTCATGGAAAACAGGACCTGCAACAGTATTTCCCCAAATAGCACCGACTTTTGCACTATCAATCATTACATAAACAAGTACCTGTGGATTTGAAGCAGGAAGATATCCAATCGTTGACGTATACATATACGGTGTATAACCTATACCGTTTTCTTTTGGTTTTCTTGATGTACCTGTCTTTGCTGCAACATTATATTTATCCATCTTTATAACAGATTTACCATGGTTAACACTCTGTGCCAAAAGCCTTGTTATTGAATGTGCCGTTTCCGGTGCTATTACCTGAGTTCGTTTTATTTTTACGGCTTCCTCTTCAGGTGAATATTTAATTACATGCGGAGTAACTTTCACCCCGTCATTTGCCAAAGCTGATACGGCAGAAATCATCTGCATTGCAGTAACGGAAGTACCGTATCCGTAAGACATTGTAGCATGAATTCCCATATCCCAGCTGCTCCAATTCGGAAGCAAACCGGATGATTCGCCCGGCAAATCTATTCCTGTTTTAGAACCAAACCCAAAATTCTTTAAAACGCCATAAAACTCTCTCGGAGACATTTTTCTTGCAACATTTATGGAACCTATATTACTTGAATGCTCAAACAGGTACTCTAAAGATATATTTCCGGGATATGGTCTGATTTCATAGTCGTAATTTTTAATTTCCCAGTTACCTATCTTCGTTTTACCTGTATCAAGAACAGTTGAATACTCATTAATTTTTCCCAAATCCATAGCACTAGCCACGGTTATTGTTTTGAAGGTAGAACCGGGTGGAAATACATCAGTAAGCGTCCAGTTTTTTATCTGAAGCGGAGTTGCTTTTCGGTAATTATTCGGATCATAAGTAGGATATACCGCATAAGCAAGGATTTCCCCGTTACGAGGATTCATAACTATTACAGTACCTCTCAGAGCCTGTTTTTCATCAACCATTTTTTTAAGTTCTTTTTCGCACACATGCTGAATTGCAGCATCAATAGTTAATGTTACATCCAAACCTTTTGGATTTTTGGCAGTAGCAACAGGGTCAGTAGAAAGATCGTATATAATCTTACCTTTTTGAGTTTTTTGATATTTTACGGATTTTTCTACATGTTCAAGTTTATCTTTTGCGGCATATTCAATACCGTTTGCGATATCCGCATCAAAATTGTAATACCCTAAAACGTGAGCAGCCATAGTACCCTGAGGATACACACGGGTATTTTTTTTATCAAGACTGATTGCTCTTAAATGTAATTGGGCAATTTTTTTTGCCGTATTACGGTCTACATCTTTTTTTACGGCAATAATCTGATCTTGAGAATTTAATTTTTTCAACAGCTGCGCCTTTGACATTTTCAAAATCGGAGCTAACGCCGTTGCAATAGCATCGGGAGAAGACGCCTCATCGTCATAATCAACTCTTCTTGCAAAAACGTTATAAAAAACATCATCAGTTGCAAGTTTTATGCCATTTCTGTCAAAAATATCACCTCTTACTGCAAAATTTTGGCTTGCACGCTGTTTTTGAGCCCTAATCTTATATTTTTTAACATCAATCACCTGAATAAAGAACAGATAAACAATTAAAGAAGCTGCGAACAAAATAAAAAGTCCGTACAATGCAGCTAATACTCCATCGAAACGTTTATTCCTTTTGTTTACTTCTCTTTGTGAACGCCCTGTTCTTCTTTCTTCCACTTTGCGATTTCTCCCTATTAAATTTTATCATAAGGAAGATTACAAAACCTAAAATATTAACGAATGTTTACCTGTTTATGATATTATATGTTTGTTATGAAAAAATTATTAGTTTTATTATTTGCATTGGGGATAATCTGTAACGGGACTTACGCACTGGATGTTGTGTACCCAAAAACTACAGATGTTACAATTAACTCACCTAAGACCTTCTTTATAGGCTCTTCTGATTATTCTAAAGTTCTGCTTATTAACGGGCAAGAAACAACCGTACACCCATCGGGCGGATTTGCAAAACAGGTTAATCTGTCATACGGATTAAACACATTTGAACTAAAATCCGGTGATGACAAACTAATCTATAATATAACTCGTCCTACACCACCTAAAAATAACAACAAAAAAGTTTCTGAACTCATTGAATACAAAGATTACAAATACGGAGAAATTACAAAAGCTAACACTCCAATGAGAAACACCCCCATAGATGGAGGGATTAACAGAATTGCACACCTGCCGGAGGGATTTCAATTAAGATTAAATGGTGAAAAGGGTAACTTTTACAGAGTTGATATAGGAAAAAACAAATTTGGCTGGGTTGCCAAAACATCCGTAAAACAGATACAAAATGCAGTTAATAATGTTGAAATACTCGGAACCGAATTTGAAAATGACGGAGAATATTACATATATACATTCCATCTTACAGGACGGACACCATGGGAAATAAAAGAAAATGACGGATTAGAACTAAATTTATTTAACATAACTGACGCCAACGATACAACATACAGCACTCACTATTCAAAAAACAAACTTTTATCAGGTAAAAATCTTGTCGGCTATCAGGGGTATTTTTCGGGAAACGATTTTATACTAAAAGTCAGACAACCGATAAAATATCACAGACGTCATCCCCTAAAAGGTATAAAAATCGCTCTTGATGCCGGACATGGCGGCACGGAACTTGGTGCAATAGGTTGTCTTGGTGATAAAGAAAAAGATATAAATTTAGAATATGCAAAGGAATTACAAAAAGAACTGCTATCCCGTGGGGCTGACGTATTTATGACAAGAACCGAAGATGTTAATCTCGGCTTGCAGGAACGAGTAGATATGACTAATAAGGAAAATTCCGTTATATTTATAAGCATACACGGGAATGCTCTTCCTGACAACAGAGATCCTCTGGATAATTACGGTACGGAAATATATTATTACTATCCTCAGGCAAGATCTCTTGCTGCATATATTATGTACAATCTTTTAAACAAAACCGATACAACCAACCATGGAATTAAGCAGGAAAGCTTTGCTGTTGTCCGAAACACAAATGCATTAAGCTTGCTCATAGAAATAGGTTATTTGATTAATCCGTCCGACAACGACAAAATTTTAGACAGCACTTTCAGAAAAGATACTGTTCAAGGTATTGCTGACGGAATTGAAGATTTTATAAAAGCACAAAAAGAAACGAAATAATACTGACTACTTTTCAAACATTATATGATATGCAACAACAGAACAAGAAACAGCCAGATTTAAAGATTCTACACTGTCTGCCATTTCAATCTTTACATCATCAGTTGCAAAGTTAATCAATTCATCACTTAATCCGTCTGCTTCTGAACCAAACATTATAAGCGTTTTATCTTCAGATTTATAATCCTTCAGATATTTATCCGAGCGAGGTAAAGTTGCAGTTCTCTGTCTGTCAGAGAATAAATTTTCCAGCAAACCAAACTCTTTGATATATACAAAAGGTATTTTCCATAAATTACCTACAGAAGCTCTTACGCACTTGGGATTATAAATATCGGCACAGTTTCCGTACAAGATTACACCATCTACACCAAAAGCCGCAGCAGATCTCAAAATTGTACCGAGATTACCTAAGTCTTTAATACCTTCTAACAATATAATCTTCTTTAAATTCTTAAAAATTTTCGGGTTGTAAGTTTTCTGAACCGCAACCCCAACAACCTCAGGAGCTGTATCGGTTGTTGAAATTTTTTTCAGTACAATTTCATCAGTCAAAATTTTTCTGCCGTTATAAAAGCTATATTTATCAATATTCAAGGAATTTACAAATAAATAATCTATTTCAATACCTGCCAAAACAGCCTCTTCGACAGCTTTGTATCCCTCAAGCAGGAATTTATTTTCAGCATCTCTAAATTTTTTCTGCTGAAGTTTTAACGTATCTTTAACAAGCTGATTATTAACTGATTTTATCTCTTCCATTAAATCACCTCAAACTCGCTTAACCATACCAGTTCCTGTTCTGATAACAATGAGTAATCTATCAATTTCTTTTCATAATTCATCTTTACAAAAGACTGTATCTTTCCGTCTTTTAAATAACAGGAATTTTCAAGACGAACACCAAAATAATTCTCATTATACAAACCGGGTTCTATGGTAAAACAATTATTCTCTTTTAAAGGGATTTTGGCAAATTTATTACAGCTTAAATTTGGAGGATATTCGTGTACATTTATACCAATCCCATGTCCTAAACCGTGATTAAAAACAAAGCCGTCTATTGGGTTTTCCTCGAAAAACTTTCTTACACTTGCATCAATATCAAAGCCGCTTAACCCTTCCGCAACCTTTGTATTATATGCCAAAAGGAAGGCTCTAAGCACAGTAGTATAAACCTGCTTTTGTAAATCTGTCGGGTTTCCTTTTACAAAAACTCTTGTAATGTCAGTAGCCAAACCTCCGTTATAATATGCACCGCAGTCAATCAATACAAGGCTTCCCTCCTTGATAATTTCTTCACGGGATGACTTTGAATAATGTGCAAGAGCTGAATTTTTATCCTTTGCAACTATAGTTTTAAAGCTTAAACTTTTAGCTCCATACTGTTTGAAAAATTCTTCAAGCTTTAAATCAATATCATATTCAGAAATATCATTATTTTCTTCTATATAATTACGAATTGCCTTCACAGCTAAATCAGTACATCTGAAACATTCTTTATAATGTTCTATTTCGTTGCCGGTTTTTATACTCTTCATTGAAGCAATATTATTTACGGGAAACTCAGAATTTTCACACATAGACACAGCTCTATCCTTTATAAGAGCATAATCTCTCGCATTAATTGATTTCTTATCAACAAATACAACTCCGCTTACAGAAGATAAATCATTTTTGTATTCTTCATAATCATTTTTACCGTATAACTTTTCAAAAGATTTTGTAATTATTGCACGACGTAAAACTTTTGAAGAATATGGTGCTGAAAAATCTCGCAAATTAAATAAATACGAAACTTCCTCTAACGAAGTAATCAAATAAGCATCATTATCAGATAATTTAGCTCTTAATAAACTGATTTTGTCTTCTCTCGACAAGCCGCAATACTTTATATCAATTTCTTCAACAGAACCTTTTGATACAACAGAATTATTCTCTAATATATCCTCACTCAACAGAATTACATCAAAATATTTTTCTAAATTTTCGACTCTGTCCTGAGAATTCTTTTTAGCAACAACCCCCAGTTTTGAATTTTTCGGAAACATCTCTTTCAACTTTGATAAAAAAGTTTCGCCTGACTGTAGCTTTACTACTGTAACAATATCATGATTAACTTCCATATCTGCCTGAATATGATACCTGCCATCCACAAACAGATACACATTTTCAGAGGTAACAACAGCATCCCCTGTAGAACCCGAAAACTTTGTCAAAGTATATCTTGAATTTTCTTCTAATGCGTTGTACTCCACTAAATATTCATTAGTGGAGTTTACAAGCAACAAATCAATATTATTCTGTTTTATATAATTTCTTAACTTAGCTAACATAAATTACTTATCTGTCAACAGAATTAAATGCCAGCCGAACTGAGTTTCAACAGGTTTTGATAATTCACCTTTTTCCAATGCAAAAGCAGCATCTTCAAACGGCTTAACCATCATACCTTTACCGAAATACCCAAGATCACCGCCTGCCTGACCTGAAGGACACATTGAAACTTCTGCAGCTACTTCTGCAAAATCTTTTCCTGCTTTAATTTCTTCGTACAATTTGTCAGCCTCATCTTTTGTCTTAACCAAAATGTGACTGGCTCTGATTTCTTCTGCCATAATACTACTCCTATTAAATGTAACAGGATAATTATAACATAAATCAAAAATTATAGAAAACCCTGCTCCGGAGGATTATGGAACAGGGCATTTATTAATGTGAAAACCATTATTATGCAAAACTTTCGATTATACTCTTTAGAAGCAGACTCTACATATTTTCAACCAAACCTGCTCAAAGAAAAAACCTTGTCGCAACCCCGAAAAAAGTGTTTGGATATGAAGCGTCTGCATATATAATATAACCTATTTTCAATGGTTTTTCACCCCTCTGGGGAATATATTTTTTTATAGAATACTAATACTTTAGAATTAATTTTCATAGCTTATAAAAATTAATTGCTATTAATAATCTATTTTCCAATCACTTTCCATAACTCTTGCAGAACAACCCCATCCTTGGGACCAACTACAACCTGAGTCTTTTTTCGAGCAACACATATATTTGGAATTTTTCCAATAATCATTTCCCTCAGTTGTTCCAAGAATTGCTAACATCGCCTGCTGTCCTGCATGCCCCCACAAATGGCCTCTATCATCCAATAAAAGATTGAACATATCATAACCTATTTGATTAGGACCTTTTTCGCCACTTACATCAATTGTAATAGAACCGCATAATGTTTTCATACTGGAAATATCTGCATGAGGAGTTGCACCACAATGATATGTTCTAAAATCCGCACCAGTAGAAGCTCTGTTCGGAGCTTCAATGTTAAATGCAACGTAAGCACCATTTGCCAAAGCGACAGAATTACCGCCAAAATCTTGAGATCCTGAACCTGCCTGCGAAATTAACCACCGATATTTATTTTCAGTTAGTCTGCCTGAAGGGCAATCATCTGCTGTTCGTGAAGCACAAACGGCTTTTACTATATGTAAATGCTTTTTTAAATAATCCCTATAAAACGGATAAAAATATGAACCGTTATATGTAGCAGAACCCTCAATGGATTTACCATAAGATGTGTATGCAAGGCTACCGCCTGCTTCTTCTGCTATTTGTCCCAATGCATTTTCTAAAATTGAAACATTAACTTTCAATTGATTTACCAACACTTGCTTCTGGTAATTTTGAATTAACGCAGGTAACGTCATTGCTGCAACCACACCAATTATACCGAGGGTTATTAAAACTTCGGCAAGTGTAAAACCCTTACTATGAGAGGATTTTACCCCCCCCCCCGTGTTCAAATCCAGATATATGCATAGTTTTCATCCTCCTGTTCATTTTTATTTTAACATATTTTGTTCTGATTTTCAACTAGCTTAATTTGTTGTTGCCGGAAACTTTTTTACTTTCGGCAATAAGGTTAACGGAAATATTAAACTTCATAAGTAAAACTCCGCCAAGAATTGCAAGAACAATCATCATTATTCCCTGATGAACCGTTGCAACAGCGAGTGCCGGAGATTTCGCAATACCAAATATTCCAAGTGCCATAATATAAGCGTACTGGTACGGACCGACAAACACGGACGCCGACGGTATCATTGTTGAGAATGAAATCAGGCTGATAACAAACATACTTGCACCAATTCCTAAGCCTAAATTAAAACTTGTTAATACATACCACGCAACAACGCATTCCATGCCCCATATCAGCATACTGGCTATTAACGCATATAAAAAATACTTTGCACTATTAAATGCTTCAAATCCTTCAACAAACGATTTCGTATAACCTGAAAGTTTTTCAATAACAGAAATAGTTTTTGCTGACAACGACTCAGGTAACATTTCGCACCACTCGACAGTTTTATTTTTTATTGCATCAATTTTGTTGTATTTACAAATAATAAAAAACAGTACTAAACTTCCAATAAACAAAAAAGCTGACAAACAGGCAATATTAACAATCCACTGTTGTTTAGAATAAATCAATATAGCTGCAAATAAAATACTCAAAACCGTAATACCGTCCAAAGTTCTTTCCAGTATTATCGAGCCGAATATTTTCATTTTCTTTTCTTGCTTAACTTCACCCAAATAATAAGCTCTGTACAAGTCACCCGCTCTTGCAGGTAAATAAGCATTTAAAAAAGTTCCAACAATAAAAACTTCACCAAGATGTATCGGAGAATATTTTGGACTGTTTGCCAATAAAGCTTTCCACCTGAATCCTCTCATATACATACTTAAAACATATAAAAGAACAATTACTACTATATTTTTAAAATCAAAATCTTTAAACGTAATTATTAGCTGATGCCAGTTTATTTTGTAAAAAACAAACGCAAGCAAAATTACCGTAATAAAAATTGGTAACAATTTACTCTTCTTCATAGGTTACATTTTAACATGCTAAAAAGATAACAGCATATATTTAACTTGTTGTAATATATCTTGCCAAAGGGAAATAAGCATAGTATAATCACGATATGACAACACATATTTTTGAAAGAAAAGTTTATTATTCAGACACAGACGCCTACGGAGTAGTCTGGCACGGTTCATATTTAAGATGGCTGGAAGCAGGCAGAGTAGAATGGTGTGAGTTATTCGGATATACACTTCCCGAATTAACCGCAAGAGATATTCTTTTACCTGTTACTAATATGAATGTAAAATTTAAAATGTCAGCTAAACTTAATGATGTTGTAGTGATTGAAACAAAGATTTCAAAGTTCAACGGATTAGCTGTAACATTCTCGCAAAAAATTACATCTAAAGAAACAGGTAAAACATTTATCGAGGCAACATTTGATGTTGTCGCAATATCTAACACCACCGGTAAATTATACAGAAGAATGCCTGATATGCTTGCAGATATATTTAAAAAGGAGTTGGAAGGATGCCTTCAACCCGCTTAAACAAATATATTGCCTCAGCAGGAATTTGCTCCAGACGAAAAGCTGACGAGCTTATCGAATCGGGTGCCGTTATTGTAAACGACAAAAGGGTTACTGAACTTGGTTTTCTTGTGGGTGAAAAAGACAAAGTATTTATAAACAACAAGCTTATTCATCCTGTCAAGCATCAGTACTACAGATTTTTTAAACCGGCAGGTTATATTACTACCGCTGATGATGAAAAAGGGCGTAAAACAATTTATGATTTACTTCCTCCGGAAATGTTTACACTCAAACCCGTTGGAAGATTAGACAAGGATTCTACAGGTCTTTTAATTTTAACAAACGACGGTGAACTTATTAATGAGCTTACTCATCCGTCAATAAAAGTACCTAAGGTTTATCTGGTATCAATAGATAAACTTGTACAGCCGCACGAACTGGAACAAATGGCTAACGGTATTGAAATTGAAAAAGGGAAGAAAGCATACGCAGATATAGAAGTTCTTGAAGTTGATAAACAAAGAACAATGATGAGGATTACGCTATATCAGGGTATGAACAGGCAAATCAGAAAAATGTTTGAATATTTTGGCTATGAAGTAAAATCCCTCAAAAGAATTCAGCACGCAACAATTCAGCTTGAAGGCTTAAAAAGGGGTGAATGGAAACCTATCAAGCCAAAACAAATAAAAGAATTACGAAACTTTTTAAACAGGATTGCTGCAAAAAATGATTAAAGTTGCGATAGCAGGAAACATTGCCTCCGGAAAATCAGAGGTGCAAAACATACTTGAAACTTTAAATTACAAAGTTCTCGATACCGATAAAACCGCACACGATTTATTGAAACTTTATTCAGACAAAATAAAATATTTATTTAAAGATTATAATATATCAGATGAATCAGGCAGTATTTCCAGAGAGAAATTAGGTAAACTTATATTCAGTAATGAAAGTCTTAAACAACGGCTTGAAGAATTTTTACACCCGCTTATAAAAGAAGAAATCTGCAAATTTTTTACAGACAATATTAACGAGAAAATGATGTTTGTTGGAATTCCTCTGGTTTATGAAGCAAATATGCAGGATTTATTTGATAAAATTTTATTCATTTATACCGATGACGACATCAGAAAAGAAAGACTTATCCAACGAAACAATTACACGGAAGAATACGCCAAAATAAGGATTTCATCACAACAGCCGCAAGAGGAAAAGGTTAAACTGGCTGATTATGTAATTTATAATAACAAAACTGTTAGGGATTTAAAAGAATCGGTTATAAATTTATTAAGCAAACTTGGAAAGTGAAACAAATCCGCTTAAAGTCTTGCTGTCTGCCTGATAAGTTACTTCTTTTACGCTGTTTGAAGCATTACCTTCAACGGTTTTGAAATATTGTCCGTTTGGATCAACATAAGTAACAATACCTGTATGAGATTTTCCGTTTCTTTTTTCAATCATAATGTCACCCGGCTTAACTCTGTTTTTCAAGAAATTAGCCATTGCAGCTCTACCCTGTTCATAAGGTGCTTTAAGATAACAACCGTGTTTGTCACCCCAAGCTCTTAAATTAGATACAGCAGAAGAACCGAAATCGGACGGCAACTTATTACCAAAAATCTTTCTTGCACAGTATGTAACAAAATCAGCACACCAAGCCTGATTTCTTCCGCCAGAGAATAATCTGTTGCCTTCTCTGTCAGAATTTACTCTGCCTACAAAGCTCTTTGCAAAATTTACCAGTCTGCCGAAAAGATTTGAAACAAATCCTGATACGCTGCTGACAACACTTCTTCCTGCATCAGCTACACTTTGAATAGCACTGCTTACAGCCTGAGTAGCTCTTGGCAACAAGCTTGAGAAGAAATCAACAATTCCTGATGATGAACCGGTAGAAACCGGAGCAGAATAAGATGCAGCCGTACTAACAGCAGGAGAAGAAGCCTTTGATAAACTAGGGAAAAAGTCTATAAATTCTGAAGAAGCACTTGCTGCAGAAGGGTTAACAAAAGTATGACTAAAGGCACTATTAAAAGAACCATCCAAAGACGGAAATAAATCCCCCATACCACTAAATAATGATGGCATTGTATAAGATTTTGAAGCAGTCCTTGCTGTATTATAAAGCAATTCGCCGCATAAATCCGAGCCTGCATATCTGATACCATCTACAAAAAAATTACCCATTTATAACCTAACCTATAACCTTTTCCCTACATTTATATAAAGTATTTATTAATTAATAAATTGCATATTGTAACAAAATATTTACAAAAAAATAACCCCGAAATTACTTTCGAGGTTATTTTTAAATTTTTGCTGCCTAAATTAGTATCTGTAATGAGCAAAAGCTTTGTTAGCTTCAGCCATTTTGTGGGTATCTTCACGTTTTTTACAAGCAGCACCAACACCGTTTGACGCATCAATAATTTCATTTGTCAATTTATCAATAAATGATTTACCGCCACGTTTCTTAGCTGCTTCAATAAGCCATGAAGAAGCAAGAGCGAACCCTCTGTCTGCCTTAACTTCAATAGGCACCTGATAAGTAGAACCACCGATACGACGAGCTTTAACTTCCAATAATGGAGTTGCATTTGTCATAGCTTTTTGGAAAACTTCAAGAGAGCTTTCGTTAGTTCTTTCATTAATTTTTTCTAATGTAGCATAGAAAATCTTTTCAGCTAAAGATTTTTTACCTCTTCTCATAATTCTGTTGATGAATTTTGAGATATCTACACTATTGTATACCGGATCTGCTAAAGGAACTCTTTTTGCAGGTTTAGAACGTCTTGACATTACTTCTTACCTCCTTTTTTATCTCTTTTAGCACCGTATTTAGAACGAGATTGCATTCTGTTTGCAACACCTGCAGTATCTAAAGTACCGCGAACGATGTGGTAACGAACACCCGGAAGGTCTTTTACCCTGCCGCCTCTGATAAGAACAACACTGTGTTCCTGAAGATTGTGGCCGATACCCGGAATATATGAAGTAACTTCAAATCCGTTTGTCAATCTTACTCTGGCTACTTTTCTAAGTGCTGAGTTTGGTTTTTTAGGGGTTGTAGTGTAAACCCTTGTACATACTCCACGTCTTTGAGGACAATTCATCAAAGCAGGAGATTTTGTTTTGTCTGTAAGCTTTTTACGTTCAGAACGTACAAGCTGATTAATTGTAGGCATTTTTTTCTCCTTTATTATAGTAACTCGTTTGCAAACTCATTACCCAAAACCCTTACGCATTCTGATAATGACAGGACTGCCGGTCGTTGTTTCGAAGGGGTTAAAGGTACGTTATGAACGACCTTGTCTTTGCCCTACTGCTGAACCCTACGTCCTTGATTTGCTGACACTGCCGTTTCCAGCACGAATTTTCGACAAGTGTACATTACAATTAGACATCAAGTATAATCGATTGTCAAGTGTATGTGCCGTTTTATTGTTTATAAGATGAAACATTTTTTAATCAATTAAAGCACAAGATAAAATAAATTATTCGAGGTTAAATCCGCCGTTCTTTTTGATATGTTCAACTAATCCGCCGTCATTAAGCATTTTTATCATTACCGGAGGTAACGGTTCAATCGGGATAATAATACCGTTTGTTAAATCTTTTAAAACACCGTTTTCAATATCCAAATCCAGTTCATCACCGGCATTTATCCCGTCAGTATCACACTCTATTGCCAATAATCCGATATTAATTGCATTTCTGTAAAAAATTCTTGCGAAAGATTTTGCAATAACTGCACCAACTCCTGAAATTTTGATAATTTGCGGTGCATGTTCTCTGGAAGAACCTAATCCAAAATTAGAACCTCCAACAACGAAATCACCTTTTTTCATTTTTGAAGCAAACTCAGGATCAGCATCTTCAAGCACATGCTTTGCAAATTCAGGTAAATTAGACCTTAAATGAAATAATCTGCCGGGTGCAATATGGTCAGTTGAAATATTATCTCCAAATTTGAATGCTGTTCCTCTCATAAGTTTCTCCTTTTGTCAATTTTATTTTACTACAAAAAAATAACATTTTGAACAATAAGGTATAACTTTTAACTAAGTTTTCAGAATTGTAAACATAAGAATATTTTTGTCATCAATCCTATGATAAGAAATTGAATCACTCATCTGCTTAACCATAAATATACCCAAACCACCCAGCGGTCTTTCTTCCGGAGGCAATGTTATATCGGGATCAGGTTTCTCCAGAGGATTGTACTCTTTTCCGCTGTCAGTAAATTTTAATTCTACACTGTCAGAATTATTCTTAATCGCAAATTCAAACTCTCCTGCCTCACCATTGTAAGCATAAAATTCTATATTTGCGTATATTTCTTCCGCACACATTTCAATAGCATTTATAGTATTTTCACTAAATCCCCATTTTTTACATACTGTCTGTATCCATGGATAAAAATTTTGATAATTTTCTTTAGAAGCTAAATCTTTAAACGTCATTATATTATCATTATCGGAGCGAACGCCATTATATTTGAATATTAGCATAGTTATATCATCACTTTGCGGAACATCTCCCGAAAAAGTTTTTACCTCTGAATTTACATATTTTGTAATATCCTGAATACCTTTATCCTTTAGCGAATTTACGGAATAAAGCAAGCGTTCTTCCCCGAACATTTCCTCATTAGAGTTAAGTGCCTCTGTAACGCCATCGGTATATGTATAGACAACATCCCCCGGATTTAACTGAGTTTCATAAATACTAAATTCTGCATCTTCTATTACACCTAAAATATAATTTGAATCAATATCCAGATATTCAAAATTCCCGCCGTTTCTTCTGATTAACGGAGGATTATGACCGCAATTTATACAGTACATTTTACCCGAAGTCACATCAATAATTCCGACGAACATGGTTATAAAAAGACCATGTTTGTTATTTGAACAAATTTTCTTATTAATTTCCTGAATTAATATTTTAGGATTCTGAACAGTCTGAGAAACATTGTTTATGATAGTTTTAGCAGTCATCATAAATAATGCGGCAGGAATACCTTTACCTGAAACATCAGCAATTAAAAACATAAAATGATTATCATCTATAAAATAAAAATCATAGAAATCACCGCCAACTTCTTTTGCCGCAACCATTGACGCATAAATATCAAATTCTTCTTTATCAGGGAAAGGAGGGAAAATAGCCGGCAAAGACGACATTTGAATAGATTTTGCAATAGCTAATTCCGAATTTATTTTTTCTCTCTCTTTTGTAATAGTTTTAATATCTTTTGTCATCTTATCAAAAGTTGAGGCAAGTTTAGCAAATTCCTCCGGCTTTTCAATTTTTATTTCAATATCATTTTCGCCCTTACTAATTTTATTTGCGATATATATAAGCTTATCAATAGGCTTTAGCAAGTGATTTTTTAGACCGTTATACAATAGGCATCCTAATAATGAACATATTAATATCATTAAACTCGCCAACAAGCTTACTGTTTTTAAGACGTCCTTATACAGCTCCAACATTGGAATACAGACAACCAATTCCATGTCGTTTTCTAATTTTTTTTCAAAAGGTACATATATAACGTTGTGATATAAAGGTAAATAACGAATTTCTTTTAAATTATTACTGTACCAAGGAATATTTTTTAAAGATTTCCCTGTTAAATCCTTACCATTTAGGTATGGATCAGTTGTTGCAATAATATAATCCTTTTTAGGATTTGCAAAAAGTGTAAAACTACCTTTTGGTACATTATCTAAAGTTTCAAGAGATTTTATAACATTATCTATTGCCCAATCAACCGTTGATATCCCGATGATATTTTTATTTTGATCAAAAATACCTGCTCCCGCTGTTATTATACGAGTGCCGCCACCTTCTTTTTCATAGTACGGCAAAGACCATTCAACATTGTCATCACGAGTTATATTAGGTGCAATTTCTTTGTACCAATTTTGATTAAGATAATTGTATTCCTCTGTTTCATAGGCTTTATCAACAACTATTTGATTATTTTTATTTCTGAATGTATAAATACAAGACAATCGCTCATTAGGAAACATTAAATGCGGTTTAAACCATATACCGCCACCCAAAGATTTAGGATAATTTTCAAAAACCTCACGCATAGTCTCAATTGCAACATTTCTGTCTTTTTCAAATTTATAATACAGTTCACCCATTAGTGCCAAATCTCTGGCATTTTTTTCTGTTCTTAAAATTTCAACGTCAATTTTTTTGGCTTCAAGCTCAGTTAATGCAACATAATACTTTGTAGTGAGTTCCGTTTCATCTCTATAATATTTATAAGTGAAAAGCCCCAGCCCACACAAAGATACGAACAGCATCAAGACTATTAATAATATTATATTTGCTCTGATAGTTTTTAACATTACTCAATTACTAAAAATTTATCAAACCCAACCATTTTAAATGACTTCAATATAGCCTCAGGAACATTTCTGAGTTTCATTGAGCCATGAGTTGACATTTCTTTGTGTAACTCCAAAATTACTTTCAAACCAAAACTTGAAATAAAAGTAATCTCACCAAAATCAATAATTAACTCATCTATACCTTCAGAATCTTCTATAGTTTCTTTAACTTTTGTACCGAACTCCACAGCATTATCTAAATCCATTCTGCCTGAAGCTTTTACATATAATCCTGATACCCCGAAAGGTTTTAATTCTAATTCCATTAACAAGCCCTCTTATGTAAAACAAATATAACTATAGTGCTTATAATAGCATATTTATACAATCAGGTCAAACGAATTTTAGTTTTTAAAAATTTTCTTTTTATGTATAATAGAAATATGATTGAATTATTGTCAGACGCAAGTTGGATAAAGCCACAAATTGATTTTTTAGTTTGGTTACAAAACATCAGATCGCATTGTCCTGATTTGATTAATAAGTTTTTTCTCTCTGCTACGGTAATCGGAGAGATATGGGTACCTACACTGATTTGCGGTATCTGGTATTGGTGTGTGAATGCAAAAAACGGAATATTTTTATTTTTACTATTTGGATTTCACTACATCTGTTCACAATTATTCAAAATGATTTCGTGCGTTTATCGGCCTTGGATACTGGATAACAGAGTAGAACCGCTAAAAGAAGCCATAACATTTTCACGAAGCTACTCATTTCCAAGCGGACATTCTTCAATGGCTGCATCTAATCTTGGAGGTGCCGCATATCTGCTGAGAAAGAACATTCCGCTTTGTATTTTTTTGATTATGGTCATTTTACTTGTCGGATTTTCAAGACTATGGGTAGGTGTACACACGCCGCAGGACGTTATTGTAGGATTTTTAACAGGATTAGTGCTTGTATTTGCAGGGAATTCAGTTATAAACTGGGCAGAAAAGAGCCGAAACAGATACATTTATTTACTTATAATAATTGATATATTAATGACAACAATATTAATCTATATCACGCACTTTTGTAAGTTTCCTATGGATTACGTCAACGGGAAATTACTTGTAAATCCTAAAGGTGCAATTCATACTGCAATAGTTTGTTATGGGTATTCCTTAGGCTTAATGAACGGAGCTTTTTTATGCAGAAGATTTTTCCCGTTTGAACCAAGCGATTATTCTATAAAATCAAGAATTAAAATAGGCGTAGTCGGTTCTGTTTTAAGCATAATAATTTTGAATACTGCTCTGGAATATTGTTTTGCAAGCGACTTCAGATACAGATATACGTTCTTAGCGGCTATAATTATCGGTTTATTCGTTACCGGAATTTATCCGCTTATATTCCAAAACATAAAAGGGTTGAAAAAATAAAAACCACAGACATACATCAAATATTGTAAATTTATGTAAAATCAAGTAAAGTTTTATCAGTTTTAATCGTTTATATACTTATACGCATGTGTAAAAGGAACGATTGTGACTGTAGATAACAATACAAATTTAATATCTCAAATTTGCAGCCGCTCAGGCTTGAAAGGTGAGGCTCTTGACGCTTTAAAAAGACGTCTTGAGCAGCAAAGCCGTGAAGAGCTGGAAGCGGAGCTTGTCAACAGTCTTATTAACGGGGATACCAATAACGAAAAGGGATTAGCGGTAGAACATGGCAGAAGTGCCGTTATGCTCGACAATTATGACAGGAACACTTATACAGACACGAATGGGAGAGTTATAACCGAATACAAAGACGGGGACAGCCTTCTGCAAAAAGTCATTGCAACTTGGGATAACGAAGGAAATAAAACAGAAGAAGTTATCACATATATTCAGGGACGACCATCTACCAGAACCGTAAAGAAAAACGGTAAAGAAGAAAGCCGCAGCACATATACATACATCAAACGAAAAACATCTGATAATAAAGATACATATACAGTCAAAATCGAGACAGAAAACGCGAACGGGGAAAAAAGTGAAACACATGTTCTAACAACGGACAGGGAAGGCAAATATCCGCCGGCATTCGTTCTTGGCAGAAAAAATACGGATACGGAGGGAAATACAACAGAAATATACCCTCTTGCTGAAAATTTAGTGGAAGTAAAGACTTCGGCAGACGGCGAAAAAGTCATCACAGTATATGATACAGTTTCAATTGAAAATTACACATCCAAAAAGCGTATATATCAAAGATTACAAAATTCATCGGAAACTGCTGAACTTCTCTTTGACGGGAAAGGAAACACTATCACAACAGTAAATGCCGGTGATGGTTGGGAAAAACTTGCACGACGTTTCCATACGACACCTGAAGAATTAAAGAAGTTAAATCCTAAAATCAAATCACTCAAAGCCGGACAGGATATTATTGTTCCGGGAGAATTTGATATTAAATCAAAAGAAATAGGACGGGTACAGTCAAGACAAGAAGCTTTGACAATAGCACACAATGCGGAAATCGACAGACAGATAGGGGAAAAAGTTGCGGAAGGTACGGATGCTAAATATTTAGCAGAATTAAAGGCAAACGGATTTAAACCTACCGTTGAGAATTACGGATTTTACAAACAATTTAACAAGCTTGATAACAGCAGTAAAAACAATGTTATCAATGCAATAAAATATTATAGAAAATCAGAACATATTACAGACAATACAAAAATTAAAGAAAAACTGATGGAACAACTCGGAGTGAACTTGTTTGACTCAGGCAAAACAATAAAAATGTCTGATAATTCAGCAACACCTTACGCTCTCAGAAAGAAAGATGTTTCACTTGAAACATTCCTTACAAAAACCTGCAAACTTGATATAAAAAAAGAACCGGCAAAAATAATATATGAAAGACTCGCATCATTACCACAAGAAGAGTTAAACAAAATTATCGGCAACAGATTTTCTGATATGTCAAGCCTTAACTCTTACCACGACATAGCTGCCGGATTTGAAAGCTGTGGTATAACTCTCAGAACAAATGCCGAACGGCAAATGGATTTAAATTCAAAAAAAGCCAGAGAAGAAGTATTAGGGGACGGTCAAATCACCAGAGGTCAGACCGTAGACTTTGCACTAAAACAAGTACAGGCAGCACGAAAAAGTTTGGAAAAACATCTTGCAGATTTAAAAGATAATCCTTTTAGAAATCTGGGAGAAATTATTATTGAGGATTACCGATTCTGGGGTATAGAATTAAATCCTATAAACAGTGCCGCTGCGAAAGCATTTTCAGCTCTTGCAAGGAAACTCGGGTTTAAAAAAGGAACAATTGAAGGGCTTACCAAATCAATTAATGCCAAAATAAATGAATTAAAAGAAAAAGAAATACAATTGACTTCATTAAAAGGTTCAACTTCATCTGCTGATTTTGCGAGCAAATATGCAAGCATAACAGGCGGCAGCTATAAACCGTTCGAAGTTGAAAAAATACAGGAATTATGCAAAAATCCGCCTAAACAGGGAACAAAAGAATATAAAATATACGAACAAAAAGTTAATTCAGCAATTGAATCCCTAATGGGAGAAAATTTTGCAGAGGAAGTATCAAATTACATCAGCACAAGTGCAGGACTGGGTTCTGCAGTAGAAATGGCAATGTTATGTTACGCTACAATGGGAATGGGAAGTACTGTTACAATAGGCAGTAAAACTTTTACGGGAGCAACCGCAACAGGCAGAGCCTTAATAGGTGTAACACACCTTGGAGGATATACCGCCGCAAGAACAAGCTTGAATTTCCTTGATGATATAGATAATGTGATTAATGGCAATAAAACCGTCGGAGGTGTACTTGTCGGAGAAAGTAATGCCGATGTAATACACAAAGGTGCTGAAATAGTTAAAGAATGGGCATTAGGGAAAATAACAAGAGAAGAAGCCGATAAACAGCTAGGCAAAATTGGTAAACTCACATTTGACGACTTTGTCAGTTCAAACGGAGGACAATTTGTAGTAAACACCCTGACAAGTTCTGCATTTGGTGCGGCAGCAGGACTTGCAAGTCCGATATTTGCAAAAGCAGGACAGTTCGGTACAAGCCTTGGGCAAAAGCTCGGACTTAAAGCTCCAATGCTAAGCGAAGTAACCGCCAAAATTATCAGCGGCAATCCTAACGGCATAAACGGTGCGGAATTTATGGCAAAAGTATACTCTGCCATGAATAAAACCAATATAGTAGGAAAAGGTATTCAGTTTGCTGTTGAAACAGCGGTATTTTATGCGACAAATTTACCGCTCAGCTTAATTCAGGAAAAACTTTCCGAAAGCAATAATGAAATGGAAAAAGCATATCAGGAAGGGCGTTTGACAGAATACCTGCTTACAAGGTTTAAAGATGAAGCAATAAATCTTGCAACAGTACAGTCTATTGGTATGATAGTCGCAATGATGACCGGTGCTAATCCTGCTGTCGGACAGCTAAAAGAAAGCTTTAATGAATATGAAACACTTAAAAATACAACAATTAAATACGAAAATATTAACGGACAAAATATTGTAACCGTTGAAGGCACAACGGGAAAACTGTTTGTTGAAGGCGATTTAATCAAATTTTACAGCAAAAGCGGAGAACTTGTACAAAGCGAACCTGTTAGTGATGCAGAAGCATTTAAAGCACTTGATGCAGGAACAAAAACTTTCTACTTAATGAACAGATTTATGCAGTTTGAAAACTACATGAGATCACAAAATCTTCCTGTCAACACTTCGGGAACAAGTGTCCAAGACGCAGAATATACGGAAATAAGAAATACTGAGAATACACAATCGGTACAAGCTGCCGCAAATATTCAAGCTCCTGCCGAACAGCAAAGCAATAACAACAATATTACCGAATTGAGGACTCCGCAGGAAGTGGGACAAATAGCCGCTCAAAGGTTACAAAACAGCAAATACAGAATTGCAACTGCAGGATACACTGCTAACCCTCCGCAGGGATATGAGAGCTTTGCAAAGACATTTTTGTTAATTATGGACAGGTCACTTGGTGCCGCATCTACAGCATACATAACCAGCCCTACAACAAGTCGGGGAAGTATAGATGCCATAACAAGCGAAGTAGAAGGATTTGAAGACGGAACTTTATTCTACACAACCGCACAGAATTATGTTGGCTATGCAATGGGAGGAAATGGAACAGGCAACCTTGATTCTGACTCGTGGGCAAAAGTACCGAAATATGTCCTACCGACCACAGACGGATATTCTCAGGCTACAGCAGAAGCCTCAAATTCTTTCATAGCAATCGGTGGGAAAGTTACTACGATTAACGATTTTGTTAATGCAATAAAACACGGAAATAAAGCAGTAATAGTAAACAATACATCAATCGAAAATCCTGTCTGGGAAAATAATTCTACCCAAAATGCTTCTCGTTATCTGGCTGAACAGATACAGGCAGTAAAAGAAGGAAAACCTCTGCCATACCCTGAAGTAGGAGAATTTACAAAAGAATTCATTGAACAAAATCTGGATAAATTTAGCAGCCTTGTAAAAATTCTAACAGTAGACGGAAGTCAGCAGCAAACAGAAGCAGCAGGACTGGAGGCTGCAAAATTTTTAAAGGCTGAAACAGAAACTACTGCTGAAACTAATACTCAACCTGCAACTAAAACTCCAACAGAGAACGTAGCTGAATTTAGGACAATGTTTGATAATCCAAAAGAAGCTGATGCCTTTTTATCCAATTTTGATGTAAATAACTACAAACCTCAGGCGGAAATGTTCTCTAATCCGAAGATGTTGAAAGATTTATATGATATTTTCAAACCATTCTGCCTCAATCCGGATAACAAAACAGCAGATACGGAATTGCTTGCAACAAAGATAAAAACGCTGTTTATGAATTTAGAAGGGAAAGTAACACAAGCACATATAGATGCACTCGGATTACTAATGAAAGCATATCCGGAGCATACTGTTAATTTCTGGATAAACCAATCAATGCTTCAAAATATATCTGAAACAAACATTGGAGTTTTAAAAGCAATTTTAGAAAAGCACAACGGACAGGATTTGGTTGCTGACGGAAAAATTCTTGTAAAAGCTTCTGACAACAAGATGAACATTGTTGGACTGGATTATGTATTATACGAATGCAAAGATAATGAAGAAAAAGCCCAAAAAGCACTGCAAATAATTAACGATAACTCTTACATTGATGAAAGAGGCAGAGTTGATTATGTAAAACTGGCGGGAACACTACAGAACAAAGATATAGCACATGCAATCAAACATTCGAATGACAAATTAAACAGCAACTTGAAAGATAGAATTAACAGCAGTTTTGGTGATACCGAATATCCTGAAGCAACTGCATTGATGAATGAACTCGGTCTTAAACGGAGCGACGTATCACCGGAGGTTATAAACAAAATTTTAAACGGCGGAAATGTTAACGGCATAGAATATGATGCACTCCCGTCTGAACAAATGCAGCTTCTGAAAGGTTTATTATTACTCAGAGATGAACACGGTTATCTCTTACTTTCAAAATATTATCTGGATTCATGCGGATTTAATAAAGCAATAAGAAATGCACGGATTTACGATTTTGAATATATTATAGAGTTTGTAAAACAAAATCCGCAAATAAAAAACAATCTGGAGGACTTGGTAGAAATTTTAAATGAGTCCGAGCCTGCAAATGATTTAAAGAATTTCTTAATTTCACCTGACTTTGAAGCAGAAATTAAGGCAAATTCAGCCGGCAAATATCAAACCGAACTTTTAGAAATATTGACCAAAAGTCCAATCAGATACGAATATAAAATGAATCTTCTAAAATCAGGATTAACGAAAGCTGATTTCTTATCCTCGTTACGCAAATTTTCAAAATCAACATTTAAACTTGCATACGAAACCCCTAACCAATATTTGAGCGGAGTTGATACAAAATATTCAACACCGGTCAATGGCAAATATCCAAATCTTGATACGGACGAAACCCGTGAAGAACTTGAAGAAGAAAGATGTCAAATTATAAAATTTTTCTTTGACAATATAGGAAATCTCTTCAGAGCATTAAAATACATTGATACTGACACCATCGCTCACATAATGGATAAACGTACAACACAATTTGAAGACACTTTGAAAGATTTAAATACACTCACCGACGACAATTATGAATTGTTATCGGGATTATTAAAATGCAAATCTTCAAAAACAGGGAAACCCCTGTCTCCAAGAGATAAAATTCAAATGACTCAACTTGTCCTGATATATCAGAAAGCTCACCTTGATATGAGTCAGTTACAGAATGCTGCACAAAACGGTCAGGTAAATATTCAGGAAATTAAGGACTTTATACAGAATAAAGTTCTTGAAAGAGCAGGAATAAATCCAAATGAAATTCAAATTGATGACAGTAAAAAGAAATTTAATGAAGATTTCTTCTACCTTACAATGATTGATCAGATTTCTGATAACCTTGAACAAGGTATTACAATGATAAGAAATTCTCTAAAAGAACATCTGCCGCTACTGCGTACTAATAAAGAAATAAGGGAATCTGCAATAGAAACTTCTTTAGAACAAATGAAACTTCACGCAGATATTATGACAGATGAACAAAGAGCTGCTGCAGAACAACTTTTAGAAATATATAGGAATATAGAAAATTACACAGATGAACAGATAATAGATGTAGTAATCCGAAGTGTCAAAGCTTCAGCTAAAAATATGTCGCAGTCAAATGAGATATATACCGTAATCAGAGAATCCTTGCAGGGAGATTTCAAAGAGTTTATAAACAACCCGTCTAATGAATACGGTCAGGCGAATCTGAAAACGCAAGAAGCTTTTAGAGAAAAAGGCTTAAATTACAATTTATGGGATAATTCGCATGTTCCTGACAGAACATTCAACATTGGAAATCACAAATTAACGATAAAATTATGGAACAGAAATCCTCAAGAAGACTTGTTTATGGGTAACAAAACAAGCTGCTGCACACAAATCGGTACGGGTGTTAATGCGGCTGCTACCCCAATATTCCTTGAATCGACATGTTTTCAGGTTATTCAGATATATGACGAAAATAATAATGTCATAGGTATGGCAAGAGTATTTATGGCAGAAGTAGAAGGTAAGCCTTCACTTATTATGGATACAATCGAATTTAACAAGGTTTTCATAAAAGATTTATCTTTAGAAGATAAAACGAAAACCCGTGACGAATTATTCCATTGGGCAAATCAATACGCACAACAGGTAACAGGGGATGCTGATACGCAGGTTTATTTTGCAAATGAAGGTGCTCATGCCGGATTTATGGGTGAAGGACTAACAACAGAACGTCACGATGCAGACTTTATCGGCTCTATTGCAGCCGAAAAGGTTTATATTAATGCTGCAGATTTTCAGTGGCTATCACCTGAAAATCTCAAGAATTATAAAACAATAACTTCCAAAAGAGACAATCCTCTCAGCATAGAATGGACGCTTGTACCAAAAGATGAACCGTATAAAGCTCCTACAGAGCCTTCAAAAGCGGAGCATAGCCAAAATATTGCTGATGCTTATGATGGGAAAGGGTATCCGTACTTTGACGAGGAGAATGCACGTTTTACGCCTGAAGCTAACGCACCCGTACTTGAAAGAGTAACCCCATCAGATGAGCAAGAATACATCCATATTTCGACAGAAACTCAAATTGACGGGCAATATCCTGGGACAATAGCGGGAACAACTACACTAGATAAGGCTTTATATACGGATGGAATGGTACAATGTGCGGCTCTCGTTGTAGTAGACAGAGCGAATAACACACAAACCTTAATTCACTGTTTCCCGGGTAATTCTATGGAAAGCAGCAGACTTGTTATAGAAAATATATTAGCAGGAAAAAATCCGAATGATTTGGAAATATCCGTTGTCGCAGGATATTCTGAAACTGCACCGAAAACTGTACAATTCATACTTGACACGGTAAAAGATATTACAAACGGTAAAGAAGTTCAATTATACAACTTTGCGGATTATAAAGATTTAAAAATATTCCATAGAGGTCTTATATTACAGGATGGCAAACTTAAATGCTGTGACGACAGAGAAATTAAAAACAAAATTACAAATCCTGAAGAAAACATAACATATTGCAAGTTTGCAGATAAGGAAACAAGAACAGGTGCTATAGAACTTTTTGACGGAAGAACTAAAGTTAAGACAGATAACTCTTCATCACAGGAGGAAGTGACAGACGAAAATGTTCGCCAAAGCGAATCGGAATTTCTTAATATGCTGAATGATTCAGAAAGAAAGAAATATGAGCAACTTATTTATAATTATGATAAATATAAAAATTTAACAAATGCAGAAAAAATACAAGCATTAACTATTTGGTATTATCAAGCGAATATTGTGGGGCAATTAAAAGATAATTATGTCCCTGAAATTGAAACAGTAAAACAAAAGACGGCATTTATTAATGATGCAAAAATTAAGTCCTATTTAGAGGCAGAACTTGAAAAAATAAAAGATTTGCCGGAAGCTGAACGTAACGAACAACTTTTAGAATTAGAATATTTAGCGGATGCAGTTAATAATCTTAACAGTAAATATTCAATGATACATACTAAGAGTTCTCTGATGTATAATTTAGCTGCACAAGCACACAGAATTCAGTCAATCAGCACTAAATCAGGTACAAATTTAGAATTTAAGCCTGAAGCTCAGGATAAAATTGACGAGCATATACATTATGACGGATTAAAGAACTATATTATAAAATATTCTGCCCAAAATCCTGAGATGTCAGACTATTTATATTCATTGTATATTGAGAATTTATCTCCGGAAATCAAAGCAAAATGTGATGAAATTTCAAAAACAACAGGGGTAAAAATATTTATAGATAATACAGATACCAAGCAGATGGAGCATTTGAATACTCTTCAAGAAGAACTTACATTGTGGAAAAATGCAGGTCTGAAAGTTCCTGCTGTCTTTGATGAATTTGATGTGAGTTCTACATATCTGCTAATTGAGATGAACACTAAAATGCATGCCGGAGCATTAACGTTACCGGATTATAACTATATTTCTGCAAGTGCTGTAAATATAAATGAGCTTGGTATGAATTATAGGGCTGCAATAAGACATGAACTTACACACCTTAATGATACAAATTTTGAAGTGGCATTGTGGGACGAAAATAATCCTGTTCATAAAGAAATACTTTCAAATAAAGAAAAATATGCTCAATACCTAAAAGCAGCTGGAACTAGTGATACAGAGATAGAATATGCATTTTCTATGCCAAGAGAATTTTCTGCTGTTGCAATGCAATTTGATATAACAAAATATCCTCAGGAATTTAAAAATTTGCTGATAAAAATGGGTGTGCCAAAAGAAGCTTTGAATTTTGAACCAATAAAATCAGATAAACCGAGTTTTACAAAAATGGAAATAAATTCAGATGATAAAACAATAAAATCTGTAAAGGATAAGCTATTTAGCGGAGCTATTGATAATACCGCTGTAAAACCTAAATTTTCACAAGATGAATTTGTTGCAAAATGTTCGGAACTGTTTGCGGAGGACTTTGAAGAACCGATTTCCGAAAAATTTATTGAAATATATAAAAACAGTTATCTTAAAAATCGTGAGGCTTGGGACTATGTCCTGAATGCAAAAGATTTTGACGGGAATCCGATACCGGAAAAGTTAACTTTAGCTCTACTGCTGCATACTATAGAGGGTAAACCGTTAACAATAAGTCAGGCTAAAATTTATATGTTGAGCCTCAATTTGTATAAGCATCCTGATGTCGAATATTCACAGGAATTCGGAGTGTCAGAAAAAGATTTTCGCCTGTTAAAATTGTTGGAAAAATCCCGCCATGAAGTTCAGGGGGACTGGGAATTCGACAGTGGTTTACCTTCGGGCAGCGATGATATATTTGATATAATAAGAGAGATTGACGGGAATGATGTACAAAAAGATTTTCTTATTCAGACACTTGAAAATGGATATACGCAATATCATAATATTTCTGACGATTTAACATGCAATTTTAGAAATATAAAAACTCCGGAGGATGCCAAAGAGTTATTTGCTTTGTTTAAAGAAGTCAGAAAACAATCCGGTACCGAGCATCAGGCAATGCAGCTCGCAGACTTGCTTGACAGTCCACAGATTAAAGAGCTGGCATTTGATTTAATAAAAATATTTGGGACTGCTAATGGTAGAACGATATCTATAATTTTGACTGCGAAACAGGGCGGATATGACAGAATACGCAAGCTGATTGATAAAAAACCTGAAAATTATCATCAGGAACTTTCATATTTCGGCAGAATTTCCGATACAAAAAGAAATATTATGGATAAGTTAGAACAAAGCGGTGTACTGGCAGATGAGAGATTTTCACCGATGCTCATTTATTCCAGCATATATATAAACACAGCAGATAATATCATAAAACGTGACTTATTAAGACGTTATCCTGATTTGTCGGCAACGGATATCATAGAACTGTCACATGATAGTGATAAGGTTTATCAGGCAATTTTAGACAATAATCTGCTTGAGGATTATTCCGTATATGATGCAGGACAAATCGGTGCGTATATAGACTCAATTAAGGCAAAAGATTTATTAAAATACCGTAAAACCATGCCGGCTGACGTTATGATTATGCTGAGCCAAAATGAAGCTTTGTATAAAGATTTTATTGAAAATCCAAATCAATTAAAATACGCACCTTTAGGTGTTGATAGGATGCGTATGTATGCTGCGGTTGACTCTATAAATCCGGACTTGACTGTGAAGAATTACATGCAGCAAACTGAAAGTGAAGTTCTGTTTACTCTTGCGGAAAGATTATGTTCTGATGTTCAGGCAGGAATACTCGATAAGCAGGATTGCAGAGATATCTTTAACTCTACTGATAAAGAAACGGCACACATAGTAAAAACAATATACCTGAATAGGGGAAAATACAATATTACCCCTCAGGATGTTGCCATTTGTGCAAGAAATCTAAATCTTGATAATAAGGATTTAACGCTGGATTTACTTGATGATGCAGAATTTAATAAAAAATACTTATTAAAAGTACTGAATTACGCAAGCAATAAAAACTGCACTGATGCTGTACAAAACATGATATCAAACCCGCAAATGAAAAGCTGGTTCTACAGAAATCTTGACAATGAGCTTGATATGGATACAATAGTCGGTTTAGCAAGAACTCAGAGAAAACTTAATCAAGAAGCAGCAAATCCATCAAGAAAAACAAATACTAAAGCGGAAGTTACAGAAGCTAAAGGCAGCAAAATTGAGGAAGCAAAACCACATGATGTACAAGATGCGATAGACAAAATGGTCGCTCTGGGTATGGATAAGACTATGGCTGAAAGAGCCTATGTAAAACTCTGCATGGATAAACAGGGTAATGTAGATAAAATTAAGCTGAATGCGGTGCTTGCACTCGTACAGACTTATGGAATTAACAAATATACAAATGACAAAGGTAAATTAAGAACAAATCCTAACATTTCACCAAAAGAAATAGCGGAAATTTTGGAATTCTCTGTAGGTTCAGCATTATCAAATGCTAACGGGCTATTCAGACCAGATATTGCAAAAGATATAATCACTCTGAGAAAAGCCGGAATTACAGATGTGAAACTTGCAACAACACTTTCCTGTATAAAAAATATGGGAATTGTTGAAATGAAAGACCGTTTCAACACTAAAGTCCGACAGGATGCAATTAATCGTGTCGCAGAACTTCCTGAAAATATTAAGCAAGAAATTATATCCTCTGGATTTGACTTGGATTTAGTTATGGAAAAGGCTTCACAGGAAGCAAAAGGCGGTAAAGTCAAAAAAGAAAAATTAGAAACCGTTACGTTACGTTCTTTGGATAGTCTGCACGGAGCAGAACGCATTTTGGCGACTAAATTCAAACAGGAAATTGAAACTTATGCTACAGAACACGGTCTGAACAACTCTCAGGAAGTCTGGGGAAATGAGGAAACCTTCAAACGCTGGGCAGAAGAAAAGCTGGAAGATATTTTAGATTTTGAAAAGCATCCTGAATATACGGCTAAAGGTGATTATGAAGGCATTAATCAGGCAAGAAAAGATGGCGTTCAAAAATGGATTGACTATCTCAGACAGGAAAGTGATTATAAAGATAATGTATTTGTACATCTGCTTGTAATGGAAAGCGTGGTAAAAGAATTCAAACCTGACAATGCTGTTACCCCAAAACCGGTATCACATGAAGTGTTCAATCAGGTGCATGATGTGCTGTTGGCTGACGGCAATAAAAACACCTCATTTGATAAGATTTATGCTGAAAAAATGAGAGAAAAAGCAATCGAACAGTTCAGTCATGGCACAGAAACCGTGGACGGAGTAGAAGGACAATGGGTAACTATACCACGTTCGAAAAAAGGTGAGCCTGATTATGATGAACATATAGCAATGGTTCAGTCGCTTGCGGAAGGTTCAAGTTGGTGCTTAAGATTTGACAATGCTCACGGTTATCTGCAAGGTGGAAACTTACATTTCTTTATTGACAAAAATGGCAGAGCTCAAGTTGCTATGCATGAAACTGACGGACAAATTCAGCAAATTCAGAAACGCTACAATCAGGACTGCTCAGTACCTGTTCCGTATGTCAATGTAATAAACACTTTCAAAAAAAATAACGGATTTAAAGGTATGGACAGCCAAATTCAAAAAGCACTTGATGCAAAACCTGAATTTGACAAAATAAAGGAACAAGCTAATGAACTTATGGCTCAGGAAAAATACGAAGAATTATTCAGCTTGTTATTAAACGGCAATATAGGTGAATGGGATGATTATAGCATAGTAAAAAATTCTGACGGGACATATACTATCGAAAATTATAACGCACTGCTTAACAACAATTACACTATTGCGGATTTGGGCATAGACGAAAACAAATTAATGAAAAATGTATCCAGAATAACCGGTCATCTTAATCTTGATGGCTCGGGCTTGACTGAAATGAAAAATCTTAGAATAGTCGACGGCAATATAACTTTTGGTGACAGCCAGATTAGTGACCTCAGAAGCCTTGAAAGAATAGGAAATCATAGAGTCAGTTGGAATAATCCGACAGACTCCCCAACAACACCACCCGAAAAATACAACATTCGGCTTTCTGATGAAGAAAAAGCTTTACTGAATGAATACGATTCTGAAAAACAAAATATAATTTTAGATTTTGCACAAGGCAGGGCTTTTGACGGAGAAGAAAGCCGAATTCGTTCAGCAATTACAACATTAACTCTCTTAGGGTTTGACGAACAAAAAATTGCAAGATTTAAAACTCTTTCTGCAATAGAACTTAAACCATACAAATTTAATTCAGAAGCAGAGAGAAATAATTTTACGGGAAAACTCAAAAATAAAGATATAATACAGCTTGTAAACCACTTCAAAACGGATGATGAAATAAACACCATAAAAGTATTACTTGAAAATAATGCAGAAAGCGGTTTCTTGCGTGTTGTAAAACCTGTTGAATTCATTTACAGCACAATTAACCTAAAAATAATGAAAGAATATCTTGATTTAATTGGCGAGAATGAAGACCTGCTGGCTAATCTGGATATTTCATATATTCAGACAAATATGAAGTACAAAGGACTTATTGCACAAATAATTGCCCAAAATCCTAACATAACTTTTGCCGATTTAAAAACACAACTGGATAAAGCTGTTAACGAAGGTAAAAAGGTCAACGGAATCATTGAATTAAGAGAGAGAACACAGCATTTTAAAAATTACGAATTAAAGGAACTTGCAAGAAAACTGGGCGGACGATATTTGTACGAACTTGATAATATCGACCTTAAACTTGAGGGTGTAAAAGACGAAAAACTTATCCAATATGCAAATGAAGTAATTACAGAAGCCCTTACATCAGAAGATATTTCTGCTGAAAAGCTTGACAGACTTAATACATATTTAGACATATATCATACTTTAATCGGAACTTATGAGAATAATACGTTCAACAGAGACGGTTTCAGAAAGCAGTATCTTGAAAATAAACCTCAGGCAGAAGCTACTCTTGACAGAGCAGAAAATGATGATGTAACCGGCAGCGGTGTAAGAAGAAGCACATTAATTGATTATGCTGATGAAGCCAGAGTTGCAGACCTGCGTCAATTCCTTATTGATAACAGGGGTGACGAAATGGGTACATACTTCTGGCGTGAGTATTATCTAAAATCACGGGGAATACCGGAAGACATCCAGCAACAATGTATAGAAATTGATGAAAAATATAGGGTAAAAATATTTTTAACATCAGACCTTACATACGCAAAAGAGGACTTATATTTCTTACTTAATACGGAATATCCTGAATGGGCGGCACACGGCAAAGATTCCGCAAAATTTCCACCTGTACTTGATTTTTCAAAAATAAAGAGTGAATATATTAACGACAAAGCTGCTTACGGACAGACGAATGTTAGCGGATATTATTCTCTAAGAGATAAAGAAATAGCAATGAACGGACTTAAACACAGTTCAGAATTTCAAAGTATGTCCAGACACGAGCATACGCATGCAAATGCAAATCCTGTACAGGTACCAAAAGAACTTATAGATGAAATTATGCCGCACAAAGAAAATGAAAACGGCGTTAGTGTACCTGATTTTGAAAACTGTAAATACAGAGAAGAATTTGTACGGGCAGGAATTCAAGAATATAAAATCAAGTATGCTTACAATAATCCGGAAGAATTTATAGCAGTAGCCGCAGAAGGCGATATGCGTCAATATTCTGATGAATTCAAACAGCTTCTTGTAAAATTCGGCATGCCGGAATGGCAGCTCGATATGGAATGTAAAGATGCAGAAGTAAAAGGAAGAGCATTAGAAATAAAACAACTTAAAAAACATCTTGAGGAAGATTTCAATTTATCATTTGAAACTTATGATGAAATGCAAACCAATCTCTATGTTTGGGACAGAGCAAAAGCCCTTACGGATATGGTTGTTAAAGAACTTCACAGACAATATGACATTCCAAACGAACCTATGAAAGTTTTTGACCATGTCATTAAAACAGGAGATATAGATTTTCTGGAACAATGTGATATTGATGTTCTAAAAGATATCTTAATGGGAAAAGAAGAAGGTGCCGCAGATACTCCTGAAGCTTCATCCGACATATACGGAATAAAAAATATAAACGGCGATATTGATGAAACAACTCCGATCAGCAAAGAGACAAAAGATAAGCTTATATCCGCATTTACCTTAATCGGCAACAATATGGAAATGATTAACAAATTTTTATCTATAGTTCCGAATGAATACTGTGCGAAAGTGGTTCTTGCTTATTTGTCAAAATACACTTCTGCTGATATGGGTAAGTATGTAAAGCGTGAATTAAAAGATATTGCTGAAATAGCTGATGAAGGGAATGCAGAAGATATTAAGAAATTCGTAAAATTCCTCCAAAATTCAAAATATGAACTGTACCCTGAAACCGCTCTTGACGGATACTTTTTCCTTGGTAACGACAGAGCAATGGCATATCAGGAAATAGGTTTATGGCCTAAAGCAAGAATGTTTGCTATGGATGAACTAAAAGCAATACACGAAATGCAGGATGCAAAAGACAGAGAGAAATTTGCAAAAGTTTATTCATCAGTATTGTTCTCACGAAATACATTTGCTGATTTGTACATGAACAGAGGCGGAATAGTTCGTGCGGATTTAAGTAAACTCGACCGTTTAGACGCATTATGTGATAAATTAGGCTGGGGTGATGAGATGTCAGTGAATGACGCTCTCAGTTTACTTGAATTAGCTGATTATGAAATTGATATTATAGAACAGAGAGGATTGCTGAAGCATATTCCTAACAGAGAAAGAAAATTATCCGGATATGACGTCCTGCGTCTTATGAGAATAGATGACACGGTTTGGGATACGATACAGAAACGAAAATTGCTTGAGGATATTCCGGAAAGAACAAATAAATACGCAAAATCTCTTTCCGCAGAAGATGCAATAGCCTATGCCCTATTATCTGATGATGAATGGCAGAGAATACTTGATATGGGATTGCTGACACAAGAATCCAAAAACAACTCTTCACTGGGTTCATTGGATAATTATAACAAGGCTTCTGATAACATACAGCTGGCAAAAATGAGTATTGAGCAGATTGAATCATTCTCCAAATATCAAAGTATAAAAAGAACAGCTGATAAGTATAATCGAGCCGACAAACCTATGTTCAGTACAACTGAAAGTCTGCATTTGGCAATGCTTCCTGATGCAGTAAGAAAGTTTATTGACAAATGTATTGATTTAAAAAAATCAGACGGCAACTTTTATTTCAATACATCGTTCGATTATGTAAGTTATTTGTCTAATATGAGTGAAGCTGAGATACAAAAAGCTGAAGAACGCGGTCTTTTAAGAGAAATAGAAATCACAAGGTACCGAACTCCTGAGATAGTAAACTTTTCTGCTTCAGATATACAGGCAATGGCAAAACTCTCTGATGAGGAGTGGGCAAGATTTGAGGCACTCGGATTAAATGACACCGACAAATTCAAATTCTACCCGAAATTGCTTGAATTCAGCGAAGAGCAGTGGGCAAAATTACCGAAAGATTTATCTTCAGCCGGTAATCTTGACATTATGTTTACCGCAATCAGTATGGATGAAAAAGCCTGGAACAGATATTTACAGGATTTTTCAGGTAAAACCAATTTAGCTGTTGATGATTATACAATAAAGAATATATTGAGACTTGATGATGATAAATATACAAAATTTAAAGGCTTTGCAACAAATACAGCAAGACAAGACAAACTCCACGATTTTGAAATTCTGAAGCTTATTAACCTTGATGAAAAGGCGTACAGCAGAATCAAAGACGATTTATACCATATTGAAGGGTTCAAGAGTGAACTGGATTGTGACGAGATGATAAAAGTTGCACAATTAAGTGATAAAGAATATGATTTTGTATTAAATAACTATCTAAAAATGGCAGAGGGGAAATCAACCTTAAACATTAATGCAGCCTGCCAGTTTGTAAGCCTTTTAGGCGATAAAGAAATAAAAAATTACTCAAAAGAAGAAGTATTCAAAATAATAAATTACATAGGGGTTTCCAGATACGGAACAAAAATTCCTATTGCGACAGATTATCAAACACGATTCGCTGTAGAATTATGCACAAATGAAAAATTGAAAGTACCGTTTGAAATTAACGTTTTGTCAGATGGCAGACGCTCTGATGTTCCTTTTGTACAAAAGCTTATAAATAACCTTAACGAAACCCATTACAATGAGGCAATTCGCCTATTGCAGGATGAAGAAATGAAGAATAATCCGGCAATTCTAATGCACTTCCCTCAATTATTACGCTGCCTATATGAAGGGACGTATGACAACTTTAAAACACTGATTACAGAACTTGTAAAAGACGAGAGCATAACGGCTGACGCAATTCATTCTATTTTAACAGACTTTGAATTAGCTGTTGGCACGAAAGAAAAAGCACAAGAAGCAAGCTCACTTGCTGTACAGTTGGTTCAGGATGACAAATTCCCGAATGAACTTATCCGAACCTCGATAAAAAATACAAGATTTGACTATGATGCATTTAAGGAAAATGTCGATCAGCAGTCTTATGACTCTAAAGTTGCAAAAATCAGAGCATTAAGAGACCGAATTTTAAGCAATCCGAATTTACAAAAAGATTATGGCGTTCAAAATATGACCTTAGATGAAGTCAAGGATGAAATAAGAACTCGATTTTATAATTGTTTTGACTCTTATATGAAATATTTTGACCTTGCCGAAACATTAAAAGCTCAGGATGAAAATGTACCTGATTTAGTATTAATGGATATTATGCAATCAACCTATGACGCAAATTACGATATCTCTAAGAAACTCTGCGAAGAATATAAAGCTCTCGGCATTGAGCCAAGTATGATTAAAACTATTATTCAAAGCGTAAATAATGAAAACAGAGAAGAAGCACTAAATCTAATTAATAATTATAAAAAACTTGAACTGACACCTAATCAGATAGCAATATTACTCCGCAACTCCGACAAAATTTCTATTCATCAGTTAAGAACACTGAACAAAAAACTTGGTCACCATGAAGTATCAAAATTTAGCCAAAATGATTTGGTTATTGCATGTAAGTTTGTAGAACTATGTGACAAGAAAAACATAAATGAAATTCCTATAGAAAGGAAACGCACATTACTCCGTGATTTGGTTGCAAGCAATAACGGCTTATTCAATATAAGTGATGAACTGAGTTCACACTTCCCTCTGTTACCTCGTTCTCAAGAAGATTATTGCTCCTTACTTCCGTCTATCGTACGTTCTCTGGGTATTGAAACTAACGAGCTTACACCTGAACAGAGAATTACAATGTTTAACTCTTCTATGAGCGGGTTATCCCAAACACTTGCAAGACTTTCTGATACTGATTTTTCAAACCTCAAAATAACCCAAGAATATGATAAAGACAAATTCATAACGGATGTCCTTGAACAGGTAAAAACTCTTCCAAGAGGCGAAAGACAGAAAGTTTACGACTACTTTGGATTTGAGCTTCATCACAGCAAAGAAAGCACAACAGGATTCAGAATTACGGGTTATCCGGTAAACTTGAACAACGGCAAAAAGTTAGCACAAATTGATAACCCGAGAACTAAAGCCGTTGTAGAAAGTTTACGACCATACGTCATAAAATTCTCGGAAAATAACAAAATCAAATGCGATAATCCTCAAGTTGAGCAGTTAGTGAATGAAATTATCAGTGCATTACCTGAATTAAGAACGGCAATCGGTAAAGTTCAGCACGGGGCACATGCATACGATGTATTCCAGCATTCGTTAAAAGTAATGCAAAAAATTACTCAGGACGAAAGATTTAATAACCTCAGCGAATCGGACAAAAAAGTAATGCTTCTGGCATCACTTCTTCACGATATTACAAAAATTGAAGGTAAAGTAGATAAAACTCACGCAGAACAGAGCAGTTTTGACACATTCTTTATTGCACAGAAATTTAATCTGACAAAAGAAGAAGAAATAAAACTGCATACACTGATCAAACATCACGAATGGCTGGCTTATGTAAATTCTTCCAAGAGTGATAAACAATTAACGCAAAGGCTGCAGTCTGTAGCTTATGACCTGCAACAGGGGAATCTGTTTGATATGGCAGAAATATTTACCAATGCAGATTTAAGAGCCGTAAGAAGTGATGACAGCTTCCGTGACACGACCGAAGGCAAAAGCCGTATTGGTTTTGACGGAACAGTAAGAAGTTTTGGTGAAAGTGCAAATATATATGCTCAAAGAATTAGAGGTTACGTTGCTGAATTACAGAAAACCCAACCTTTGTTACCGCAAACAAAAATTCCGAGAGCAAGCAGGATTAATGATGCTATTACTTATGTTAATGAAGATGGCAGCACAAATATTAAGGGAGTCTACAAAGACAAAGACGGATTAATAATCATCAAATTCAATGAGGTTGAGGACTGGGAAGCTATCGGCTTTCCGAAGGGTTCTGTATCTCGTGGAATTGAAACCGAAGGAAATGATGAACACATAAATACCGGAAATATTAAATTCTTTGTTCACGCTCTTAATTACGCAAACCAGCTTGCAAAATTCGACGCATTTTCTCTTGTTGACTCTGATGCGTTATTGTCCGTAAGTTACGCAGAACGTCCTGAGAGTAAATACCGTTTCTTCCGTTCTCAGGGGGTAATTCTTGATGTTAACTCAAAATATATACATGGCGGTGGTGATCACGACTCGGGTTCCGGTTGCGGTAAGGATATTAACGAATTTAAGAAGAACTACATTTTTGGCGGATACCGTGAAGGTGAAAGAGTTTACGTTTCAAACTTAATCAAAGAAGCTACAGGCATGACAGACGAAGAATATGTAAAATTCTTTGAAGAATACAAAGACAAAACAATGCAGGAAATTGAACCTCCTGAACTTAGAGATAAAATTATTAAAGCCCTTGCAACTATAAATTCAAACACAAGAAGAGGCAATCGTAACTATAACGAAATGTATATCTCTAACCCTAATGAGGTTATGGGGGTATTTGCGTACAACATTAACTATAATGAAAAAATAGGAAATCCTGTAGCGTTTCTTAACAGAACAACCATAGGCAAGTATGAAACAGGGCTTGGCTCAAACGGTAAGGATTTATCCGTCAGTGAGCGTACCGCATTTTTAAGACAATATGCCTTAGAAAGAGATTTGCCGTTCATAGTGTTTGGGGACTAAATAAAATGACTTAGTCTTTCTTCATATCAATCAGGGCAACAACTGTCTTTTTGAGTAATCCTACAGCCCACCTCAATATTAAAATACCACCTAATATACCGACCAAAGCATCGAAGTATATAAAATTAAAGTACTTACCAACAAATAATGCCGCAATTGCGAGAATAGAAGTTAGAGCATCCGCAAGTATGTGATAATATGCAGCTTTGAAGTTATAGTCTTCGTGTTCTTCTTCATACTCATGATGACATTCATCGTGTTCATGTTTATGTCTGTGAGAACCTTCCATTATAAAAATACAAACTGTATTGACGACAAGTCCTATTATAGCAACCAAAATAGCTTCATTAAAACGGATTGTCAGTGGATTTAACAATCTTTCAAAAGCCTCATAAATTATCCAAATACCCGTAAATCCGAGAAACATAGAACTGGTATATGCAGCCAGCATCCCAATTTTATCCGTACCGTTAGGAAATTTAGGAGAATCCTTGTATTTACGAATTAACAAATATGCAATATATGTTAAGCCGAGTGCTAAAGCATGAGTACCCATGTGATACCCGTCCGCAAGAAGTGCCATAGAATTTGTAATATAACCATACGCAATTTCCGCTATCATCGCAATTATGGTGAATATAATTACAATAAGAGTTTTCTTCTCGTTTTCATTAGTTACTTCATGGCTATGTTTGTGCATAATAATTTTACTCCGTTTACGGTTCAGAATACTGCTTGAATTTTTCAGCATCAAGATATCTTATTACTCTTGCCGGATTTCCTACAACAACGGCATTATCCGGAACATCTTTAGTAACAACAGCACCTGCACCTACCACTGCATTTTCACCGATTGTAACACCCGGCAGAATAGTAACATTTACTCCTATCCAGACATTTTTCTTGATATGAACAGGCTTGCATGTAATTACATATCTGTCATACATATCATGATTATTTGTCGCAATAGTGCAATTCAAAGAAATCATTGTGTTATCTTCTATGGTAAGTCCGCCTGCGGACATACATTGAAAACCGTTCAATATCGTCACATTTTTCCCGATTTTTACCTTATCTGCCAAAATAGTAAATATCGGAGGACTTATCCTTGTATTTTCACCCAAAGAATTATTAAATAATTCATCAATAAGAGCTTTACACTCAGGAGAAGTCGGCATTGTATGATTAATCTTAAAGCATAATTCCGCACTTCTTGTAGCCTCGGCAATTCTTTCAGGTGATTGATTTCTTACGTCTATTCTTACTTCTTCCATTACAACTTCCTTACATAAAAATTTTAACACAAGTGTTTTAAAACACGCTAATTTTGATTTTAATATCAGACTAAATATTATGCAGCACCAATGTCACGCAAAATACCTATCATTCCTTCTGCCGCAATATCATTCGTAATTTTGCCTGCTGAATTTATATAATAAAAATTCATAACACTAACTGAAATCTTTTTCCCTGTAGGCTTTATACCGAGGAATTCTCCGTCATGAGTTGCTGTTAACTCCCAGAATACAGCTACCTTATCATTATCAGCAATCATATCTTTGATATGCCATTGAACGTCAGAAAAACCTTTTCGCATCCAATATACAACCGATAAATAACCTTGTCCGCCATATAAAGGTTCAGAACTTGCAGGAGTATAAAAAGATGCACTCCCATCAATAAGCTCGTCAGCCAAAACTTCATCAGCTGTATTAATCATTGTTTCAAATTTTTGCATAAGCAATTTATTGCGTTCTGTCAAATCCATCAGCGTACCCTCATCAAAATAAACTAATTAAATACTAACACAAATAAAATTTTGAATATATTTATATTTTATGATAGTCTTAACAAAAAAGAGCAGTTATGTCTAAAAAAGTCATCATTTTAAATGCAAGTCCAAGAAAAAATTTCAATACGGCAAAAATGCTAAAAGAAGCACAAAGAGGAGCTGAAGCTGCAGGAGCTCAAACCGAATATTTTAACCTTTATGAATACAATTTTAAAGGTTGTATGAGCTGCTTTGCCTGTCAAAGAAAAGGCAGTACTACAGAAGGTGTTTGTGCGATAAGAGATGACTTAAAACCAATATTGGAAAAATGTTTAAATTCAGATGCAATAATAATAGGAACACCGGTATATTTTTCATACCCTACGGGAATATTCAGAAGTTTTGTAGAAAGATTAATGTTTCCTAACCATACATATATGGTTGACAGAGAACACGGTGTTTTAAAAAGACGACTCGGGAATACTGTTATTCCGACAGGCGTAATCTTCACAATGAATTGTCCCGAAGAAATGGCAAAAGATATAAATTACCATATTATACTGGATGAAAATGTACACGGTTTAAATCACATTATGGGATACGCTGAGGGCGTTTTTGCTTATGATACAACCCAGTTTGCAGATTTTTCAAAATATAACTGTGATTTATTTGACGAAAATCATAAAAAACAAGTTCAGGAAACTCAATTCCCTAAAGATTTAGAAAAAGCTTTTGATTTAGGAAAACGATTAACGGAAATGGAATAAATTTGTGCAGGATATTGATATAGAAAAATTTTACGAACACATGGCAAGCGGCAAGCTTGTTGAAGAAGATATGCTAAAAGTTTTCAACCAATTAAGTCAGGAAGCTTTAAAAATTACTATGGAAATCAACAACAAGTATCATACTCCGGAAGAGCTTGTTAAATTATTTTCTGAATTGACGGGGAAAAATGTAGATAAATCATTTCGAATTTTTCCACCGTTTCATACTGACTGCGGTAAAAATATAACCGTCGGGAAAAATGTTTTTATCAATGCCTGCTGCAAATTTCAGGATCAGGGCGGCATTACAATAGGAAACGGAGTACTTATAGGTCACAATGTTACACTTGCAACGCTTAATCACGATGAAAATCCCAACAAAAGACAAAATATTTATCCAAAATCAATAAAAATCGGAGACAATGTCTGGATTGGTTCCAATGCCACAATACTCGGCGGTGTCTCAGTTGGAAACGGAGCAATAATAGGTGCCAATGCGGTTGTAACACACGATGTACCGAGCAATACCATTGTTGCAGGAATACCTGCCAGAGTATTGAGAAAAATCAATATTCAGAAATAGCCGTTATTCTTTTATTGGTTCTTCCTCCGTGTCAGGCTCTTTAACGGTTTCCTTTTTTGCCTTAATATCAGTATCCTCTTTTTTAAATAAATGCTTAAATTTATATTTTAAAGTTTTCTTTTCCGCTTCCTTAGCTTCTTCAAGAGCCTTCGCTTCAGCTATTGCTTCTTCAATAGTTGTTGCAGTACTACCTTCAATTGGTTCAGGCAACGAGTTTACATAGTTTTCAGCAGCTTCATATTGAGCTTTTGAAGCAAGCCATTTGAACGATTTTATCAATGTTAACGGCTTTGCGACATCCCCTCTGACACCCAGTTGGAATTTTGTAGCCGAATTATCAACATACTTATTAGAAAATGCAGGTAACAATGCAAATTCATCATCAGGCACCGTTTCGCAGAAAACTGAAAACGCTTTTGCCGTAACAATATTCATACTTGCAGCACTGTTCATTAAATTAACAGGATTAATTGCATTTAGTGGTCCGAGCAAATTAGAAAGAATAGATGTAATTTTAACTCTAACCTTCATATCAGCATAATTCTTCAGGATGTCAAATTTACCAAGGATATGTAAATTCATAACATTACCCTTTGACGAAATATGTTCAATTTCACATATACCATTATCCAATACTACTTTACCCTCCAATTCGGTATAATGGGTTGTATCAATTGTTGACAGGGAATTTATAACTCCGCCGAGTGCTGTTTGGAAAAACTGAGATTCTCTTATATTTTCAGCTAAAATCATATTTTCTATCTTACCGAAAGGACCAAATTGTCCGTCTTTTGCCGTAAAACTGACTTCGCCATTAATACCTTTCATTTGTGCCTCCTGAGTAGAAGCCGAACCGTCAATATTTAATTTAGCATTAAAATCCATAGTACCCGTTAAAGCATCCTTTGTACCTGCCGCATCAAGAAGGGCCTTTTCTATGTCAATATTATGACCTGCCACATCAACATTTATCAACAGTTTTATTAAATCGACATCAATATTACCCTGAACATTCCCTTTAAATATATTTGTCATAAGACGTCTTAAATGCAGAATATTTCTTCTTAATATCATCTGAGAAACCGTATTTGTAAGCTCAATATTACCAGTTACAATCCTTCTCATATTAATTCTTCCGTCAGGAATTATAACCGGAATATTCTGATTTGATGTTGATTTGGACGAACCGGTACTCTGTGCAGGTAAATATCTGTTTAGTGCTTCCGTAACCGCAGTTACGTCATCAAGATTTATCAGTCTTGAGGTTACATTCAAGTTATTTATAACAATATTTTCTTGTTGTTCCAGTGCATATCTGCCGCTTACACTTATATCGGAATTTTTCATCATAAAGTTTTGAATATCAAACAACAATTCTCTTCCGCTAATTTTTACATTAAGATTGTCTAATGCTGAATGTATCTCCGGAATAACCAGATTTTTCACATTCAAAGCACCTCGAATTATTGGAGTTTTTGCACTACCAAAAGCGTAGAACTTCGTATTATCCACAGTAAATTTTGATCGTGGAAATACATATAATTTTCCGTCAAGACTTTTTGGGATATCAATCTTCATAAGATTTATACGGTTATGCTCAACAGTACCGTCAACCTCTATAACCTTATTGAGATTTTCTACTTCAAGACCTTCTTCATTTTGTGTATAAGTTCTCGTATAAAGTCCTGTATTTTTAACTTTTATCCTGTTTGGTTTGAAATCAAGTTCAGCCTGAATTGCAGTCTTTTTATTATTCAAATCAACAAAATCTATAGGTGTAATAAAATTATTTTCGTCACCCATAGCCTTAGCCAACAATGCAATTTTGTCTTTATTACCGCTTAATTTTAAGCTTACAGGAATTTTACCCTTTGAATTAATATAAGGTTTAAGTTCTCTTCCTATAAATTTAATCAGGTCATTCGTATTCATTTCACCGTCAGCATTAAAATCTATATTTTCTAAATTAAGATAATTTGTAATACTTCCTGAATAAGTAATCGCTGAATTATCGTTGAAATACAGAATATTCTGAGCTATATCAATATTTTTATCCAATAGCTTTACAGCCAGCTTCGGCACAGAAACAACAGAAGATGTTTTTGGGAAAATAAATTTAAAATCCCTGTTATTTACATCACCCTTAAAAGACTTTGTTTTAGAATTATAATTGAACACTAATGCTAATTCTTTGTTTCTGATATTGAACGAATTGGCTCTATCGGCAAAATCCAAGCTGCTCAGTTTGAATTTTGCATTAGCAACAGCTTCTTTCATTCTGCCCTGCAAATTTAATGCTGTTGAAAAATATCCTGATTTCAAATTGAACGAATTTCTTATATCTTTTGGTGCAAAAGCACTGTACAACTTAGGTAACGGAACAGAATCCGCACTTATGTCAATATCAGTATAAGATTTATCATCAATTGAACCATTTATCTTTACACCGGAATTTCCTACAAATAAACCGGACTCAGCAATTTTCAAAAGATTATTATCAAGTAATATATTAATATTCACTTTTGATAAAACTTCGCCAAGGTTTCTTACCTTTAATGCACCATTTTTAACTTTTACATATCCGTTTGATTTTAGCTTTTTAAAATTTGTTTTTATATAACAATCTGCAATTAAAGATCCGTTTGCTTTAAATTGATTTAATTCATTCGGCACATTTACCGATTGTAAAAATGCTTCTCCCAAAGTCAACAAATTCTGAAATTTAATCGTACCTGTTTTTACACTCATATCAAGTTTTGGATGTTTTGAATAATTTAACTTACCAAACAGTTTTATATTTTCATCTTTTGAAGCATATAAGTCAGAATCGATTTTTACAATTTTTCCAAAAGTTTTCAATCTGAAATAGCTTGGCGGCAGCTTTATTTGAGAGAGTCTTAGAGTTAAATCCTCTACATTAAAATGTCCATAAGAAGTCAAACCGCCATTTTCAGTATGTCTTATTTTGATTTTAGAATCAATATTGGTTTTAAGATCATAAGTCTGATAGGTTTTTACAGGATTTATAAAAGGAATATCGATTTTTTCTGCTCTGTCATCTTCTGCATCTAACTTTGGAGCAGGAGGCGGCAAAAAGGTATCCACATCAATATTTGCAGAAATATTTTTATTCTTATCGCTATACAATTCAGCTATTGTTCTCACCCTTATACTTTTCCCGTTAAAATATCCGAATATCAACTTTTCACCATGTAAATCCAGATAATGTCCTGAACCTAAATCAGTAACAAGAACCTTATAATTATGTAATCTTACATTTGGAATAACAATCCTTATCCACGCAGGATCAAACTGAAAACCCTCTTTTGGAGTTTCTTCTTTTTTTACGCCAAATGTAGCTTCTTTGTTCTTATTTAAAATATTTTCTATGTGTTTAACGATTTTGTAATCTTCACCATTTTTCATAATTTCGGCATTTATAACCGGATTCATTATATCAACACTTGAAACTCTTGCAGACAAAATTAATATATGCGGAACAGAAACAATAGCTTTTATTCCATCAGATGAAAAAACAGTTGATTTATCAGGAAGGGATATTTTTATGTTATCGGCTTTAATTCCAACGCCAAGCAAAGGGGTAGTAACAATTTTTTCATTATCATAATCTATATCAACATCAGCAACATCTTTAACTATTTTTTGCAAATCAGATTTGTACTTACTTATATCAACAACTTTTGGCAATACAAATAGAAAACCTGCATAAAGTACAACTAGAATAACACAAAATATTACCCCTAATATTCTAAAAAATTTCTTCATAATATCCCTTCTTACTTATATCGTCATGATTATAGTAAACCAAAATTATTCAGTATAAAATGCAATTTTAAATAATATTACGAAGAAAATTTAAATTATCATACATTATCATCAACAGTTAATCTGACAACACCGGCTTCGGGATTCATAACTTCTATAACAATCTTATTTGTACCCTCAACTACACCGGAACGACCTGACATTATAAGAGTTCCTACCTGTCCAAGTCTGAATGCTATCGGATTTTCTTCGGATACATCTGTTCCTGCAATTTCCTGTCCGTTTGTAATAAACCTCACAGCCTCAGGGTTATAGACAACATCATTAATTTTTACATAATTAAATCCGCTTATAAATCCCGGGCCTAAAACATTTTTTAATCCGATTTCAGCACCGTTATCGAGCTTTTTTAAAGAACCTTTCTGATAAATTCTTCTTATGAGAAATTCAGGAACAACGACCATTATAATACCTCTTTTTCTACTTAAATAACTGACAGCTTTTATATGTACCCAATAATATTATAACATTTTTTAAATCAGATTTAAATCCCCATGCCGATTTTATATTTCTTTCTTTTTCCCATACGACAACTTCTAATTTGTTATGCGGCCGTAAAAATTCATTAATCAGATAGAATTTATCCTGAACATTTCTTCTTTTAATATACCTGCCGATTTTAACCCCATTCAGATATATAGTAGCACGTCTGCACCTGAAATCTTCAAAAGAAATATATTTAGCAAAAAATACATCTTCTTCAAAATCTATATCAAACTCAGCCGTAATTTTTGCTAAATACGGATTTTCACTTCCGGATTTTTGAGTTCTTTCAGGTGCCAGCTTTTCACATACAGAAAATTCTATATTTGTTTCCGGAGTAGTCTTAAACAGAACCAAACCTCTCGGATTATTTGTATCACCGGAAAAACCTTTGTCAAAGCCAAGGTTTTGAACAAGTACAGTTAATTCATTTACAGGTTTATTCAAAATTGATTTATTAAGAGGTACAGCTATTGTCTCGGGTACTTCCTGTAATTTTTCCAACTTATAACTGTTTCTGTTCAAAACTTCTTTTCCGTTGATATAAATAGCAAAAAGATGTCTTGCACTAAGGGTAATCTCTGTTAAATCATTCGGTACTTTAGCCTTATACCAGATAAATTCATCATACATATCACAAGAAAATGCATCCGTATTACCTTTGACTTTTTTCCAGTCAGAATAATCATAATCTGTATCAATTTCGGGTGAACAAAATTCCACATTTGAAATTTTAAGCTTTTGAATTTTATCGGAAGTATCCAATCTGCTGACAATGCAATTACTTCTGGCAAATTTATATTTCAAATCAAAATAAGCAATTTCAGTACTTTTTTCTACTGCAATAGCTCCGTTTGGCAATACATAATCTGCATTAAAGATAATTTTATCTCCTAAATACCAGCTTTTATCGGCAAGTTTTCTTGTTATAAATATTAATTGCGTTATTTTACCATCTCTTTTATATGTGTAATTTGCAAAATCTTCTTGCTTCCCTGTAATAACACTTCCGTCAGATAAATAAACCTTTGCATTTTCATCCGCAATAAAGAAAACAGCTTCCTCTTCTTCATTTTTAAGTCTTGAAAATATTTCCGCATCAGAAAAATCTATATCACAACCCATTAAGGATAGGTTTATCGGACAAATCTTCATATCGTAAGGATTTAATTTTACCGTTCCGATATCAGGTAACTTAATCTCAGCCGCTTCCGAATTCATATTACGAATAAAAAGCCAGTCGCAACCGTTTTCAATATCATGACGTAACTTTGCATATATATTTTCCTGATTTAGAGAAAAATCTTTTGGTTCAGTACATGTAAATCCAAACGAGTCAATAAAATAATTTATTTCTTTAGCTTTATAGAAATTACTTTGCGGCACTCCAAACTCATCAATAGGTGCAGTGAATTCATAACTGGTATAAACCTCATCACAAGCCAAATCATCCCAATTTGTACCACCTACGGCAAGATAATGATTAAATAGTGTTACGCCTTGAGATAAGGCTGTTTTGGTCATTATATTTATGTGTTCATTTCCAAGTGCTTCTCTTATATGCTTATAACCTGAGCCATCCCACTTGTCGAACCAGCCTGACTGCATTTCAGCAATAAACGGAGGAGCATTATCCTTTGCAGACCTAAATATATCCTCAACATTATCCAGCGTATCAAAACAAAAACTGTCCTGCTTCCAATTCTGATTAGGATTAATATACGGATACAAGTCCAGTGCGTAAATATCTACACAATCTGCCCATAATCCCGCAAAATAAGCATCATTATGAAAAATCGGACAAGTTACACCTCTATCCCGAGCCATCCTGTACAATTCTCGCATATAATCCTCTTCCATAGTATCAGTTGCATACTCATTTTCTATCTGGAAAAGAATTACATTATCAAATTCATTAATTATCGGTATAATTTGGTCATACCATTCCGCTATGTAGTCCATATATTTTGGAGAATACTCATAAGCTGTTCCGATACGATTTCTCGGGACAACATCCTCCGCCTTCAAAAGCCAAAACGGCAAGCCGCCGGCATTCACCTCAGCATTAATAAACGGGCCGGGACGTGCAATTACAAACAGTCCTGCATCCTTAGCCGCCTGTAAAACCTTTCTTACATCTTTTATCCCGCTAAAATCATACACACCCTGTTCAGGACTGTGATAATTCCAATTAAAATATATATCTACAGTATTATATCCGCCGGCTTTCATTTTGGAAAACCGATCTTTTGCCATTTCTTCTCCGGGGGTACGAAAATAATGAAACGCACCACTCTTAATAAAAATACGTTTCCCGTCAACCATCAGAGAATACTTATCAAAAGTTATTTCCATATTTCTTATTGTACGGATTTTTCAGATGCGGTCAAATCATTAAGCAAAATTTTATTAAGACTTTGCACAATTTTTTTGGCAGCGTTTTCTGTAACAAACAGGCTCTGAGTGAATTGAAATAGAACTATTTGTATATATTTTTTGGATTTTCTTTTCAATTTTATCGCAAATCTTATGACACTCGCATATTGTTGTATCTTCAGGGAACTGTAATATCAAATCAATATCAATAGTCGGTCCGAGCTGTCTTGCTTTCAGGCTGTTTTTCTTTAAACATACAATATCCGAAAATTCAAGCACTACATCTTTAATCTTTTCAATATCTTCTTTTGGTAAGGAATAATCCATCAATCGTCTGAAAGTTCTTTTGGAAATAGAATATCCGGCATGATAAATAAACACGGCAACCAAAATTGCAATAATCGGATCTAAAATGTAATAACCTGAATATTTAATCAAAACCAACCCGAATAAAACCCCAAAAGACGAATAAATATCGGTCCTTAAATGTTCACCATCCGCAAACAAAGATACCGAATTTGATTCTTTTGCCACTTTGAACAACAGATAACTTACAACGGAATTCGTTACAACAGCGACAAGCATAACCGCAATACCAATATTAGTTTCTGTTTCGGGGTGAATACCAAAAACAATTTTCTCTATAGATTTATATATAATAAAAATTGCCGCAAAAATTATAAGCAAACCTTCAATAAAACCGGCCATATCCTCGTATTTTCCATGCCCGTACGGATGGTCGTCATCAGCAGGCTGAGAAGATTTTAAGACGGAAAAGAAGGTTAAAGCGGAAGCAAACAAATCACTAAGTGAATGTATCGCCTCTGATATGATACTTATACTGCCTGAAAAAATTCCTGCAATAATCTTTAAAACAGACAACAAAATATTTGACGTTACCGATAATGCAGCTACAGATTTTTTCTTTACATTAATATCCATAAAAATATCTTACACCTTTTTATTAACATTTACCACAGATTTTAAGTACTATGTAATTTATTTAATATATTCAAGAATATTTGCTAAATTCTTTTCCGTGATTATAACATTAGCTTTTTCTTTCAAAACCTGTTTTGCACAAAATGCAACTCTTTTTGCCGCATATTTAAACATACTTAAATCATTTGCACCGTCACCAACCGCAACAGTATTTTCTACAGACACATCAAGAAGAGTTTGAAGCCTTTTAAGCATCTGACCTTTGCTGTCATTAAACATCATTTCACCGCCGACCTGTCCGGTAAGCAAACCGTCTTTTACATGCAAAATATTTGCAAACTCCCCGTCCAAACCGAGTTCTTTAGCAAAATACGCTGTAGCATTTCTAAATCCGCCGGAGAAACAAACAACTTTATATCCTATTTTCTTTAATTCTGATACAACCTCTTTTGCACCCGGCATCAACGGTAAAGTTTTACTTATTTCATCAACTTTTGAAACCGGAAGTCCTTTTAAAAAAGAAACACGCTCAGTAAGACTTTCAAAGAAATCCAATTCACCACGCATTGCTCTGTCCGTAATTGATTTTACTTTTTCAGCTATACCAATTTCTTGTGCAAAAAATTCTAATGTCTCGCCGTCCATTAATGTTGAATCAAAATCAAATACCGCAAGTTTATTTGTCATAAATTCTACCCTTATATTTAAACTGTCAGTTTTACATACTTAGGATTATGAACGCCGTCAATCTTTGCTATCAAATCTAACGTATCATCACCAACAACAGATTCAACATTTATAACCATTATAGATTCTGTTTCGTGTTTATCGTTTTTCTGAACAACATTCATCGAACCGATATTGATTTCTTTTTCGCCAATGACCTGAGCAACCCGTGCAATCATTGACGGTTTGTTTGTGTGAGGAACAATCAGCATGTGTTTTTCCGGTCTGATACTTGTTTCGTAATCATTTATTTTAACAATTCTTGGAATACCATGTGCAACAATAGCTCCGGAAACAACTGTTGTGTCTTTATCTGTTACAAGTTTTACCGTTATCAGACCTGCAAAATTACATTTTGCTTTTGTTCTTGTTGAAACAATATCAATACCACGCTTTTTTGCAATAACAGGAGCATTAACATAATTTACACCTTCTAATCTGGAAGATAAAACACCTTTCAAAACTGCAACTTCAAGCGGTTGAATATCCAAATCCGCCAAATCGCCGCCTGCCGTAATCTCAATAGTTTTAATTACACCGTTTGATAATTGTACGGCAAGTTCGCCTGAATTTTCGGAAATGCCCATGTAATCTTTTACCGGTTCAAGCTTATCCGGTCTTAATGACGGAATATTAACAGCAGATGATGCAGAACCGCCTGACAAAACTTCTTTAATTTGCTCTGCAACATCAATTGCAACATTCATTTGAGCTTCCGTTGTACTCGCACCCAAGTGAGGAGTCAATACGATATTGCCCGTACAGTTAATTAACGGGCATTCTGTTATATTTGGCTCATTTTCATATACGTCAACTGCCGCAGAAGCTACATAACCTGAATTTATGGCATCTTTTAAATCTGTTTCATTGATAATTCCGCCCCTTGCACAGTTTACAAGCCTTACCCCCTGCTTCATTTTTTTTATCGTATCTTTATTAATCATATTAACAGTATCTTTGGTCTTTGGAACATGTACCGTAATAAAATCAGGTTTAGCCCAAAACTCGTCAAGATTTTCTACATATTCTCCGCCAAATTTTTCTACAACTTCTTTTGAAGTAAACGGATCATATACAACAACTTTCATTCCTAAAGCAAGTGCAACCTCACCAACGTGTGAACCGATTTTGCCAAAACCTATAATACCAAGAGTTTTTTTATACAATTCTGTGCCTGTAAATTTACTTCTGTCCCATTTTCCTTCTTTTGTGGAAGTTGCGGCAGGTGCAATATTACGAGCCATTGCAAGCATTAATGCTATTGTATGCTCTGCTGCAGCCATTGTATTTCCGTCAGGCGAATTTACGACTATAATACCTTTTTGAGTCGCAGCCTCAAGATCAATATTATCAACCCCGACACCGGCACGACCAATAATTTTCAAATTCTTGCCTGCTTCAATAATTTTTGGTGTAACTTTTGTTTGACTTCTTACCATAAGAGCATCATAATCAGCAATAATTTTTACGAGTTCATCTTCACTCATTGTAGGTAAAAAATCGACTTCTGCAACTGCCTCAATTATTCTTCCTGCTGCCTCATTTATTTTATCCGTAACTAATACTTTCATTTGTTCTCCTTATCGTATTGGTGCGTTATCATGCACCCGACCTGTGTGATTATCTGCACCGAATTATTTTGCCAACTCTTTTATGACTGTTGCAACGCCAGAACCAAGTTCAAATTTATAACCTAATTTATAAAGAGTAGCTTCCAAAGCCCCGACAGCAGAAATTAAATCTCTATCGCAAACAAAACCAAGAGTACCCATTCTAAAAATTTTATCTTTCAGGGCATTTTGACCGTTTGCAACTACAATATCAAAATCTTCTTTGATAACTTTTCTTATATCAGGAACAGTAATTCCATCCGGCGGCAATATAGAAGTGATTGAATGACTTGCGTTAGCATCATTTTTTACGACAAGCTCAAGACCAATAGCTCTTATTGCTGCTCTTAAAGCCATAGCATGACGTTTATGACGTGCATTCATGTTTTCAATACCCTCATCTTTAATCATTTCCAATGCTTTGTCTAAACCTACAAACAGGTTAACCGCAGGTGTAAACGGCGTAGAATTAGCCTGAACGGATTTTCTGTATGCAGCCCAATCCCAATAAAATGAAGGATGCTTGCATTCTTCATAAACCTTCCATGCTCTTTCATTTGCAACCAAAAAAGCTAATCCCGGAGGAATCATAAAGCCCTTTTGTGAACCCGAAACGAGAACATCAATTCCCCATTCATCAGGCTTACATTCCATAGCACAAACAGAAGTAACGCCGTCAACTACAGATAAAGCACCATGTTCTCTGATAATTGAACAAAGCGTTTTAATATCATTAGCAGCACCCGTAGAAGTTTCACTATGAGTAAGTGTAACAATTTTAATCTTCTTATCTGTATCTTCAGCCAGTTTTTTACGCAAAACTTCAGGTTCAATCACCTCGCCTGTAGCCACTTCTATTTTATCTACAACAGCACCGCATGATTCGGCAATTTTTGCCCAACGGTTTCCGAAATTACCCAAAACTAAAGATAAAACGTGATCTCCATCGTTAATCAAATTTTCCAACGCAGCACACATAGCACCTGTACCGCTTGAAGTATAAACAAACACATCATTATCGGTATGAAAAACATACTTTAGGTTTTTATACACATTTTCCAAAACCTTTGAAAACTCACTGCTTCTGTGTCCTATCGGATGTTTTGCAATTTCTAACATTACTCTTTCCGGTACAGGTGTAGGTCCCGGAATCATCAAAAAAGTTTTATCTTTCATTTTATCCCCTTCTACAAATAATACATACAACCCTGAGTTTATTGTACCATATAACTGCCGGAATAAAGTGTTTATTAAATTTTGTTAATTCTCAGACTTCAAACAATTAAAGATTAGCAAAAAAAATTCTTCACAACTTTAATCTATACATGCAAAACAGATAATCTTCAAGGAACACGATTAAATGAAAATAAATATAACAGATTTGTTTGGTATTTCGTTCAAAGGTCAAAGACAGGATAGAAATACGGTATCTCAGTTAACAAAAGATAACAGTTACGATTTAAATTTACCAAATCAGAGAAGAATAAACGAAGCAATTGAAAATCTTGCAAAAGTAAGAAGTGAGGAAAATATCAGATTTTTGCTTGATACTTCAAACAATCTTCGTTATGGAACAAATATTAATCTTGGCGACAAAAAGTCTTACAATGACTGGCGAAACAAGCTGAATGCGGCTGCAAAAAGTGCAATATATGCATCTGATGAAAATATCAGAAAAAAATACTTGCCGCTAATAGAACAATCCTCAGAAATTCATCCTTATACTGATGAAGAAAAAGCTATTCTTGCTGAACGGGAAGCTCTGCTCAGCAAAATCGACTATGAGCAGCTTAATAAGCTCGAAAGTTCAAATATTAGAAATATTAATCGCAATCTTGACTATTTTATTATATCGTCAGAAGTTCCTATTTCTCAAAAACTATATATATTAAAGCGTCTAAATCATTTAATGAGTGATGAATACGAAATTAATTCAATGCTCAAAGACAAAAAGAATCAGGTGCTTGCAGAAATTATTAATGATATAGTAATCAACACTCCGGAATCTGAAATTCCGAATTCAAAAGAAATGAATCAGCTGCATCATGGTATGTGTGCAGCAATATCAATATGCAGGAAAAATCTTGCTTACGAAGATAAACCGAATTATGTTGATATGGTAATGTCCGAATTGGATAATAACGATAATCTGATGATTTATGATATCAGCAAGTTGGGTTTCCATAAAAAAATTCCTGTATCAAAACCTTATATAGACTTTGATACCGCTATAGCAAGAGGATACCGAATTGTTGATACCGGTTCTATGTACTGGATGCATGTCGGAGATACAATAGGTGCGAATCAGGAAGCATACGGATTTTACAGTCCTATAGATTCCAACTACTTTGATGTGTTTACAGATTCACACCTGCTAAATGATATATCAGAAGAATTGGCAGACAAACACGATTACTACAGAGGACTTGTAAAAGCCAAATCCATAATCGGAGGATACAAAGCCTCAATTGAAAAAGAAAAATTTATTAAAAGGAAAAAAGCTTCTGAAAGCAATAAAAACATATCTATTTCAGGTGCAAACAATCAACTGTTTAAATCATACATATACGAATTAGCCGGAGATAGCATTTCCGAAAAACAAATTAAAAAAATAATTTCAGATTTACACAGTTTTGAAGTAAAAAACAATAAAGAATTTAACAAATTACCGGAAGAAAAGCAACAATTTGCTTTTCTACACCAAGAACCACTTGAATCCAAGAAAGAAAAAATTGAAAATTATCTTATATCAGCACTTCCAAACACCGAGAAAAATAAAATCAAAGCGAAATCAGAGGCTATAACTGAAATACTTGAGGATTTAACACCTGCTGCCGAAAGGACTTCTAATCCCATTACCCAAAAAATGAGGGATGCAAGAGCTCTATACGAGTGTGCCGCTGCATATCGGGCACAACAAGTATTGCAATTGAGCATTCCGGAACACAGAAAAACTCTGATGATGAGATTTCACATTCCAAACAAAGAAACAAAAATCACTAACAATATTGACCTTTTGATTAATAAAATAAAAGACGGCACAATTAATCCTGAGCTTCAGCGTAAACTTGCCAAAAATCTTGAAACAGACAATGACGCAGAAGCATTAACTGAGACATTACAAGATATAAAAACTCAAATTGAAACAATTACGACAACAACAATTGATAAATTTTATCATTCAATAGGCATGATAGACAGATTTCATGCACTGGCAATTGAAATAGAAACATTTAAAACCCAGCTTGATTTACCTGAAAACAAGGGACTTGCAGAGGAAATTGCAGAGGATTTAAATCTTACGCCTGGTAAAAAAGAAATAAAACAATTTGAAAAAAGAAGAAAAGCCCTTATTAAATCAAAAAATGCCACTGAGGAAGGTAAAGAAGACGCAGAACAAATTGAAAAGAGTGGAAAAACTCTTATTAAATCAGAAGATAACACCGAGGAAGATATAAAAACAAATCCGATAAAAGAAAAAGTAAAACAATACCTTCAAAAAAGAATAGATTTGCTTGAATCAGGGAACTGCACACAGGAAGAATACATAAAAATATTCAATGAAATGGGATTTGAATCACAAATGACTGAATTCATAGATTGCTATTCAAAAATTGGGAATTCAATGTTTCATGAAAATAAAGAGAACATTATCAGAAAATTTAATCTTCTGAACGGTCTTCCTGCTAATGCGACAAAAGAACAAACTACTCAGAGATATATCGAACTTGCAAACAGTTTTGATAATATGGATATGCTTATTAAACAGTATGAAAAAGCTTTGAATATCGTTGCGGATAACAAACATACAATGCTTAATAGTGTTGATGTAAGGCATGACATAATCAAAAAGCTTGAAAATCTTGGAGAAATTCCAACAGCAGATGCCCTAAAATCTTTCAGACGAAGATTTAATCAAATTGATAAAATTATGGCAAATAAAGACAATCACATAGAGGGATATGCCGATTTGCCAAAAGCATATACAACTTTTTCGCCGATGGAAAAAGCTGTTCTGAAAAAATACAAAGAAAATATCAATGCTTGGTACGCTATTGTTATAAGAAGATTAAATACGCAATATAGAGAAATTAAAGAGCCGCTAGAAGAACATGTAAGAAAATCAGGTGTAAAATCCGGACATTACTGGGTAGCCCAAGAAGGTGACAGCGGATTATACTCTCCGCAGCAAGTTAGAATTATAGAACACATGACAGACAGACCATATCATATAGAAGAAAATGGTCTTAAAGCAATTGAACAAATCAGAAGCGGTGTTTATTCGGGTATATCATCAACTTCGGTTGATCATACAAAACCGGCTATGCACGCACAATATATTGCGGATATAGCACCCGTAAAATTCAAAAATGGGGAAACTCAATACGCCCTGTTCCACGATAACACATGGGGAGCAAGTGAACACGAAAACACCTGGACAGATAATAACGGATTAATAAGAACGGATTATGCAAGAGATTTCGGCGGTGAATTGGGTTATATAACAAATGACCGATACCTGAACGGCAATTTACAAGATAATTTGCTAACAAAAGTTGGAGAACTAAAACCTGAATTAATAGAAAATCACGCATACAACAAACTTAACCGAAACAGTAAAGACAGTTTCAGATTTCCACTTCTTGCTGACGTAGTTGCTGCAGGGGTTCCGCCTCACATTGCATATAGAGCAGGGAATTTAAAAAATGACTTCTTAATAAGTCCTTATCAATCAATACCAACTATAGAAAAATATGCTAATTCGATGACAACAGAGCAAATAAAGAAGGCTATGTTAAGAGGGGATCATGCAGGGGAAAACCATGACAAGGTATTTGATAATTTCATGGAAAAGATTATAGGAATAAAGCCTTTTGATAAGGGTATTTCAACGCTTGAAGATTATAAAAGTCTTCCTGAAAACAGTCCTATAAAACTTATGCTGGACAAAATTGCAGTACTGTATTCCTACGACAATTCAACACTCTATAAGGAATACAGCTATGTTAAAAATCAAGATGACATCAATAAAATAAAACAAAAAGTTCGGAAAGAAGCATTAAAAGATTTTTACTATGTATTCGCTAAAGACTTTGACATTCGCAACAATATTGCATACTCGTCCAATAAAGAAATTGCAACGGCAATAGACGAATGGGTTGCAAAATATGGCATTAATGTAAAACCGAAAGAATTATTAACTATTATAACAGACATAAAAAATACAAAAGCATCTGATTTGGATGGCAGTATGATTCACGCAATTACGCTTATTACAGCAAAGGCAAGAAAAGATATAAGCGAGGTTACACCATCTTTTGAAAATAAAGAAAAAAGAGTTGATGAACTTACAAATGAAATCAGAGAAATCCTTATTAAAAATAACTATATGACAGATATTGAAGAACTCGACATGCCAAACATAGAGAAATGGATTGATGAAACATTCTCTCCGACCACAAATGAAGAATTCATTAAAATCTTTAACAGACTGAGAGATATGACAACAGAAGATTTTAATAAGTTATATAAATCCCAAATTACCCAAGAGGCACTTGGCATCCAAAACATCACAGGATATGATGTTTTAAAAGGACTTCAAGCAGAAAACAGTAAAACAATAAATACATTATACAATCAAATATATCGGGATGAAATTTTTAAAGATATAACTTCCGGTGATACTAAAGCCCACTATGAATATAACAAATTCAAACGTGAAAAAAGCAGTACTATAACATATAAAACAGAAAAAACATTTGATGACATATATACAGATTACCGGTCATCAATCTCATTATTAGAGCTGAAAAAGCTATTCAACAAATGGAAAGATGAAAACTATAAAAAATACGGTGTATTACCTGCATATCCAAAAGTTGCAATAAGGGAAAATGAAAATCTTGAAAGTGCAATGTCAGGGATGTTTGATAGACTTGATGATTATATGACATACATATATTCTTATAATTCTCAAATACTATCGATGGAAATTCACGAAGAACTGAAAGATTTATTAAGCAAATACCGCAAATCCGACAAAGATCTCTCATACGACGATTTTTCAGAAATTTTAGATATGCTGACCGATTTTATAGAAATAAACAATAGTGATGAAACTCTTGCTGATTTATCACAAAAAATACAAAAGTTAATAGATAATGGAGAAATGTCAGTAAGAGCGTACAAAAATATTACGGACGAGATATACAAGAATATTCGTGCCTATGAAACTACAGCTTACGGCGACACTATGGAGGAAGCAAAGGCAGAAGCACTGAAAAATCTTAAAGAATCTAAAAATGATATTTTAATACAACTTTTTGATAAGCAGCACAGAGCCAGAGCTGAAGCAATCCTTAACAAATGGATATCAACAAGAATAAAACTCGGATACGGCAACGAATCAAAAGCAGAAGAAGCCGACAAATATTATAACCAATTTATCAAGTACTATGATACACATTCAATACTTGACCGTCCGGAAAAGCTGTTCGAAGAATTTTTACTCTTGAATGCAAAAGATTCTGAACGTATGCTTTCTACTACGTCCCCTGAAAGGAAAAAAGAGCTGGATGAACGAAACGAAACTCTTAAAGAAGCTTTAAAAGGGATGTTGGTTAAAGCTAATCTGGTAGGTTTACAAATGCACGTTATGAGCTATAAACGAGACGGGGAACTTAATGCTATAGCTGATGCTTTTAAAAAGTCGCTTATTGAATTAAATGACGGTTCGTTTATACCCGTAGCATCACCTGAGGGTTTATCCATCATGTTCTCACAAATGCTTAATGAAGACAATGCTCCTATACTTATTAATTTCTTCAATGAACTCGGATTGGGTGAAACTTTTGTAGAATCCATAACTGACGAAACTCAATTTAACGATGCAAAGAATAACATAAAAAGAATGCACAGTATTCTAAAAAGTTTTGACAGCCAAATTAAGTATATAAATCAGGAACTGGCAAAAATATCTGATATAGATGACAATGACAATTATAAAGAAACTCTGGAAGAATTCAGACAAAAAATTCTTGCAAAAACAAAAAGAACAAATTACGCCCGCTTTGGGAAACTTTATAGTGCAGCCATAGATGATATATTGAAAAGAATAGAAGAAAATCCTGAGATGTCACGATTTTTAATAGTCAATTCAGCAATGCTGTCAACAATTAAAGGAGCAACCGGCACAATAAAAGGCGATTTAAAAATTTTGGCAGATGACATAAAACGTCTTGGAGAAATAGAAAGAATAATAAAAGGGTTACAACTTCCTGAGGGTTCAAAAGCAAAAATTGAAGCCGACAAGTATTTGGCTGACTGCCAAGACTTAATTAAATTTCAGGAAAAATTCCCTACATCCTACCCTGAATCCGGACTGCATATAGCGTAAAATTTTTAATATTACGCAAAAATGCAATAACAAACAGTTTCTACACCGAAAGTTAATTCCCTGAATTTAAATTAAATGTGCTTAGAAAATTGCTTTGTAGCCGTTATATTTGATAATATATTTCAAAGACTTCAAAGGATTTTTTGTTGCCTTAAAAATTCTTACAAACTCTCTTAATACCCTGTAATAATAAAATTTTGATTTGTTAACTTTTCCGTTAAAACAGTTTTTAATCAGTTTTGCAGTTTCCGGTTCAACTTTCATATTGTATTTTGCAAGAAACCTTATTCCCCTCAGAGCATTTATAGGTTCATGTGCAAAATTTTCAGGTCTTATATGAACAAGTCTTTTTGACTTCAAATCCTTTTTGCCGCCTAAAACATCAATAAATTTTAATCTGAATTTCCCTTTTTTATTTTCACTCAACTTTATAAGCATAGAGTTTATCGTATAATCGTGAGAAGTAAGCCTCTTATACAATGCACTTTTTGTAACCTTTCCATTAGGGAGTTTTTCACCGGTAGAAGAAACTGATTTTACGTCTATATGCAATTTTGGAGTATAAACTACAGCTCTTTTTACTGACGGCTTCAGAAATAGTCTGTGGAAAGTCTTTGGCTCTAAAAATTTCATCAGAACAGAAAAGCTTATGGCATCAGCATTAACCATAATATCTAAATCATGAATTTTTTGTCCTGCAATACAATCACGAACGCATCCTCCAAACAAATATACATCAGCATCTTGTCCTTTTGCAATATGATATAATTTTTTAAGCATATTAATATTATCTGTCCCAAGAGCCTTCTGAATATTTACATCAGTAGGCTGGAGTAAATTTTGTTTTTTATTATTACCGCAAAATTGAACAACACTCGGGGGTATATTTGCACTATTGTACGGAATACTTTTTGTTCGTTCTAATCTCATAATATTTATATTGTACTGTGCTTATAATACAAAACCATATTACAAATATGACTTATATTCAATAGAAATTATAGTATTTTTAAAATTTATGATAAAATAACATTATGAAAAAGATTATTCTAATTCTCATCATACTATGTTGCAGCATTAATTCGAGTTATGCTTCAAATAATTTGAGCTTTATATATATAAACGGCTCAAATAACAATGACTCAAAAATGAAAACATGGTATGAAAACGGAGTAAAAAAATTACACCCGTTGTTGAGAAAGCGGTTTCTTAAAAATTCTGCAATTAAAAAGTATTTCAAAAAAATAGGCGGACTTAATATAAAGGAAGAGCCTGTAATTTTCTTCTGGGGATACGACAGTAAAAATGACTTAGAATATGTAAAAGGACAGTTAGAAATATCAAAAATGGTCAGTTCTTCCGGAGCATACATCGTAAGAAGTCTGATAACTCAGTACATGCACGATGCAATCTGGGTACAAAAATCACACAATATGCTGCCAATACTGGATGATTTAAATCAAAAGGTTAAAGAGGAAGCTCAAGCCGGAAACAACGTAATGCTTTACGGTTATTCTGCGGGAACATTTGTAACATACGAATATATGTTCAATAAACTCAGATATGTAAATTTGGAAAATCTATTCAACGCATTAAAAGCAAGTGACAAATTTATGGAATTTGTCAGAGAGAATCCAAAAAACGATACCTGTTTATCTGCATTATCTGACAGTTATGGAGCTATTGGAACACTATCGCCTTCGGGACATTTAATCTTAAATCCTAATGAAAAACAGCTTAAAGAAAATTATCTAAAGCTGGATGAATTAACAGAGATTGCGTGTGCACCTAAAGACAAAATCGCTGGAGTAGTAAACTTTGCCAGTCCTCTGCCGCTATTCTATTCTGATATTTCAGATCCGCAATATGAACTCAATTATTACAACCGACTAATGATAAAATATATTCTGGAAAGCGGAATTTTTATGATAACCGTTAATTTCAGAGAAGATCCTCTCGGTTTTCCTACCAGCAGAAATTTAACCGTTGCTGATATTGCAAAAATACTTGAAATGAAGATAGAAAACCCTTCAGGTGTAATATATGATAATTCGGGCGTATGGAGTAAAAGAATGTTTCCATTTGCCCACACATCATATTGGACTGCAAGAGGTGCATTCACTAAAGCCATTGTAAAAACATGTATTAACGGATATAAATTTCAATATGACGAAAAATATCAGAAGAAAATTATCAGAAAGAACAATAAAAAATCCGAGTTATAAAACTCGGATTTTTTAACTCTTATTCTTTTCCTAAAAAGTTGAAAACTTCTTCCCATGATTTAGGAATTATAGCAATATCGGGATCATCACCCGCAATTTTTTTCAAATCTCTTACAAATTTATTTGCTTCAATTTTCTTTTGCTTATTCAAAGCTGCTATTTTTTCTTCATTCATGGCTACTATTGTTTCAAACGGTTTTGCATAATCATCTTTTTGCAAACGTTTGTATCTGTCAATTATATGTCTTTGTTTACGAATTACTGTATTTGCTCTGTTTATATCGAAATCAATCTTTCTGTCATTATTATCATAAGTCGTTTCTCTTTTTAAGCTTTTAAATACTTTAAAAAGTTTTTGAGCAACAGTTTCGTTATCATATCTTTGCATTAAATCTTCCACATCAACATCTGATACGCTGACTCTATATTCATCGAATGCCTTTTCATCACTTAAATGAAAAGATAAATGTTCATCTAAGATACTACCTTCACCATTTTTTGATAATTTTAAAGTATCATTTGGATAATTTGCAGTCTTACGTTCAAAAATAGGTGCGATTTCAGTCATTAACCTTTTTGCATCTTTAATATTTGTATTCAACTGCACTTTGGCTTGAAATGATAGATAATTGTTATTGTAATCTGTATTCATATATTGAGACCTCCGATTTTTCAAATACACATAAAGAAATTTTGTTGCTATTTAAATAATATTGATTTACAAAATTTTACAGAAACAATTATGCAAAAAATATTTTTTTCGGTTTTATACTAAACTATGGATTACAATAAGCTAAAAATAAGCATAAATTCCTCATTTGAAGCTCGTAATAATTTGGACACAAAGAGATTTAACGAAGAATTACGGCAATTTTATATTGAAGGTAAAAATAATCCTTCCGTAGCAAAAATGATTATGCGAGAAGAGTTGGAAAGGGATATTTTACAAATTGACAAAGAAAACAACAAATTGATATCTGAAATCAATTTAGCAATACAGAACAGAGATTTTATTGGCGGAAATTACGGAATTTATAAATTTAACCTTACAAAAGCAAAACTTAAATACATAACAAATGCAGGTATGATACTGAACATTTTACGAAACGGACTTGAGCAAAATCTGAATACCGCAAGTCTTAAATACAAACAACAGTTTGACTCCGCTTTTGAAAAATTATATCCTAAAACCGGCTACATTCGAAAGTATCTGTATTCATTAACTGATTTAAAATTTGAAATGCTACAAAAATATTGCATAAAATAATAAAAAAGACGGTAAATACACCGCCTTTTTTATTTTCCCGGAAATGGATTCGAACCACTGTTGGATGATCCAGAGTCATCAGTCCTGCCGCTAGACGATCCGGGATTGTGTCCTTCTTATAGAATAATTATAAAAGCAAAATATTCAAAAATCAAGGGTAAATTAAAAAGTAATATTTATATATTCTCTGTAATCCAGAATTCTGTCTGATAATTGGCGTTTAAGATTTTCCAGCGAAGCTGAAACAATATTTGTATATTTTAATTTGGCTTTGCCAAAAAGTGCAGGATATTGCAAATTTTCCAGATACAGATTTTTAAAATCATTTATAGCTTTTTTGTCATCATCATTTATAAGTTCTATATTTTCACACAACTCACAATATAATTCTCCAAGATGCGTTTTTATCTGCAACACTTCTGATTTTTCCAGACACTGAGAACATTGTTCTATAGATTTATATATATCTGTATAAATTTTCAACAGACATTCCTTTTTTTCTTTTAATGTTTTTTCAAAATATTCTTTCGTTTGAGAATACCCGTTATCAATCAACGACTGACGTCTTTCTTTTGATACATTGAAGTCAACAATATTTAAATCTCCGGTATCTAAAACGACATAATCATATTTATCACGTCTTCCGTATAATTCCTTTAGAAATTTTGTACCCGTAGTTGTTGCATAACTGTATATTGCATTTAAGAACTCAACAGCATTATGATCATTACCCTGAAAATCACCTTCTAAACGAAACTCCATTATTCTTTCGTTTTGAGGCTGGAGATTGGGTGTCAAACTCCACATAGGAGCACTCTTTTGTAAATCACCATCGACAAGTAATCTGTTGTTATATTCGACAGGCTGCATTAATCCCGGCATGCTGCTTGATATTCTTATAGCTTTAGCAACTTCAAAATCAGGCGTCTCAAATTTTGAAAACTCTTTGCACTCAAAATTCGACAAATCAGTAGTTATTATAACCAGATTTTTAGCTAAATCAGAAAAAGTAACGGCTTTGTGCATTCCTTTTTTATAACTGTCACCATAAAACTTTCTTTCAATATTTTCTCTAAGCCAATCCAGAAAAACATCACCTTTACACAGTGCGAACTTTGGACCTATAGCAAGCTGAATATCTTTGAATAATTCATAATTAACCTCAAACATAATTTCCTTGATTTCGTCAGCATTATACCCAACAGCCATAAGACCTGCAAAAACAGACCCTACAGAAGAACCTGCGAGGGTATCATATTGTACTCCTAATTCTTCCAAGACTTTTAAGGCACCACAATATGCAACACCACGAATGGCTCCGCCTCCGAATAACAAAGTATATTTTAGGTTAGCATTATTATTTCCCGTCATGTCTGTATTATACCTTAACTTATAGTTTCAGGGATGTATCAAATAGTGTATTTTTATAATACTCTTTATCATTAGTCGGCAGGATATAGTTTTTTTTCTTATCCTTACTTTTTACATATACAATAAAATTTTCAGTTTCATATACATTTGACCACTCGGATAATTCATTCAGCGTCTTATAAACCGGATAAAATTTTTCTATTATCATTATATCCGGCGGATATTTTCTTAGGACTTCATCCCAACCATCGTTTACAAGATAAAATTTCTTTAACAAAGGCACCATATCTTCATTATAAACTTCTTCATACCTTCCGTCCATATAAATAAGATTATGAGGATAAAGCTTATAAGATACAAAACTTCCATACCCGAAATTCACAAGAATATTACCCTTTAAATCATTAATCTTTATAAATTCCACTTCTCTATGCGGATAAGAAGCCTCACCAAGAGGTATATCGAATTTTTTACCTCCAAGACACAACAAGCAAAAAGCAAGAACAACAATCATACTTATACTTTTTACGGATTTTGGAAGTACGGATTCTACAATTCTTTGGAAGTCCTCATAACAAAAAGTTGATACCGTAATCACAAAAAACGGAAGCAATTTAACGTGCTGTAGTGCTAAAAACATTGTAACACCAAGGACCAGCCACTTTATCTTATCTGAAAATATGTTCTTGTCTGTTCCGTACTTTTTTATATTAAAAATTTCCAATACAACGGCAAGCAACATGAATATCTTAAACGGAATTTGATTTATCAGCTGATGAGCTGAGAATAGTCCCCACCACTCAGCAACTTCACCCCTGTGCATAGAGTTTGCCATAAATAAAAATTTAATATATTCATATCCCCACGGATTTATACATAAAGCCGCAAAAGATAATCCGCAAGTTATCAGTAAATGCTTATATGAATTTTTCTCAAAAAATGTCCCTACAGCATACAAAACAATTAATCCTATACCTGAAACGACACCTCCATGAAGATTATTCCATATAACAGTCAATACAGGAAGCAGGTATAATAACTTTGTTTTACCATTACGACTAAGCTCAAGAATATACAAAAAGACTGTAAAAAATAAAAAGCTGAACACATGACATCTAATCGGGGAAGCAAGATTTTCTGCCAATGCCAAAATAGGGAAAAGCCAGAACAATAAATTGTACGGCTGTTCAACTTTGCGTAATTTTATAATTCTGATAACTATAAAAAATATACAGAACAACAGCAACGCTTGAAAAAGGATTAAACCATAAGCTCCAAGATATTTTAAAATAAGGTAAAATATAACACCTGAACCATACTCATGGTCATACCATACATGAGTAGGCGTATAAGACAGGAAATCCGACTTCAACACATGATGACCTTCGATGACGCCCATTCCTGCGATAAGTCTTGCCCACAAATCGAAATCAAAATGACTTGCATTAGCACTTATCAGAAATACCAATATTGCAATAATAATAAAAAAAATAAATACAGATAAATTTTTCATAAAATAAATTATACTGAACTGAGTCAAAAATAGCAAATATACAAAATTTACAATTATACATATTTGCTACAAAAAATTATTATTTGTATTAGGATATTTATATAAAAGAGGGAATACTTATGCCATTTGAATTTGAAAGACAAAAGATAAGAGATGTTATACTTGTAAAGCCTAAAGTATTTGGCGATAATCGTGGTTTTTTCCTTGAAAGTTATAAAAAAACTGATTTCATTAAAAATGGGATAGATGTTGAATTTAACCAAGATAACCACTCTAAATCCACAAAGGGTGTATTAAGAGGTTTACATTATCAAGCAAAACCTCATGGACAAGCAAAACTCGTCAGATGTTCAAGAGGAAGAATTTATGACGTTGCGGTTGATATAAGACCAAATTCACCTACTTTTGGACAATATGTAAAAGTTGAATTATCGGAAGATAATAAACAAATGTTATTTATTCCTGAAGGGTTTGCTCACGGATTTGTTGTTTTATCCGATGAAGCGGAATTACTCTATAAAGCAAGCGGTGAATATGCTCCACAAGCAGACAGAGGTATTTTGTGGAATGATAAGGATATTAACATTGATTGGCAAATTGATTTTGAGCCTTTACTTTCGGAAAAGGATAAAATACAACCGGCACTAAAAGAAATTAACAAAGAGGAGTTAGCATAATGACGACATTACTGGTTACCGGAGGTGCCGGATTTATCGGCAGTTGTTTTGTTAGACACGAATTAAAAAAACATCCTGATTATAAAATAATAAATCTTGATGCTTTAACATATTGCGGAAATATTGAGAACTTAAAAGATATTGAAAATAATTCTAACTATACTTTTGTTCACGGAAATATCTGTGACAGAAATCTTGTAAGAGAATTAGTAAGCCAAAGTGATTGTGTAATTAATTTTGCAGCTGAATCACATGTTGATAATTCTATCAAACATCCGGAAATTTTTATAGAGACCAATGTTCAAGGGACTCTTAATTTACTTCAAGCATCTAAAGAATTGGGTGTTGAAAGATATTTACAGGTATCAACAGACGAAGTTTACGGAACATTGGGTAAAACAGGTTATTTCTACGAAACGACCCCGTTAGCCCCAAATAGTCCTTATTCCGCTTCAAAAGCGAGTGCAGATATGCTTGTGAGAGCATACCACGAAACCTACGGGTTACCAACATTAAATACAAGATGTTCTAATAATTACGGGCCATATCAATATCCGGAAAAGCTTATCCCGTTCTTTATTTCTCAATTATTAAAGGGTGAAAAGGTTCCTGTATATGGGGACGGATTGAATGTCAGAGATTGGTTATATGTTTATGACCATTGTGAAGCCATTGATGTAGTTCTTCATAAAGGTAAAATAGGCGAAGTTTACAATATTGGCGGGCACAACGAAAAGACTAACATGGAAATAACTCATCTTATTCTTAATGCGATGGGCAAAGATGAATCTTCTATCAAATATGTAGAAGACAGATTAGGTCATGACAGACGTTATGCAATCTCTAATGACAAGATAACATCAGAATTAGGATGGGCACCTTCAATTACATTTGAAGAAGGTATTAAAATTACCATTGACTGGTACCTGAAAAATCAGGATTGGATTAAAAATATCGAAAATAAGAAAGCGAGTTTGGTTTAATGAAAAAAGTCCTTGTTACCGGTGCGAAAGGCATGTTAGGACAAGATTTATGTCCTATACTTGAAGATAACGGATACGAAGTCGTTGAAACTGATGTTGATAGTTTAGACATAACAAATGAAAAAACAGTATCCGAAGTTCTCAGAAAAGAAAAACCTGATATTGTTGTTCATTGTGCAGCATACACAAATGTAGATAAAGCTGAAGAAGATATAAAAACAGCAGAACTAATCAACAAAACAGGGACTGAAAATCTTGCAAAAATATGTTCTGAAATTGATGCCACACTTGTTTATATTTCTACAGACTATGTATTTGCAGGAAATGGTACCGAACCATACAAACCAGATGATAAAACTTCCCCATTAAACAACTACGGCTTAACTAAATGGCAAGGAGAAGAAGCTGTAAGAAAGTACTGTAAAAAATATTTTATAACCAGAACAAGTTGGTTATATGGTATTCACGGGAAAAATTTTGTTGAAACAATGTTGTCATTAGCAGACAAACCAGAATTAAAGGTTGTTGATGATCAGGTTGGCTGCCCGACTTGGACAGTTGAGTTGTCAAACGGAATAGTTAAGCTGTTGGCTACAGAACAGTACGGAACATATCATGTTTGTGGCAGCGATTACACAAGTTGGTATGGATTTGCAAAGGAAATATTTAAATTAGCAGAATTGAAAGTTAATTTAAAGCCATGCACAACGGAGGAATTTCCAAGACCGGCAAAAAGGCCTGCATACAGTGTAATGGATAATAGTGGTATCTGCAGAAATTGGAAACTGGCATTGAAAGATTATTTAAAACTTAGAATATAGCATTAGGAGAAAAATATGAAAGGTATAGTATTAGCAGGTGGCAGCGGAACCAGATTATACCCAAGTACAATAGGTATATCAAAACAATTATTACCAATTTATGATAAACCTATGATTTACTACCCTATTTCAGTACTTATGCTTGCCGGTATAAAAGAGATACTTATAATATCCACTCCACAGGATTTACCTCATTTTAAGAAGCTGCTGGGTTCAGGAGAACAATTTGGAATAAAATTTTCATATAAAGAGCAGCCTAGTCCTGATGGTTTAGCACAGGCATTTATAATAGGAGAAGACTTTATAGGTAAAGATTCAGTTGCACTTATACTGGGGGACAATATATTTTACGGAACCGGTTTTAGCGGAATGCTAAAATCAGCAGCTATGGCTGCAGAACAAGAAGGGAATGCTACCGTATTCGGATATCAGGTAAAAGACCCTGAGAGATTTGGAGTGGTAGAATTTGATAAAAATCTGAAAGCTGTTTCTATTGAAGAAAAACCTAAAGAACCAAAATCAAACTACGCTGTTACAGGGTTATATTTCTATGATAATAAAGTAGTTGGATATGCAAAAGGATTAAAACCTTCTGCAAGAGGAGAACTTGAAATAACTGATTTGAACAGAATTTACCTTGAAAAAAATAAATTGAATGTCAAATTATTGGGCAGAGGATTCGCATGGTTAGACACTGGGACACATAAATCTCTATTGCAGGCAAGCCAATATGTACAGACCATTGAAGAAAATCAGGGAATAAAAATAGCATGTTTGGAAGAAGTTGCGGCAAGAATAGGATTTAGAACAATAGAGGAAGTAAAAAAAGAAGCCTCTAAATATAAAAATAATGAGTATTACAGTTACATTAAAAATTTGGTATAAAAATCACTGCATATAATTTCTCATAATGTGATTTTGCCATATAATACAACAAGAATTTTCCGTCTTATAATAAATATAGATTTTAATTTTATCATAACCGTAAGAATACAGAGGGAAACATGAGAAATATTACAAAAAAATTCATAATAATAGCTATTTTACTAAGTTTTTCTGCGGCTTATGCAAAAGATAACATTAAATTTGTGGCTCAAATAGGGCATGACTTTAGTGTTTATGAGCAGCCGCAAGAGGTACAGTTTAAGACCCAGAAAAAGATGGTAATACTCAATGAAATAGAAATACCGCAAAGGTCAATCATAACCATGCAAACAATACAGGCTCAGGGAGAAAGACGCTGGCATAAAAGCGGATATATTTTATGCAAATTAAAAAGCTATAAAACAGAAACCGGGGATGAACCAATAGACATATCCGATAAAAACATATATATGATTGCACGCAAGTACGAACCAGTAAATAAAAAAGAAGTAGCCATTACAGGTACAGAAATTTTACTTGCACAGGCCGCATCGTTTTTTGCCCCGGGAGTAGATATTTTATACTTTTTTACCAAAGGAGCAATACAGAGAAAGAAAGATCCTCATTGGTTTAAAGCCGGAGTTTCTAACGCTTATGAAAATTCTATATGCTGGTTCTGGTTAAAAGGAAAACCTATTGAAGTTCAACATGGAGATCTGGTAAAAATCAAAGACATAAAAGAAGAAAAAGTTTTCAAACTTAAGGACCAAATCGAAAAGCGAAATGCAAAACTTGCCATTAAACAGGGAAAAAAAGAGCTAAAAGCTGCAAAAAAATTAGCAAAAGCTGAAGAGAAAAGATTAAAGAAATACAAATATAATGAGCAAGAAGCTTATACAGTACTAACTGAAGCTATCATTGATCAAACAATACCTACGGAGTACTTTTTCCCGGAAGAAAAAATTTTTGATGATATTTAAAGATATAAGAAATAAAAACTCAAAAATTACAGACTAAAAAAGGAGGATTATAAGAATCCTCCTTTTAAAATACATTTATGCTTATATCATTTTGTAAAAAACTGATTTGCATCAACTCTCTGACGTTCCTGCTCATTAGCTTCAATAAACGGAGCAGCCTTTATATTACATAAAACAGCAACAAACGAACTTGGGAATATTTCAACTGCATTGTTCAAATCTTTAACAGCAGCGTTGTAAAATCTTCTTGCCGCAGCAATCATAGATTCCATTTCGTTATATGACTGCATAGCCTGAATCATTGTCTGATCAGATTTTAATTGAGGATAATTTTCAACCGATACCATCAACTTGCCCATCATGCCGGAAATTTTCTGATCCAAATCGAATTTTTGCTGTGCATTATCTAAATCAGATGACAATTTTGTAGCCTGAGTTCTCAGTTCAGTAATATTAGTCATCAATTCTCTTTCATGCTCCATGAATTTATTTGCAATAGTTAAAATATTTGGAATTAAATCATAACGCTGCTTTAGATGTGTATCAATTGAAGCAAAAGCCTCTTTTACATTATTTTTCTTTTTAACAAGACTTACATACAGAAAATAAAAAATTAAAAGCAATGCAAGCACAATAATTATAGGAAATAACCATTGTTGCGGAATAAAAGTAATAAATTGTTTTTCCATAAAAACCTCTTTCTTTTTAGTAAAAGTACAATAAGCAATATATATCATAATATTTTTTTTGGGAACAATCAAATGTATGAATTTATATCTTTGACAGCTTAAATAAACCATGATAGTATTCAAATAAAAAGGGGTATTCCAAATGAAAAAACATTTAATTTTAACCGTAGCTGTTATTGCTCTATCTTTTTTAAATTCAACTCCGGCAAATGCTGACAATAATAGTAATACATTGTCTGCTACCGAAGTTACTGTTCCTGCAACGGAATCAGTAAAAACTTTTGCCAGACCTACAGATCCTCGGTTTCAGTACAGTTTACCTCAGAGAAAAAAATCTTACTTTAAAAAATCAAATAATGGGGATGATACTGATGAAATTACATTAGATGAAAATGTCAAGCCTGCAAAGAAGATTATAAAAGTAATGAGTGCAGAACAAACAGAATCATCAGCAAAGAATGTAGACAGATCAAATATTCCGATGAATTATGACTCATTCCCGAAATATTATGATGCAAATGATATGTCTACTCAGCAATTTATGCCAATGATGAGTTTCTAAAACTTTAAGTTTTGTAAAATATTTTAATGACATAAATTATATAATAGCAATTATTAAATTCTGCCGTTTTTTACATGAATATAATCGTGTGTAATAAAGAAAGGTTAGAATATTATGGCTTCAATTCCAGCATTTGGCACAAGTTTACTTACAAATCCGCCTGTTAATAAGCCGGCATCAGTAAGTGTAGAAGAAATATTACAATCCACTCCGTCTCCGGCACCTGTATATGAGCAGCCAGAAGACTCGTTTGAACGTTCTGACGTTCAACCTAGAAAAAGCGGAGGTTCTTGGATTCCATGGGCAACAACTGCAGTAGGTGCTGCCGGATTATTTCTTGCAGGAAGACATGGCTGGTTTGGCAAAACTATAAAAACATGGTTTGGCGGTCGTCCATCATTAAAGAAAGCTCACAATAAAATAGCCGAACAAATGAAAGAATATTTATCCAGATTCGGAGAAGTAGAAAAGGCTGCTGTTTCAAAGAACAGCGAAGGTAAACATATCCTGAATGTTACAATGAAAGACGGCACTGTTCAGACATTTAAGTTTAAAGATAATAATACAACAATTCATTTGACCGGTAAAAATCCTGATGGAGTAGAAGAAGCAATTGTATTTGGCAGAGAAGATGTTGCACCTCAATTCCGAACAATGTTTGTAAAAGACAGCAACGGAAAAACTAAAGCATTTGCAAGTTTCAAAGGCGGCGATATTCTAAATAAAGAATTCGATGAAGGTGCAGGAATTTATAAAACATCAACAAATAAAAATAAACGCCGTTTCTTCTTCGGTCTAATCGGTCCTAAAAAGAACGTTGTAACAACAAAGACGTACAACAATCCTGATACCGGTAAACCAAGTGTAGAAAAGGTTAAAAGTTACTTCTGGAAAGGTGCAAAATCCAAAGTCAAGGTAACAAACGAAAACGGTACAAAAATATTCAGCTACGATGAAAACGGGAATGTATCAAGAGTAAAAATCAAGCCTAAAAAAGGGAAAGCATACTATGAACATTACAATTACACAGTGGACTCAGAAGGTAATAAAGTACTGGCATCAGTAGTTGCAACATCAGACAAAAAGGGGTTAAAACCATTATCATAAAATTTAAGCTTAAAAGAGTCGGAAGCTGAAAACTTCCGGCTCTTTTTTATTGCTTTACTTAATTTCATAAAACCGTAAAAAACTGTTTACTTTTATATGTTTTTGATACAATATTAACAGACATTTAGGTATTATAAGGAAGAGAAAATATGATAAGAACAAAAATGAAATCTCACAACTGTGGAGAGCTTAATCTCAACAATGTTGGAGAAGAAGTAACACTGTCAGGTTGGGCTTCAACAATTCGTGACCTTGGTGGTATTTTATTTGTAGAATTAAGAGACAGAAGCGGATTTTTCCAAATAGTTACTAATCCTCAGATAAATCCTGAAGTTCATAAAGTAATGGAAAAAGTACGTTCAGAATATGTAATAACAGTTAAGGGTAAAATCACAAGAAGACCTGAAGAAACATATAATGAAAAATATCCTACAGGACAGGTTGAAATGTATCCGGAAAGTATTGAAATTCTTTCAACTGCAAAAGTTTTACCTTTTGTACTTGATGATGAGAATGTATCGGAAGACGTAAGACTTAAATACAGATATTTAGATATTAGACGTGAAAGTATGTTAAGCAAATTAAAATTACGTCACGATATTTGTCAGGCAGCGAGAGGCTATCTGAACGGTGAAGAATTTATGGAAGTAGAAACTCCTATTCTCATTAAAACCACACCTGAAGGTGCAAGAGACTATTTGGTACCTTCTCGTGTTCAGGAAGGTAAGTTCTACGCTTTACCGCAATCTCCTCAAATATTCAAACAATTGTTGATGGTTGGCGGCATTGAAAGATACTATCAAATTGCAAAATGTTTCAGAGATGAAGACTTGCGTGCAGACAGACAACCTGAATTCACCCAGATTGATTTGGAGATGTCTTTTGTGGAACAGGACGATGTTATAAAAACAGTTGAAGGATTAATCAAAGCAACATTTAAAGCTGCCGGAGTAGACGTAAATCCTCCGTTCCCAAGAATAACTTGGCAGGAAGCAATGGACAAATACGGTTCTGATAAACCTGATACAAGATTTGGATTAGAATTATTCGATATCGGAGATATCATTCTCCAGTCAAATTTTGAAATAGTTAAGAAAACTCTTGAAAACGGTGGTATTGTCCGTGGTATCAGAATTCCTGGCGGTGCAAAATTCTCAAGAAAGGATATTGATGATATTACAAAACTTGCTGTATCATTCGGAGCAAAGGCTTTGGCTAACATCATTTATAACGAAGACGGTACTGCAAAATCTCCTGTATTGAAATTTGTTACAGAGGAACAGGCAAAGGCTATACAGGAAAGAGCACACGCACAAGCAGGAGATATTATTTTCTTTGTTGCCGATAAACCGAAACTTGTTTATGACATTATGGGCAGATTGAGATTACACTTTGGTAAATCATTAAATCTTATTGATGAAAGCAAACATAATTTGTTGTGGGTAGTTGACTTCCCAATGTTTGAATGGAGTGATGAAGAAAACAGATTTATGGCAATGCACCATCCGTTCACATCGCCTTGCATTGAGGATTTAGATAAACTTAAAGCCGGTGATTTGGGCAATGTAAAATCAATTGCGTATGATATCGTATACAATGGAACTGAATTGGGCGGTGGTTCTGTAAGAATTCACTCACCTGAAGTTCAATCAGAAATATTCAAGGCTCTTGGTTTAACACAGGAAGAAGCTGAAGAAAAATTCGGCTTTATGGTGAACGCATTACAATACGGAACACCTCCTCATGCCGGTCTTGCAATAGGTTTAGACAGATTGGTTGCATTATTGGCAAGAACTGACTCAATCCGTGATGTTATTGCATTCCCTAAAAATTCGGGTGCTAAATGTCTTATGAGTGATGCTCCGGGCGAAGCCTCTTTACAACAGTTGAGAGAACTTCACTTAAAGAGTACAGCTCATACAAAATAATTTAATCTAAACCCCGATTTAATATCGGGGTTTGTTGTATATAAATAGGAAAATAATGACAGATAAAACATTTCAACAAATGAAATCCGAATACCGTGAGTTTTATTTTAAAGCAATAAAACCACTTCTGGGCTCGTATAACAAAAATATCAGAGCTGTAAACTCAGCACTCGGTACAGCAATATTATTTTTACTTTCTGTTATACTGTTACCATTTTTCCCATCGATTATATGGATTGCTGTTGTGTTATGCTTAGGCTTTAGAACATATTATTTATTTAGCAAAAAAGATACTGTATATCTAAATGAAATGTCTTTAAAAACTCCTCTTATGTCTGAATGTATGGGAATATTTCTTGATAATGTATATTGGACAACTAACTATCCCCGCAATACTGATTCAAATAAGGTAAATATATATTCTAAAATATGCAGCTGGTGGAAAAAATTACGGGAATTTAAATCGCAACACATAACAAAAAAGTTTTTTATAGCATTTTTTGATGACATTATTTATGGGAAATATAAAGATGTAGATATAGCTATATACGAAACAATTGCAGATACAACAAGCGGTAAATTCATTCCATATCTGATTGTTTTTTGGATAATACTTTTAAATCTTATACATAATTTTTTTGAAAAATTTTTAGGTATTGATGCAAGTCTATGGCTGATTCTTGTATTTGCAATATGTATTATCTGCTGGTTTATTGATAATAAAATCTCAAAAAAATTCAGAGGATTAATTATTGAGTTCAACACAAATAAAAAAAATTCCGGACACACATTTTTTGTACCTAAATCCTACACCAAGAATATGGATTTCAATAAAAAGTTATACAAACCGGTAAAACTGGAATATTCAGCATTCACTAAAAATTATGATGTTTACTCGGATAATCAGGTTGTGGCACGATATATACTAACACCAAGCTTTATGGAAAGAATAGAACAACTGCAATTCGCATTCAAAGCAGAACATATAGGATGTTCTTTCAAAGATAACAAATTAACCTTATCAATACAAACAGGAAAAGATATGTTTGCTATGGGAAAAGAATATCGGGAATCAAATACAAAGATATTTGAAACTTTATATGATGAAATGATATCAGTGTTACAAATAGTAGATGAATTAAAATTAAATGAGAACATAGGATTATAAATATGGAAGATAAAACATTCGCACAAATGAAATCAGAAATGGCAGCACTGTGGAACGGACAAATCAAAGACAGTCTGCCAAAATATAACATTGAAAGGAAAAAGAGCATACCTGTATTATTCTTTGCAATCACGGGCGGGATTGCCTTTATGCTTGTATTTATACTCGGACCTTTTGGTGATATTAAAGGAATGCCGATTATTCTGTTTTTTTTGGTAGTATACAGTATTGTTGCAATTAAACTAAGCAGTTGGCTATCTAAAAAATTAAATATCAATAATTCTGACATTGAAGCAGATGCCGAATTAAAACTTAAAAATAAATTTATGCTGCAATTTCTTCAAATTTTTCTAACAAGACCCACCTGGGCTAAAGGACAAGATACTGATAACAAAGAATTATTTGAATATATGAAAAATAAGAAGGGTGATAACATCCTAAACAGAATGGTTTATTCTCAGATAGATGATATTGTCAGAGGATTTTACAAAGGTGTAGATATTAGAATTCTGGAAATTAAAGGAAATCCTATTAATTTAACAAGTATTATACAAATGATAATATGTACATTTTTATTCGTATGCTGCGGCGGAGGATGTCTTATCGGAATAATCTTTGTAATATTTACATTTGGAGCATGCTTTTTACATTTTACTTACGGACAAGTCGGGGATTATATTATTATTGGTATTGCAAGTTTCCTTGCAATATTAATAGGCATCAGTGTATTAATTCAGCTTATGGCTCAATTTAAAGGAATTGTAATTGAAATAGACATGAATAAAAAAGTAACAGGACATACTTTCTTTATTGAAAAAGCAATAACCTCAAAAAATATTCCAATAAACATGAAAGGATTTCAATCTGTAAAACTGGAGCATTCAACATTTGCACAAAATTACAATATTTATTCGACTAATCAGGTAGAAGCCAGATATATATTAACGCCATCATTTATGGAAAGAATTAAGGCTCTTGATTTTGCATTTAAAGCAAAATGCGTAAGAGGCTCTTTCCGAGGAAATCAATTAACGCTTGTAATTCACACAAATAAAGATTTATTTTCTATGGGAAGTCTGCTACGAAATTCAACAATAAAAGATTTTGAAATTCTCTACGATGAAATGATATCAGTGTTACAAATAGTAGATGAATTAAAATTAAACGAACATACCGGGCTATAAAATGTTGTAAATATTTGTAAAACAAAACATCAAAAAACCGCAAAATTTTATTATTATATGGTTTATAATATAGGCATAAAAGTGTGAAAGGGATTCTTTATGGTAGTAAATAATATTTCATTTAACGGAAGTTATGCCAAAACGCCTAATGGTAACTACTACAAAAAGAAAAATACAGGGAAAAGAATCGGAACGATGCTCGGATTAGCAGGCGGAGTAAGTTTAGCTGCAATACCAAGCACTCAGATAACAGCTCTTGGAATTTCTGCTCAGATATTTAAGCAAAGCCCAATGAAGATGTTTGCCTCAACGTACGGCATACTTGGTGCCGGAATTCTTGCTGTCACACTTATCGGAAGAGCATTGGGAGCAATACCTGATCACGCAATAAACAAGAAGAGAATTGCAAAAGCTGATCATATTGCATAACTTGTATTGACTACAGCAAACAAATATATCATACTGTTATTACCATGAATAAAAACAATAATGTAATAGCTTTGGTAGATTGTGATTCGTTCTTTGTTTGCTGTGAACAAAAAATGAGACCTGAACTAAAAGGGAAACCTGTATCCGTTATATCGAATAAAAACGGATGCGTAATATCACGTTCAAAAGAAGCAAAAAAGCTTGGAGTAAGAATGGGTGAACCTCTATTCATGGCAAAAAAAGAACATCCTACAGGCATATACGTTGTGGCTAACCACGGATTATATGCAACGATTTCGCATCAGGTAATGGATTTATTACGAGATTTTTCTCCGACCGTTGACGTATACTCAATTGATGAAGCATTTGTAGAATTTACCGGACTCTCAAAACTGTACAAAATGGATTACATCAGATTAGCCAAATTTTTAAGACAGAAGATTAAAGATGAATTAGATATCTCGGTTTCTATCGGCGTAAGTTCATCCAAAACACTTGCAAAACTTGCCTCCGACAAGGCAAAGAATGTTTATGGCGGAGTATATTATATTAATCCTGATTTAGCACTTGAAGAAATGAAAAAAACTTCAATAGAAGAAATCTGGGGTATCGGCAAAAACCTAACCAGACTTTTGCACAGTTCAGGCATAATAACGGCATACGAACTTGTTACGAAATCTGATGAATGGCTTGATAAAAAAATCGGTATCCACGGTAAAGAAATGAAGCACGAATTGCTAGGCGAAACGGTTTCAAAAGTTACAAACGAAGTAAAACCGCCAAAATCAATTCAAAATACAAAGGCTCTTGGAGAATTTACGTCAAACATAAATACAATTAAAAACGAATTAAACAGACATATCCATACAAGCTGCAGAAAACTTAGACATATTGGAGCAAAAAGTAATCTTATAGGGGTTATGCTCAGAACAAAAGATTTTAAAGTATATTATGCAAAAAAAATGCTTGATAAACCCACCTGTTATGAGTGGGAAGTGTCTGATATAGCGTTTACGCTGTTGGAAGAGATATATTCACCTGACATTTTATACAGGAGTACCGGAGTTGTAATGGAAGGTATCAAGTACGATAGCGAAGAACAATTGTTCCTCTTTAATAATGAAGAACAGGAAACGAAAAATCAAAATCTTGCAGCCTGCATAGACAAACTTGAATCAAAGTTTGGTAAAAACATCATTAAGACAGGATTTACGCACCAAAATGTTCAAAATTAGAATGGTCTTGTTTGATTTAATTTCAGTCTTAATTCTCTAAATCTAGCAATATCTTCCTGTGATTTACCTGAATCTTTAAATACAGCCTGTGTAGATGGGTGAACCATTAGAACATAATCCATGTGTATTTCAAGGAAATTATATTTTCTTGGCGTCTGATTGCCTGTTCTCGGGTAAATTTCGGCATTTGTAACAGCAAGAAAACGTCTTTCTTTATCATTTAACAAATCAGTCAATTCACGATTAGTATTAGTATATTTTGAAACATGCACAATGCCTTTAATATCGTGATCCGCTGTTAAAATTGTAACCTCTATAGGAACTGTATCAATATTTTTTGCCATTACTTTATCCTTAAATATTCTCTTCTTCTATTATGTTACTAAGTATAATACCTTTTTTAAATAATGTCTATACTATATTTTGTCTATTTTTTTACGCATTCTTGTACCGTAAACTTCGTGAACATCAACAACTGACAAGAAAGCATTTGAGTCATACTGACTTACAACTTCTTTAACTCTGCTCATTTCCAGACGGGATACAACACAGTATATAAGCGTTTTTTCGGCTTTAGAATACCCTCCGATGCCTTTCAGATATGTAACACTAATATCATAATCAGAAATCAGCGTTTGTCCTATCTCTTCTGCCTTATCACTAATTATTCGTACGGATTTGGAACTGTTTAATCCTTCTAATACAGCGTCAATTACCTTATATGCAATAAAATAAGTAATAATGGAATACATTGCATTATCCCACCCGAGGGCTATTCCTGCAATAATATATATAAATATATTAAATCCCATAACTATTTCACCGACAGAAAATCCGAATTTCTTAGACAACACAAGTGCCATAATTTCCGTACCATCCATAGAGCCTTCGTTTTTCAGTACAATACCTACTCCGGCACCTAAAATTATACCGCCGAAAATTGTTGATAAAAGATTTTCCTCCGTTACGACAAAATTTATGTGATGAAATACGTTTGTAGCAAGAGATAACATTGCAACTGCAAAAAATGTTTGTATAACGAAGTATTTACCTAATTTTGTAAAAGCCAGACAAATAAAAGGTAAATTTATACATAATAAAGCCAAACCTAAATTTATACCTGTTACATAATTTAGTATCATCGAGATACCAACGACACCGCCGTCAATAATCTCATTCGGGACCAAAAAACATTCCAGAGCAAAACCTGCAACAAATGCACCAAAAGCTAATGCTAATGCTTTTTTTACAAGTTGAGTAAATGTAATTTTACGTTTTTGTGTAACTTCAGGCATTTTTATATCTCCCGCATATTAGCTAACTTATTCTTTATCCGATTCTTTTTTATTACCAATAATATGATTAAAGCCAAAAATAGCTTTCTTTTCGTAAGCCACGGATTGGATTTTATAACCTAAAATCTGTTCAAGGTCAGCTTTTAGAGTAGTGAGGTCCTCATATTTTCTCAAAGAACCGTCTAATGCAATTGACACATCACCTGTTTCTTCCGAAACAACGAGACAGGCAGCATCACTTGTTTCTGACATACCTATAGCTGCACGATGACGTGTGCCATACTTCCAGCTTAATTTAGGATCTTCGGTAAGCGGCAACAACACCCCTGCGGAAATAATTTTTGAACCGTTAATAACGACTGCCCCGTCATGCAAAGGAGTATTAGGATGAAATATCGTAAGCAGTAATTCCGTAGATAAATCAGCATTCAGCTTTGTACCAACATCACAATATGTATTACTCAAATCCTTCTGGAAAACAATTAACGCACCAGTATGAGATTTTGACAGGAACTTAACGGATTCAATCAACTCTTTTATAACATCAATTTCCTGATTATCAGTTTTGTGATTACCATTTCCAAAAAATCTTGTAAACAAATCCGCTTGTCCCAAAAAGCCCAAAAATCTTCTTAATTCCGGCTGAAATATTACAATCAAGCTCAAAGAGATTAATGTTACGATAGATTTTAAAAACATTCCCAAAATTTTCAGATTCAATCTTACAAGAATTTCAGAAAATACCCACAAAAAGATTAAGAAAAATATACCCTTAACAAATTTTTCAGACTGAGAATCTTTAATAAACTTCTTATAGAAGAAAAACAATATAACAACAATAACGACAATTTCAAATATATTGGTCCAATTAAGTGACCAATCCAAAGTTCCTAATTGAAATTGTAGATAAGAAAAAATACTGTTAAACATTTGCTCTCAATCTGTCAGGTATAATATCGTGAGAAACCAAATCATCCAAAGTTTCTCTATTTATAATAATATCAGATTGTGAATTATTTACAAGTACCATTGCAGATTTTTCTACTCTGTTATAATTTGATGCCATAGAATAATTATAAGCACCCGTGTTAAATACGCATAAAATGTCGCCATCCGTAATTTCCGGCAAGTCAACAGACTTAATCAAAATATCACCGCTCTCGCAAAACCGCCCTGCTATTGTAACGTTTTGTAAACACTCATCTTCCGGTTTATTCGCAATAACCGCACTATATTCAGCTTGATACATAGAAGGTCTTGCATTATCGGCCATTCCGCCGTCAACAGCAACATACTTTTTACCGTGCGGAACTTGTTTTGATGAACCGAATGTATATAAAGTTACACCTGAAGTTGAAATTATACTTCTGCCGGGTTCCAAATATAAAATCGGCTCAGAAATATTATATTTTTGAACAGCAGATTTCAGTCTGTTTATAATAATTTCTGCAATTTCATAAACTGAAGGGGGCATATCATTTTCTGTATATTTGACGCCTAATCCGCCGCCAATATTTATTTCATCAAGATTTAGTCCGAATTTATCGTTTATTCTCGCAATTTCTTTGACCAGAATTTCGATTTCATCATCATATACTTTTGTCTCAAATATCTGAGACCCGATATGAGCGTGAAGCCCTTTCAAATTCAAGGCTGAATATGTATTCAAAATCAACTCTATTGCTTCATCCGTTTGAGTTAAGTCAAAACCGAATTTAGAATCCAAATGCCCTGTTTGTATATATTCATGGGTATGGCATTCAATTCCGGGAGTAATCCTCAAAAGGATATCGACTTTTTTGTTTTTACTTTTTGCAAGTTCATCCAGAAGAGCAAGTTCAAAAAAATTATCAACGGATATTCTTCCGACACCTAAATCAAGAGCCAATAATAATTCATCTGCGGACTTATTATTACCGTTGAACAAAACTTTTTCCATTGGCACACCTGATTTATACACAGTATAAATTTCTCCGCCTGATACAGCATCAAAGCCAAAACCTTCACTTGAAATAACCGAACTTGTTGCCATTGAACAGAGTGCTTTTGAAGCATACAACAATTTTACCTTATCATAAGAAGAAAAAGCCTTATTATAATCTCTGCAAACACTTCTCAACGTAAATTCATCTATGACATAAAGAGGAGTTCCGTATTTTTCAGCTAATTCAACGGTATCACATCCGCCGATTTCAAGATTACCTTTATCATTTATTTTAGTTGTTAAAGGGCGTAATGACTGATTTGTACTTGTCTGCATAAATAAAATCCTCTCTAATTCAGGGCAACTTCATGTCAAATGAAATTCTTACGAAGATTGTAGCATAAAAGTAATTATTTAAAAATATTTATGTTTAGGTAGTGAACAGTAAACTGTTTTTAACAGCCCTACAGGCAAATTGTTTTTTCATGTCATTGCGAGCGGAAGCGAAGCAATCCAGCCGTTTGGTTATTCAAAGTTTATAAATTAAAGTTATTTTTATTTGCACGAAGTGCTGTAAAAACTTAATTACTTAATCACTATTAAAGGCTGGATTGCTTCGTCGCAAAGCCATTTGCTCCTCGCAATGACATGTGACTTTTATTATATTCCGTATATTGTCCTAGTAGTTCATTGCGTCTTCTTCAAGCACTCTTGCGGCACACATAGCACCTCTAGCTGAAGAATCATCTGTTGCACATTTATCATCAGCCTTTTCTGTTGTTAACCAATACATTGATGTTATATTCGCATTTGCATAATATTCTGGATTTTGAGCTATTAGATAATCACTATATTTCTGAGAACCATAAGGAATCACTATTCCATCATTAAAAAGAAAGAATACAAAAATATCTCTACCTACAGTATTTGGGTTTTTAGGTCCATTAATATCAAGTCTAATTTGACCCATATATCCGTCAGATTGTTTATAAAATCTGTAACTATAAATTTCAGAGCCATCAGGAAACTTTGCACAAGTTAGGGTTGATTTCCTGTTAAGAAAAGTAGTGCTTGGAAGTGGACTTCCATTCAAATATTTAATCGGAGGTTCGTCACACGGAGCTAACTGAATACCTGAAAATACGCTCGCAAGTCCCTCTCTTATACTACTACAATTGTTGGATCGATACTACCGCACACAGCAGTCCCCATACCGCTAAATGCTTCTGTATCTTTCAATTCTGTTACGCCATCATGTGCCATCATAAGCCTAAACCCGTTACTTAAAACAGAATAAGATTTTTTCAATTGGTTTACATATACACGCTTTTGGTAGTTAGAAATTAGTGTCGGCAACGTTAATGCGGCAACTACCCCGATAATACCCAATGTAATCAATACTTCTGCAAGAGTAAATGCAGCTTTCTTTCTCATGTCATTGCGAGGGAGCAAGTAGCCTTGCGACCGTGGCAATCCAGCCGTTTGTTCGACTGTTTTTAAAGTTGCATTATTTGAAACTTGTTCAAACTTTTTAGATACAGAACTAACTGTTTTATCATCAAAATTTTCAACATTGCTTAATAACTTTCGGCTTCTCGCAATGACATGTTATCCTCAGGATGGCATACTGTAAAATCTTGCAAATCCTTACTACGAGAGGATTTTACCCCCCCCCCCTATGCTTAATTCCAATCATGATAATATCCTCCGTGGTTTTTGTACATTATCATTATAAACTATTTTTTAGTTTTTGCAAGTTTATACCCCAATTCAACAAATATTTTACAAATTAACGCAAAAAAATTTAATCACGAGTTTTCGTATTTTACAAGGAGAATTTTTATGCAAGTAAACTTTACAGGATTAAAAAATACGGCATACCTGTCAATGCAAAATCCGGAAACAAATGAAGGGATGTATGTACTCAATACACAGTTAACAGACGATAAAGACGGTGCAGACTTAACAAAATATAAAGAATTTTTAAACAGAATAAACAAAAATTCAAACTCAAGTTACAGAAACAATTTTAACCCGAATTTTGTTAATTTTTTAATCCACACATCTGATATGGGTATTGATGATATTACAGGGAAAAGGAAAACCCTTTGTAATCTTTATCTTAACGGAAAACTTTTTGAACTTAAAGATGAGCGAATCCCGATATTTGAATTTTTGGCACATCTTGCAAGCAAAATTACCGCAAAACCAAACAATGAATTTATAGTAAATAAAGACTATATTGAGGGTGAGGACTGTCAAAACGGCATTTTACCGTTCGGAAACATTAAATACATGGTGGAAATGAACCCTAATTTAAATATGAGTTATGAAGAATTTATGCAAGAAATTCACTCTCCAAAGAGGGTTAAAGATGGAGCCCAAGAAATTAACGAATTCTTCTATAATGTTATGCTTGACTATTTTGCATAAAGTATTGCAACTATCATAAATATCGAAAACCATATCATAATATTTCGAGCAAAATAAAGTCTGAAATAAAAGCTTGCAGTACCGTTATCCCTCATTTTTTGCACATTCCCCATAGGGAAATTCCACCACCTTAAAATCGGAACATTTGAACTGTCACGATAAAAATCTTTTACGGAATTATATAGCTGAAAAACGAGTGGAACTGTTATCACAGGCAAAAGATAACATATATTTTTCATAATAACCGCAAGAAGAATACTCATCAAATATCCTATTGAATACAACACAACCAAGCCTATGGCTATTTTATCCGTATTTCCAATGCGACAGCATAATGATTTTTTATTGCACTTTTTATCATTCTCGTAATCCAAAACATTATTCATATAAACCAATCCTACGGTGAAAACAACAACCGCAAGCGATAAAAATAAAACTTTCACAGAAAAACTTTTACACATCACATAATATACACCCTCAAACAACAATGGTCCAAAAGCCGTACCAACAGCAACTTCACTAAACCCGTTTGAAGATAACTTCGCATAAGACAAAACTATACTGCCGCCGATAACAGCCAGCAGAATTACTCCCATACCGCTTCGGAAAGTCAATATAACACCCGTTAAAAAAGCTATCATACAATATACACATACAACCAGCAACAACTCATTTAATGATGCCCTGCCGTCTTTTATATAAAGACATTTTGACTTTTCTTTATTATCAATAAATGCCTGCTCTTTGTGCAAACTTCTGTAATCAACATAATCATCAAAAAGATTTGTTGCTAAATGAGCAAAGGAAATTCCGACTAACGCAATAATACCGTTTACAATATCACCGTCAAATTTTAAAGAATACAAAAAAACTACAAGCCATGACAATACAGTCATTGGCAGTGAAAATAATCTCGAATTACCTAACCAAAATAAAATTCTTTTGTACATACCAAAGATATTATACCCTAAACACTACCACGACAAAAATCTGCTTACATTTGTAACTCCGTTGTTATTAAAAAGATTAATTCCCGTGGTTGGAGTTGAATAACCTGAATACTGATTTATAATGTTACCGCTGACGCCATTACCTATTATTTTAGTTGTTGTAGTCGTGTTTGGTACATAATATACGGAAGGATTTGTATATCTCACCGTTGTAGTCGTTTGAGCAGGATAGTATGTATTCCTGTAATATCCCGTATTAGGATAATAAACAGTAGAACCCTGACCTGATACACGATAAATTACATTATTTCCGCCGGGGACTACACGATTAGGAACATATTGGGGAAGTACAATCCCGTTATTTCTTGTGTATTTCGCAGTAGGAGAACTTACATAATAAGTAGTAACAGGTCCGCTTGAAGAATTCATTACTCTCGTATTTGTTACGGGATTATAATAACCGCCTTGTACAGCAAATGCTTTTACTCCAAATACAAAAGTTACAAATATCAGAAAAAATATTTTAATACAAGATTTCATCATGTCTACACCCCTCATATTATACTAACTATGTAGCAGATAATATTGTTCATTTATTGATGTTTTATTAAGAAATATTAACAAAATACAATAGTGTAAATCGCACACTATTAATGTGTTTTGAGCTTTCTTAACATATAGTATAACACAAATTTGAAAGAAAAACTTGCCAAATTTATAAAAAAGTACTACAATTGTAGCAGAACATTTGTTATACGCTATAAATACTTTAACTAAGCATACTTTTACTATTAAAGTTGTCTTAAAAAACTCCTAAATGTTTTAAATTAAACCATCCATCGGCTCCGCAAGGAGCCATTATTTTATAGAATTAATACTTTATAGCAATTGACAGAAAAAATTTAAGTGATAACTTGTAAGAAAATATTTAGTGTATCTTTTGGAGTGTGAAATATGCAGGTAAACAGGATTTACGGATATAAAGTTCAACCGTATGTATTTAACAGAATAGCAAACAACAATACACAAAAAAGTACTAACGATAAAATTGAACCGCAATACGACAGTTTTTCGTTTACAGGTTTGGAGCATTACGAAAAAGCGTTAGTCGGAGCAATCAGGAGTGATTTTAAGAATGAAAATTCCGTTACTTACACTTTTACAAATCTGTTCAAAGAAATTATAAATACACATTTTATAACTAAAAGCAAAGAATTTGAAGAACTTAGCGGCATGTTTGAAAAAATGGGTTTACGCTCGGTTTTGAATTCACTATGGTCAGCGTATCCGCCGCAAAACGTATTAAATATAATCAATAAAGCAGAAAACGGGAATATAGTTTTAGCAAGCCACAAAGATAAACCTATCTTGGAACTGTACAATTTAGGCAGACATGGATTTTTTAATGCACTTGCAGACTCAAAAGATGCTACCCGAGAAGTTGGACTTAGGTTCAGCAATCCTAAGCAATCAATATCTGCGGATATAAATTTTGAAAAAGACGGAGGGTTGCACATCTGCATCAGAGACAAGAGAAAAACCATAACCAGCGGATTTTACAAAGAAACCGGCAACCGTAAATATGAAACAAGCCAGTATGAAGACGCAAAGCCCGAAACAACTTATTATAAAAAAGACGGTTCCGAATCATTTTGGAAAAATTGGTTCTACGGTGGAACAGCTGTTCCTGTCTGGTAAATTTTATTTTTTTACAAAAAGTCCGACAATTTTATCTAACAGACTATCGCCCTGCATTTCAGGTGCGACCTCTGTTTTTTCCAATTTATTCAGTTTTGCCGTAACTTCTTCGTATTCAGTTCCTTGAGGTGCTGTTTGAAGATATTTTTTATACATATTTATTGCAGAACCGATATCACGGGATTTCTGGTACATTTCACCCAACTTTTTCATAGTTGCAAAATTTCTCGGATCAGCTTCAATAATCTTTTCTAAATACTCAATTGCCATACGGTTATCGCCGTTATCTTCCCAATATTTTGCGAGTTTTTCCATTGCAGCACGGCTTGTCGGATCAAGCTGAACAAGTTTTTCGTAAAACTCCATTGCCTGATGTTTTTCGCCTGATGTTTCCAACAAATTTGCCAATGTTGCAATCATATCTGCATCATCATTTTTTAGCTGATATGCACTCATAAATTCATTTATTGCAACATCAACACTGCCCCTTACCAAATGATATTTTGCCCAATTTACTGTTGCAAGGTATTCGTCGTTTTTAGATTCGTATATTAACGCTCTCATCTGAAAAACAAGCGGATGATTAGGCATTTTTTCAGCATAAGTATTTACGGCATCAAGAGCTTTTTCATAGTCTTTTGATGTGTAATAATATTCAGCCTGCAAAGCATACAACTGCGGTTCATCTTTATACTTATCCGCAATCTTGCTTAACTCGGTATTAGCTTCATCTAATTCCCCGAGAGCAAGCATAGCCTTAATCAATGTCAGTTCATTACGGCTCACGGATTTAATTTTTTCAGGCGTATTATCCTTAAAATAAAGCCTTGACAGATTTTCTCTTACTGCATCAGAATCTTTGCCGTTGTTCATTGCTCTTTCTAACGTTTCAATAGCACTACCGATAACGTCATCAAGAGCATACAGGTTTGCAAGTCTTATATAAACTTCTTCATCTGCATCTTCGTAGTCAAGAACTTTTAAATATTCATCTATTGCCTTTGTCGGATTTCCAAGCTGTTCATATAATGTTCCCAACACAAATCGAACAGGCATAATTTCTTTTTCATCTCCGCCTGCATGATTTATTGCCTTTTGAAAATCATGAGTAGCATGTTCAAGCTGCTGCTGAACAATATGATAATTACCTCTTGATACATAATATTTGTACTTATCCGTATCAATATATATATCCATTAATTGTTCATAAGCCGTAGGATTTGTTGCATCCAGAGTAAGCATTTTATTATAGTATTCTACGGCTTCGTCTTTTTTATCCAAAATCATCGCCACATGTCCCAACTGAGCCAGCAAGCTCAAATCATTAGGACTATGCTGATAACTTTTTTTGTATTCTGCATAAGCTTCTTCATATTGACCGTTTTCTTCTAACTGTTCAGCAGTTTCTATACTCATAAAATACTCCTTATCCTGACTGTATTTTGATTATAATCAAAAAATAAAAATTTGTAACCTAATTGAATTTGTTTTGTGCTTTATCTATCCCTTCATTCATCAGACACTTAGTTGCTTCAATAGTTTTATCCAGTACTTCTTTTAATATTTCCATTTGTTCTTTTGAAAAATTCTGAAGCACATAATGCTCGGAAGGTCCGATTTGCGGTCCTATACCTACTTTAATTCTGTTAAACTTATCCGTTCCTATATGTTTTATAATGGATTTAATGCCGTTATGCCCGCCATCAGAACCGGAAGCCCTTAATCTTATTTTACCTGCATCAAGAGCGATATCATCATATATTATGATAATATCCTCCACACCGATTTTGTAGTAATCCATAACAGCTCTGACAGCTTCACCAGACAGATTCATGAATGTTGTAGGCTTAATAAAAATTATATCTTCAGTCCCGACTTTAGCCTTTGATATAAAAGCTTTTAGCTTGCTTTCCTGCTTGAACGAAAAATTATCGGAATAACTCCACCTGTCAAGCACCATAAATCCTGCATTATGACGTGTGAAACAATATTTGTCACCGACATTACCCAAACCTGCTATAAGCTTCATTATTACCTCTCAATATAATTACATTAATTATTATTTTAACTCAAATAAATATCGTCGTCATGTATTGCCGTCTTCTCGCTTAACAAATTGATAGAATAAATTTATCTTATAAACACAAACAATATGAGGATAAATTTATGAAGTCAAAAACTAAAACAATTGTGAAAGAAAAAAGTTCTGAAAAGGTAGCAAGATTTTTAGAAAAAAATACACTTCACAAAAAAGATTTTGCAGAGATGATAGGTGTAACTCTTTCCTATGTTTACAATCTTATAGACGAAACTATTCCGTTTTCAACCAGAGGAACTACGCTGGAAAGAATTGCAACAGTAATGGAAATCGAACCCGAGGAATTTGAAGAATATAAAATTCCGCAAGAACCGCTCGTTATAGATGAATTTGTAGAATATTTAAAAGACGGAATGAAAGATAAGGGCATGTCCGTCATAAATTTTCTAAAAGCATTTCCGAGAAAAAAGCGTCTGGAAATTGTTGACGTACTAAGAGGCAGTTTGCCGATGCCGATAGACTACAAAGAACTGACAATGATAGCTTCCGTATTAGACCTTAATCACGATGACATATATGATATGTGGGAAAAACGCACCCGACAGGTACTGGAAACCGGAGGAATTAACACTAATGCAAATATCGGACTTGTAGATGCAATGTTTGATTGTGCTAAAAAATATATAAAAAATAATACTTAACCAAAAAATACGAATTCTTAATTTTCTTCTATAAAACTTAATTTAAACCCTAATATCTGACATATATAACCCATTTCAGAAAGCTTAAGTTTATTTTGAGATAGTCTGTAATTCAGATTTTGGGGAGAATAATATTTACCGCTTGCAGATGACAACTCTTCTGCAAGTTTTTTCATCGTCCATGCCCGTCTTGCAAGCATGATTTTTACTTCCTGTTTTGAGTCTATAGTTTTTAAATCATTTCTGCCCATACTAATAAAATTATAGCGATAATATTATTTAGATATTGACAAAATAAAATAATTGTTGCAATAATAAAATTATACTTTTATATATAAAGGTATAATTTTATTTAATTTAATAGGGGACAAAAATGTACAATAAAAACAAGGCATTTACACTTGCAGAGGTTCTAATTACACTCGGAATAATCGGAGTCGTTGCAGCGATGACATTGCCTGCTCTTATACAAACCCATAATGAAAAGGCGACTGTATCTAAATTAAAAAAGATGTACAGTGTTTTACAGAACGCATATAATCTATATCTTTCTGAAGATAATCCAGTAGTTGCTGTGTCTGATAATGAAGATGGTGCTACGACTGTTGCAAGTTGGTTTCTGCCGTATTTAAATGTAGCAAAAGATTGCGGGACAACAAATGAAGCAGGCTGTATAAGTGGTACTTATAAATTAAAAAAAGGTAGTTCTGCAGCGGACTATTCTACCGGTTCAAAATACTACAGAGTCATTTTAAATGACGGTTCTGTAATTTGGTTCAAAGGTAATCCAAGTGATGTAAGTAATCGTCTTGGTGCAATACATTACGATGTGAACGGTATAAATCCGCCAAATCAATGGGGGTACGACTTATTTGCTTTTGAAATTCAAAATGAGCCAAACAGAATAGTTCCTTTGGGGGTATCAGATGGTTCACGTCCATTTAATGAAAATTGTGCCGCTGCAAATTCTAGTGGTTACGGGTGTGCCTATTGGGTAATTCAGCAGGGCAATATGAAGTATCTGAAGGACCATAACCTGACATTAAACTAGTAAATCACTCAAATTAGTTATAAATCTTTCTTGTTAAATCTGATTTTCTGATTCTGATATTTTCCGGAGTGATTTCTACCAGTTCATCATCACCGATATATTCAAGACTTTCTTCCAATGACATAATCTTTGGAGCCTGCAAAGTAACCATTACATCCGCCGTTGAACTTCTCATATTAGTAAGCTTTTTCGTCTTACATATATTAACAACAACATCCTGCGGTTTGTTGCACTCCCCAATAATCATGCCACGATATACTTTAGTCTTAGGAGTTACAAAAAATACGCCGCGATCTTCAAATTGAGCCAGAGCATACGGAATAGCCTCACCCTCTTCGTGAGCAATAATAGAGCCGTTGCGTTGTCTTGAAATATCTCCGGCATAAGGTCTGTATTCTAAGAATGTATGGTACATAATACCTTCGCCTCTCGTCATTCTGATAAATTCGCTTCTGAACCCTATCAAACCTCTTGCAGGAATATCAAACCTTAATGTAGTTCTTCCTTTAGCTGATTGCATATCTTTCATTTCAGCTTTTCTGTTTGATAATCTTTCTATACAACTGCCTGCATTCCCTTCCGGAACATCTACTATTAAATTTTCATAAGGCTCGCATTGAACACCGTTTATATTCTTATAAATTACTTCCGGTTTTGAAACCTGAAATTCATAACCTTCTCTACGCATTGTTTCAATTAAGATACCAAGATGAAGTTCGCCACGACCGCTAACTTTGAATACATCAGTGCTGTCTGTGTCTTCAACTCGTAAACTAACATTCTTTTCCAATTCATTGTATAATCTTTTTCTTATCTGTCTTGAAGTTACAAACTTTCCTTCCTGACCTGCAAACGGGCTGTCATTAACGGAAAAATTCATTTGTAAAGTAGGTTCATCGACTTTAATAAGCGGTAACGGATTTGGATTGTCTAAGGCACAAATACTTTCACCGATTTGAATATCTGAAAATCCGGCAATACCGACAATATCACCGGCAAAAGCCTCTTGAATTTCCACTCTGCCCAAATCGTGAAAACCGAACAGTTTTGTAATTTTACCCTTTTCCTGCGTTCCGTCAGCGTGAATTACACATACCTGCTCTTGGGATTTTACACTGCCGTTCACAATACGACCGATTACAATTCTTCCGACGTATTCATTGTAATCTAACGTTGTAGCCTGAAACTGCAACGGTAAATTTTCATCACCTGACGGCGGTTGAATATTATCCATTATGCAGTCCAAAAGCGGTATCATATCTTTTCTTTCATCATCCAAATCTTTAATTGCAAAACCGTTTAAGCTGCTTGAAAATATAAACGGAAAATCTATTAAATCTTCTCTGTCAGTAAGCTCGGTAAATAAATCAAAAACTTTATCAAGTGCAGTAAGAGGTTCTGCGGCAGGTTTATCAATTTTGTTAATAACAACAATAATCTTTAAGCCGAGTTCAAGTGCTTTTGACAATACAAATCTTGTCTGAGGCATAGGTCCTTCTGCGGCATCAACAATAAGCAATGCTCCGTCAACCATACCCAATACACGCTCAACTTCGCCGCCAAAATCTGCGTGCCCCGGGGTATCTACTACGTTGATTTTACATCCTTTGTAATTGATTGAAATGTTTTTTGAAAGGATTGTAATTCCTCTTTCTTTTTCCAAATCATTACTGTCCAATACTCTTTCCTGAACCTGCTGATTTTCTCTAAAAGCACCCGCCTGCTTTAACAAACAGTCAACAAGTGTTGTCTTACCATGGTCAACGTGTGCAATTATTGCTATATTCCTTATATTTTCATTTGTTTTAGTCATAAATTCCACCATCTTACTATTTTTAATTTGGGTAACATTATTAAAGTGTATATTTTACACTAAAAGAATAACGCAATTTTTATTTTTTTGCAAGTTTTATATATAGAAATGTAAAATCTTTGTATATTAAGAAATTTATATTTGAATATAGCTATAACTTGTTTTTTCTGTTTTGATATAATATTCTTTCTTTTAGGTTGGGTATATTATATGTTATTTTGTTCTATGAGTTTTATATACTTATTTTTACCTGTTTTATGCGGGTTATACTTTGTATCTGCAAAAAAATATCATAATATATTATTACTCTTTGCAAGTATTATTTTCTATGCGTGGAGTGAGTCGAGATATTTGCCGATAATATTTTTTTCAGTTCTCATAAACTGGGCAGGTGCTATAGTTATTGATAAATTCTCGCACAAGCCGTCTGTAAAGAAGCTGTGCCTGCTATCTGTACTGTTAATTAATCTTGGAAATTTGTTTTATTTCAAGTATTTTGATTTTTTGATAAATAATTTAAACGGATTATTCCATACTCACATAAGTTTGTTAAATATTGTTTTACCTCTTGGAATTTCATTCTATACTTTTCAGGCATTATCTTATGTTATTGATGTATACAGGGGTAATGTAAGTTCACAGAAAAATTTGCTTAATGTCGCACTGTATATTTGTTTATTTCCGCAACTGGTAGCAGGACCAATAATTAAGTATCACGATATTTCCGAGCAAATTACTTCAAGAGAAGTGAATTTTGAGAATGTAAATATCGGGGTTAAGCGATTTATAATCGGATTGTCAAAGAAAATGCTTATTGCAAATACAATGGGGGCTGTTGCAGACAAAATATTCATTCAGGATGTGAATTCATTTTCTCATTTAACGGCATGGTTAGGGTCATTGGCATATACATTTCAAATTTACTATGATTTTAGCGGATATTCAGATATGGCAATCGGTCTTGGATTAATATTCGGATTCAGGTTTATGGAAAACTTTAATTATCCCTATGTATCAAAATCTGTTACGGAATTTTGGCGGAGGTGGCATATATCTTTATCAACCTGGTTCAAAGAATATGTATATATACCTTTAGGTGGAAATAAGCATGGAAAACTTATTCAAATCCGAAATCTTGGGATAGTATTTTTGCTTACGGGAATTTGGCATGGAGCATCTTGGACTTTTATTGTTTGGGGAATTTGGCATGGAGTATTTATTATATTTGAAAAAATATTTGAGCTTGATAAAAATTCCTCTAACAGGTCATTAAGCATCCTCAAACATATCTATGCAATAGTAATTATTAGTGCAGGATGGGTTATATTTAGGTCTGACAGCTTATCCTATGCTATTGCTTATTTAAAAAATATGTTTTTTATAAATAGTGTTGAGTCTTCAAAAGTTCTGTATTTGCTTCCTTATTATATAGATAAATTTGATATCGTAATATTTATTATTGCCGTTGTATGCTCAATGCCATTGTTCCGTAATATCTTAAATTGGCAGAATAAATATGTCAAAATACTTGTTAATTTTTGGTTGATAATATTGTTTGTTTCTTCCACAGCGGTAATTACGGAAGGAACATACAATCCGTTTATATATTTCAGGTTTTAGGATAAGGGTTTAGGCAGATGGAAAAGCAAAGCAGTTATTTAAAATACGGGTTGGCAATATTGATTTCACTTATAATCGCTCACTTTGCGAGTGATGTATGCTATATCATATATGATAAAATTTCAGTAATCAGGACTTTTATTTTATTCATATTAGTTTTTACATTATCCTTTATGACTTTTATAAAAATGTATTCAAATTTTTATGAAAAACGATTATATAAAAATTACCCGATGTCAGATAAAGTTTTTTTAGTGTTTATTTTAATTTTGTTAATATTACCGGCTTCTCACATTAATAAATATTTAGGCTCTGCACTTGAAAACAGGTCATTAAATGAATATAAGCCGTTTTTTATTATTGAAAATAATAAAGTATCAATAAATTTGAATTATGGAAATGATTTTAATGAATGGTTTAATGACAGATTCTTTTTGAGAAATTTTTATTACGTTCTTGCAAATTTAAAATATCTTTTGTCTGAGTGTTGGGAAAACGATGTTGTCATTCAGGCGAAAGATAATTGGATGTTTTTAAAATTGGATAACAGAGTTGCAGAGTATCAAAATTTAAATTTAATAAGTACCTCTGAAATAAGGACAATAGCAGAGTATTTTTCTGTGATTAATGATTATTGCAGGTTACATAATAAAAAATTCTATCTTATTATCATCCCTGATAAAAATAAAATCTACGGGGAATATATGCCAACATATATTTTGAAAAGAAATCCGGACAGCAACAGTAATGTAAGCCGAATATATAAATATCTGAAAGCAAATACTGATATACAAGTCATATATCCGTACGATTATTACATGAATAATAAAAATTTAGGCTTATTTTACTATAAAACAGATACCCATTGGAATGATTTAGGAGCTTCTTATGTGTATGATACTCTTATGTCAAATATTCAAAATGATAAAATAAATATACTACCCGTAAATTATAATCGGTTTATTCAACACAAAAGGGCTTCTCAAGGTGATATTCAAAACAAATTGCCACAAATAAACAGAAAACCTGACACATACAAATATATAAAATATGAAATTCCTAAAAACTATGAAATCCAATATAGTACAGTTCCATTGGACAACCCGTCATGGATGGTTCCCAAAATAGTTACTACAAATAAAAATTTAAATAATAAAAAACTCCTTATGTATAGAGATTCATTCGCTACAGCATTAATGCCATTTCTATCAAACACATTTGAACAGGTTATATACCGTTGGACACATCAAATATCAAAATCTGAGATAGATAATGCTGATATAGTTATATTTGAAACTGTAGAAAGAGGTTTGACAGATATACTGACTTGCAAGGAAAAATTATAGATTATTTATAACCGTTTCCAATATATGTTTTTGTCGTAATCATTGAATTTACAGAAGTACTCAAATCGTCAAAGTTATGATTTTGAACTGACTCTTCTAAAATTTTCAGCTTCACAACACGATTTTTCAAATTTTCCAAAGGGGTAAGCACCCAATGTTTTTTTGCAGCTTCGGCAACGTGTTGTTCGTAAGCATCATACAATGCTTTTGCTTTTTCGGCAGATTCAAATTTAAATGATTTTACCGTATTTAAAACAAAACCTTCTTCCAGCTTCACTGTTGTATATGCAACTATAGAATCTGAGTCAAGTCTATACGGTATCAGATCATCAATAACTACGCCGCCCTGTTTGTTAATTTTATTAGCAAAGTTAAATCCGAAATTTTTAAAATCTCGTCCAACACTTGAAAGCCTTAAATCCCAATTTTTTGTTTTTGATAAACTTTTTTTAATCCGGTTGAACTCAACTATATCTTCTGTAGGCATCATATCAATAACCTTTTTGGCACAGCGATCACATAATAATCCGGTAAATTGCTGACGAGTATTAGCTGTATTATTCGTTTCAATGGCATTTACACGCATAAAAATATTCTCCACAAGACTAGATATAAAACAAAATTGCTAAATAATTTATACATGAGATAAATGTATTACACATATTATAATAACGTAAACAATACGGATTTATAAAATATTAAGAAAAATTAAACTAAGCATATTAAGTATAAAAAAAGATTTATTTGTGATAGCATGAAACAGACTTGTGTTCAGGTTGTTATGCAACAGTGTGTAAGAATACTGAGTAAACGAAGAAATTAGTTTAGGCAACAGGAAACCTCATAACATAAGACAATAATGGAGTTATCTTTTATGCATAAATCGGTATCGGAATTATTAGACATATTTCTTATTACGTTTAATAGAGCAAAAGCATTGGATAGAACCCTTGAACAGTTGCTAGACGACAAATCGCCCATAAAAGATTTTGAAATTAACATAATTGACAACAATTCATCGGATAATACGTCTTTAATAGTTCAAAAATGGCAAAAAAATCATCCTAATCTTAAATATGCTAAAAACAAATACAATATTGGAGGAAATGCAAATATCGCAAGAACGTTTGAATACGGAGAGAAAAAGTACATTTGGATACTCTGTGATGACGATTATTACAATTGGGACAGTTGGGATGAGGTTGAAAATGCGATACATAACGATAAAGACGCAATAGTAGTTGCAAAGTATGAAAGACCTCAGGATGATATAGCACAATTATTTATTCAAACTACATTTTTACCTGCAGTTATATATAAAAAAGAATTGCTTGACAGTGATGTAATTGATAACATACATTACAATATATCAAATTGGTTTCCTCATGCAGCTTTTTCTGCAAAACTAATAAACGATAATAAATCATTTTTTATTATTCCAAAATCAATAATTTCAAGAGGAAATGACTGGGAAAATGATTATGTAAGGGGTTCTGATACCAGAAAACTACATCCGATAAGAAAGCATTTAAATTGGTTAAGTGCTTTTGCTAACACAGTCCAGATGATTGAAGATAAAAAGTTGCGGACTTATATAAGCCGGCATAATCAATTCGGTATTCCTCTGAATTCGGCAAGAGTATTCTTTTTTAATGATAAAGAATCAAACGGCTATTTCTATAATTTGTTTTTTATCTGTTTAGTACTAAATTGTTGGGATAGAATAAAATTTATAGTAAATATGTTATTATACTTTTCAGTTTACCGAATTCTGTTTATACATGTAGAATCTTCATATAACGAAGAAGAAAATGTTGTAAATAAAAAAATAATGATTCGTTTATTATATAAACTCAAAACAAAACTCTATACATATAAAAAACAATTAGTAAAGGATAATAGTAAAAAATGAAAGTAGTAATCTTAGCAGGCGGTCTTGGTACAAGGTTATCAGAGGAAACGAAATTAGTACCTAAACCTATGGTTGAAATAGGTGGTAAACCGATATTATGGCACATAATGAAGATATATTCTCATTATGGGTTTAATGATTTTGTAATTTTAACAGGCTACAAATCACATGTTATAAAAGATTATTTCGTCCATTATTATCAACAATATTCCGACATTACGGTTGATATGGCAAACAATTCCGTGGAAATACATCGTATGCAAACAGAGCCTTGGAAAGTTACGATGTTATATACAGGTCAGGATACTATGACAGGAGGACGCATTAAAAAAGCTCAGGAATATATCGGAAATGAACCGTTCCTTTTGACATACGGTGATGGCGTATCTGATGTTAATATTGATGATTTAATTAAAAATCATAAAGAATCCGGCAAACTTTGCACAATGACCGCAGTACAATTACAGGGCAGATTTGGTGCATTAGTTATTAAAGATGATAATATGATTACATCATTCATGGAAAAGCCAAAAGGAGAGGAAAGCTGGATAAACGGTGGATTTTTCGTTTGTGAACCTGAAGTGTTTGATTATATTCCGGACAGCCCTTCTACAATATTTGAAAAAGCCCCATTAGAAAATCTGGCAAAAGACAAACAATTGAATGCATATAAGCATAGTGGTTTCTGGCGACCTATGGATACATTGAAAGATAAAAATGATTTGACTTATATGTGGCAAAATGATCAGGCACCTTGGGCTGTTTGGCAGAAAAAAAGTTTTGCGGTAAAATAGTATGACAGCTCAGAGGGTTTAGTTTATGTTTAATAATATATATACAGGTAAAAGGGTTTTCCTTACAGGACATACAGGCTTCAAAGGGAGCTGGCTGTCGCTTTGGTTAACCAATTTTGGAGCAGAAGTTTGCGGATACTCTCTTGCACCGAATACTAAACCTTCTATGTTTGAGGAATTAAATATTGAAGATAAGATTGCTAAATCCGTAATCGGAGATATTCTTGATGAAGGAAAATTACAGCAAACAATAAATGAATTTAAGCCTGATATAGTTTTTCATCTTGCGGCTCAACCATTAGTAAGATTATCATACTCGGAACCTGTCCTGACTTATAAGACTAATGTTATAGGTTCTCTTAATGTTCTTGAAGCGGCAAGACATTGCCCGTCTGTTAGGGCATTTGTAAACGTAACAACAGACAAATGCTATGAAAATAAAGAAATCAACAGAGGTTACAGAGAAGATGAACCTATGGGCGGATATGATATGTATTCATCTTCAAAAGGCTGTGTTGAAATCTTATCATCATCGTTCAGACGTTCATTTCTACAGGAAGCCGGAACAATGGCAATGGCAACAGCCAGAGCAGGAAATGTAATCGGAGGCGGGGATTGGGCATTAGACAGACTTATTCCCGATTGTGTTCGTTCTATTAACAAGGGAATTGATATTGAAATTCGTAACCCTATTGCGGTACGTCCTTGGCAGCATGTTTTAGAACCGTTGAGCGGATACCTTTTACTCGGGCAAAAACTTCTTGAAGACGGCAAAAAATATGCTGACGGTTTCAATTTCGGACCGAATGAAGACAGCGTATTAACGGTTGCGGAAGTATCACAAATGGCTTGTGATTTTTACGGTAAGGGTAAAGTTATTGTCGGAGAAAAGAGCCCGCTGCACGAAGCAGGATTATTAATGCTGAACATAGAAAAAGCAAAAACGATTTTAGGCTGGACACCTACATTGACAGCAAAACAAGCCATTCAAAATACTATCGAATGGTATAAACATTTTTATAACAAAGATACCGATATGTTTAAATTTACGATAGAACAAATTAAAGAATATGAATCAAAAATAAGTTGGAACAGAAAATAAAGTTTTTTATGTGTCTATACAGACATTGCTTTCAATAGCTTATAAATAATATTTAAATCGTGCTGACTTAGTTTATCAATAAAATTCTTTGACTGAATACGCATGTCACTATCGGACACATCAAGATGGTCAAAATCAAACAGGTCTTTTAATTCAACATTAAAAGTCTTTGCAATTTTCATAAAGTGTTTTGTAGGAAAATTTATACCACACTCAATTGCACTAAGAGATCTCTGGTCAATATCAATCATTTCCGCAAATTGTTCCTGTGTATATTTTTTAGTTTTACGAAGTTCTTTTATACGTTTACCTAATAATATTTTAAGGCAATTATATACAAGTTACCACAAAACAAGGCTAAAGTCCTTATAATATAATAGCTTTAGCCTTTAGCTTATTGTATATTCTGTTCCTTTAGCAACTGTTTTGCTTGCTCTGGTCTTTCTAATATGTACCTATCTATGTTTTTCTTGTTATGACTGTCAATTACACCGTCTGCATTTTCCATTGTTACATTCTCTAGGTCGTCAGATATTTTGGCACAGTCCATTATCATAACATGAGCAGTGTTCTCATTGATGTCAATATAGCCGTCATTGTTCAAGTCTATTACATTAAAGAACTTCGTTAGCATTTCACGCATTGCAGGAATAACATCTTTAGGTATAAAGTCCTCTTTTGACACTTTACCTGTATTAGAAAGTGCCTTTATGCTTTCATCAGCGTATATTCTAGCGTCTTTAATGTACTCATCTTTAGTCGCTTGCTTTAACATAGAATATCTAATATTTTCAAACTCAATCTCATCAAGGTTTTTACTGTTACTTGATTTGACTTGCTTATCATGTTGCATTACATTGTAGGCTGCATTTCTTGCATAGCCTTCTCTTGTCGTTGAGTTATATATACCTGTTTCGCCTGTAATGTTCATTTAAACCTACTTAATGTTTTAGTGCTTTTTTAATTAGAGGCTTTTTATATTTAGCAAAAAATTCAAGCTCTTTTTCTAACTTAGCTTGATTTTCTAGTTGCTCTTTTGTTACCATTGATGCTTTTTTACTAATTGAGTTTTCTGCTCTGGAGTTAACCAATGACGTTGGGATAATGGTATATTTTTATCATTAGCTGGTACATGTGTTGGGAAATATAACGGCATATTTACCTACTTTCTGTGCATACGCACACCACGTAATCACTTCTACATACTTATATAAAGTCATTATCTCACGAAAAATTGTCTAAATTGTTTAGAAGTATTAACTTTTTTGACAACTACGTTAACTGAATTTTGGAATGATAGACCTCCAAAATTCGTAAAGAACCCGCAGTCTGCACATTTTTTCTTTAGTAAACAATCTGATTTTACTCGCAGGATGTTTTTTTCTGAAAATATAGCATATGCGACTGTAGTATATAGAACTACGGACTTTAAGCAAGAAAAATACGACTTAAAGACCTTTGGAAGATTAGCTGACTGGCCATTAATGGTAAGACTGTCAGGTTATGGAAATACAATTTTATTTCACGATCCGGCATTGCTGCTAACACGCAGACATGAAAAGCAAGAATTATTTAGTAATAATTTTGCACCAACACCTCAACAACTTATTAATAGAGATAGGCTATTTTATACTGCAATGAAAATAAATATATTAGAACCAACAGTTTTTATTGAATATGTACAAAAAGCACTATATTTTTTGTATGGTTTATACGACACTTTTGTTACTCCAGAAGAAAAATTAAAAACTTCAAAAAAGCAATTAGTAAAACTAGCGGCAAAAGATGGACATATACCTTTGAGATGTTATGCAATTTTGCATAACATAGTTTTTAATAAAATCACAAGAGGAATTACAAATGTACGTTATACCGATAGGAAAATAAAAATATCATTTAGGCTTGCATTTATTGAATTTCATCTAATCTCTTACAAGTATAAAAAATTTATAAAGAAATTAACTTAATAAAGGAATTATTATGTCGGTTGTTTTTAATTTAAAGTCTGCGAGATAATTACTGACAACTATTTTATGATTACAGAATAGTACAAGTCGCAATTTTTTCTTATTACTTTGATTTTTGCTTTTATATCGGCTTATAACAGTAGCACAAAAATTGTACACATAATTAAAAATAGTCAAGTAAAGCAGAAAAAATATTAATTTTATCCAATGTTTATGATATAATCATACTATAGTAGAGGGTAATGTGTATGGAACAAGAATTACGCAACAAAGTAAAAGAAGCAGCGAAAGAATATTATAAAGAAGTTTATGGAGGGAAACGTCAATTTGACTATATTCCACCGAGCGGAAAGCTTTTAGGTGAAGAAGAATTACTTAATATGATTGATGCTTCTTTAGACATGTGGTTGACAGCAGGCAGATTTAACAGAGAATTTGAAAAGAAATTTGCTCAATATCTTGGAGTTAAATATGCTCTTTCTACAAATTCGGGTTCCAGTGCAAATTTACTTGCTCTTTCAGCATTGACGTCACACAAGCTTGGCGACAGACGTCTAAAAAAAGGAGATGAGGTTATTTCCGTGGCTGCCGGATTTCCTACTACTATAAATCCGATTTTGCAGCAGGGTTTAGTTCCAGTATTTGTTGACTGCGAAGTTGGTACATATAATATTGATGCCGAAAAAATTGAAGAAGCAATTTCACCAAAAACAAAAGCTATATTCCTTGCTCATACTTTGGGTAACAGCTATGACTTAGATAAAATTATGGAGCTTGCCGAAAAGTATAATTTGTGGGTAATTGAAGACAGCTGTGATGCCTTAGGCGGCGAATATAAAGGAAAGAAAATCGGTACTATCGGACATATAGGAACATTCAGTTTTTATCCTGCACATCACTTAACTATGGGTGAAGGTGGAGCTGTTATCACAAATGATGCTCAATTATACAAGATAATAATGTCATTCCGTGATTGGGGACGTGATTGCTGCTGTCCTCCGGGACGTGATGGAGTATGCGGAAAGAGATTTTCTCAGCAATTAGGAAATCTTCCTTACGGATATGATCACAAATATACTTACTCACATATTGGTTTTAATCTCAAAATAACCGATTGGCAAGCCGCTTTAGGCTGTTCTCAGATAGAAAAATTAGACGGATTTTTAGAAATTCGCAGAAGAAATGCCCAACTTTTAACGGAAAAATTAGCTGATTTAAAAGATTATTTAATTTTACCTGTAATCAAAGATGGCGTTAAACCATCTTGGTTTGGGTATTTAATTTCCGTAAAAGAGGATGCTCCATTTACAAAACAGGAAATGGTTGAATATCTTGAAAGCCACAAGGTAGGAACACGTCAGTTGTTTGCAGGTAATATTTTAAGGCAACCGATGTTTACTGATGACGAGCAGGTACAGTTTAGAATTGGTAATTCTGAGTTATTGAGTTCAAAAGACTTGTCAGAAGAGTGGTACAAAAAATTACCTAAGACTGATTTTATAATGAATAATACCTTCTGGGTAGGAACATTCCCTGCATTGGGAGAAGAAGAAATCAGTCGTATTTCTGATACTATCCATGCCTGTGTTAAGGAAAAAGCGGGAGCAATTGTTTAAATGAATATTCTATTAACAGGTTCCGGTGGTTTTATTGGTAAAAACTTAAAAAAGTATCTCCAAGATAAATATACTCTTTTGACACCACGAAGCTATGAGCTTAATTTAATTGATGAAAATGCTGTTAAAGAATATTTTGCGTTGCATGATATAGATTTTGTAATTCATTGCGGTTCAACAGGCGGAGCAAGAGGTATTAAGGATAGAGATACGACCATTGAGGATAACCTTGCAATGGTTGATAATATTTTGAAGTACAAAAAAATATCCGCCAGGGTAATTTTATTCGGTTCAGGTGCAATGTATGATAAGTCAAGACCATTGCACAAGGTCAATGAAAGTCAGATTGGAGAGGTTGTACCATCTGATTTGTACGGTAAATCAAAAATGATGATAGCTGATAAAATTAAGAACAGAAAAGATGTTATTTGCTTGAATATTTTTGCCTGCTACGGGTACGGAGAAAAGGAAAGCCGTTTCCCAAGTTATGCAATCAACAAAGTTTTGGCAGGTGAAAATATTGAAATAAATCAGAATGTTATTTTTGATTATTTATTTGTTGAAGATATGCAACGAATTGTTGAATATTTTATTACACATATTCCTGTTAGTAATATAATAAATATAACACCGACAGATAGTATAAGCTTGTTGGAAATAGCAAATATAGTAAAAACTTTTTCTGATAAGGAAATTGAAATTACTGTAAATAATCCTGAAATGAATAATGAATACACCGGAGATAATTCAAGACTCTTAGCAGAAATGCCGGAGATGAAATTCACACCTATAAAAGAAGGATTAAAAAAATTATACAAATATAATAAAAGCCAATTGACTGAAAGATAAGGAGAAATATATGAATTTGTTAGAAAAGAAGATGGTTTCCACTCTTACTGATTTAACAGAGAATCACCATGTTATAGGAATAAAAGCTGAATTTGAAGCTGAAGGAACAAGATTGGAAGAAGCTTTGAGGCTGAAAGAAGTAGTTACAAAAGCAGGGTTGGATTTAACTATTAAAATTGGCGGTTGCGAAGCTATTAAAGACATGTATGATGCAAGAACAATTGGTGTTGCTGCAATTGTTGCACCTATGATTGAAACTCCTTATGCCATGAAGAAATATGTAAAAGCGACTCATTTTGTTTTTCCTGAAGATGAGAGAAAAGATGTTAAGTTTTTAATCAACACAGAAACGATTACAGGTTTTAATAACCTTAATGACATAGTTTCCTCAGAAGAATTCGCAGAGTTAGGCGGAGTTGTTCTGGGACGTGTTGATATGACTGGTTCAATGGGCTTGACAAGAGAAGATATTAATTCTGAACAGATTTATAACATTGCATATAAAATGTCAGAAAAAATGATGTCAGTAAATAAAGATTTAGTAATCGGAGGAGGTGTTTCAGCTCATTCACTTCCATTTTTCAAAAAGTTACCTTATCTTTCAAGATTTGAAACAAGAAAAATAATATTTGATGCACAAAAGGCATTAAATGACCCACATGCAGACAAGGGTATATTAAAGGCAGTAGGGTTTGAATTAATGTGGTTAAAGAACAAACGTGAATTCTACGGTATGATATTCAAAGAAGATGAAGCAAGACTGCAAATGTTAGAAGCGAGATACAAAAAATTAATTGAAGAAGCAGGCGGCGCGTATGCTTAAATATCAAAATTACATATTTGACTTAGACGGAACTTTGGTAAATTCATCTGAGGAAGTTTTGAACTGTTTTCAAAGGGCTTTTGACGAAGCTGATTACAAAATAGATAGCAATAAACTGACCTCAGATGTAATAGGACCACCATTAAGACAGATTATACAAACAATAGCACCTGAACTTGTTGATGAAGACAAAATTAATGAAATTATGCTAAACTTCAGACGCATATATGACTACGATGAAAACGATATTAGCGTGATGTATGCCGGAATGTTTGAATTTTTGAGTGAATTAAAAAATAACGGCAAAAGATTATTTATCGCAACTTTCAAACCAAGAATACCTACAATAAGACTGGCTAAAAAATTCGAATTGGATAAACTTTTTGACGATATTTATACAATTGATAAGTTTGGAAAGAAAATTACAAAAGAAGAAATGATAACGAATATTATTTCAACATATCGCCTTGACAAATCTCAAACGGTAATGATAGGGGATGCTGCGAGTGATATGACAGCAGCAAAAGGTGCAGGCATTGAGGGTATCGGCGTTTTATGGGGTTATGGCAGTAACAAAACATCGTTAAAAGAAAATGCTGATTATATTGTAAAAGACGTTAAGGAATTGAGAGAATGTCAAAAATTAAATTATCTGATTATATAGCAAAAAGATTAAAAGAACACGGTGTTGACCACTTTTTTATGGTATCAGGTGGGGGTGCAATGCACTTAAACGATAGTTTAGGGCATGCAATTCCATATACCGCAAATCATCATGAACAAGCTTGTGCTATTGCAGCAGAAGGTTATGCCAGAGTTAATCAGAAATTGGCAGTAGTTAATATTACAACAGGCCCCGGCGGATTGAATTGTTTGAACGGAGTTTTTGGACAATGGACAGACAGCGTTCCTGTTCTTTATATTTCAGGGCAAGTAAAAAGACGCACTATGCTAACATCTTTTCCTGAAATCCCTATGCGTCAATTGGGGGATCAGGAAGTTGACATAATTTCTGTTGTAAAACCACTTACAAAATATGCTGTAACGGTAGAAGAGCCTAACGAAATAAAATATCATATTGACAGAGCTATATATGAAGCTACCACAGGACGTTTTGGTCCTGTTTGGGTTAATGTACCTATTGATGTTCAGGCTTCAATTATAGATGAAGATGATTTGAAAGAATTTGATATTAAAAGTTTCAAAGCTAAGCCACTCGACAGCTTAGTTGATAAAGTTAATGAAGTTCCGGAAAAGCTTAAAAATGCTAAACGGCCTCTTATAATTGCAGGACATGGAATAAGATTATCCGGACAGATTGAAAATTTCAGAAAACTTGTTGGAGAACTTAAAATTCCTGTAGTGACGACATTTAACGGTATGGATATTATAGAAAGCAATAATCCGTATTATGTTGGTAGAATAGGTACAATCGGGCAGCGTGCAGGTAATTTTGCACTGCAAAATGCAGATTTAGTCTTATGTTTAGGAACAAGAAACAATATAAGACAGGTAAGCTATAATTGGGAAAACTTTGCAAAAAATGCATATAAAATTGTGGTGGATATAGATAAATCAGAACTTGATAAACCGCTTGTTATACCTGACTTAAAAGTTTGTGCTGATTTAAATGAGTTTATTCCGGCTTTCTTATCAGAAATAAAAGAGCAAAACAAACTCGACTGGTTAAAATTTTGTCAAAACTTAAAAAACAAATATTCTTTTGAAAATCATCCTGAAAGTGAACAAAAAGATGATGTAATAAATCCTTATTATTTCACCTATACACTTTCTAAATGTATGCAAGAGAATGATATTTTTGTAATGACAAACGGAAGTGCGTGTGTTTGTCCGTTCCAAAATGCAATAGTTAAAGAAGGACAAAGATTTATACTAAACTCCGGTAATGCGTCGATGGGGTATGGATTGCCTGCTGCAATAGGTGCTTGTTATCAGTCAAAAGGCAGGAACGTTATTTGTCTTGAGGGTGACGGCTCAATAATGATGAATATTCAAGAATTACAAACGATTGTGTTTAATAAGTTGCCGATAAAATTGTTTGTAATAAATAATAGCGGATATTCATCAATTCGCCAAACTCAAAGGAACTTTTTTGATGGCAGAATGACCGGTTCAGGAGTAGATTCAGGTGTAAGTGTTCCTGACTTTGTAAAAGTTGGAGAAGCTTTTGGGTTAAAAACTAAACGTATAGAAAATCCTGCAACAATGGAAGCAGAGATTAAGGAAGTCTTGTCAACAGAAGGTGCTGTAGTTTGTGAAGTTATGGTTGAAAAAGAGTATGCCTTTTTGCCCAAACTTTCATCAAAGAAATTACCTGACGGTACTATGATTTCGCCAACATTAGAAGATATGTTCCCATTTTTAGATAGAGAAGAATATAAGGAAAACATACTATAATCAGTAAATATTATGTAATCTTTACTTAAAATCTTTTCAGTTAAAATGAAAGAAATCATAAATTTGTAAAAATTTTAGGAATAAAAATGAAATTTAAGAGAAAAAATACAAAACAACGCAAAAAATATATTGTTTGGGCACCTCCGTACGAAAAAAGCAATGGGGTAAGAGCATTATATAAACTTTGCGAAGAATTAAATAATTTTGGGTATGATGCCCATGTATTTTCAGGACCTCCTTATAAAGAAGGTGTCAGATATCTTAAAAAATTAACAAAAGAGATGAAAAAGAATGATATTATAATATATCCTGAATCACTGCCTGGAAATCCACTGGAATTTAAAAGAGTTGTAAGATGGGTGTTATTTTATCCCGGACAGATTGGTGGAGACAAAAACTACGAGAAAAACGAGATAGTTTTTTCATGGTTAAAAGACTACTATGATGCACCTATACTACAAGTACAACATTTGGATCACGAATTATTTTATGAAGACAAAAATATAGTGAAAGATACGGATTCATATTTTGTGTATAAAGGCGGACAATGCCGAACATTTCCGGAATTAGAGAAAGCTGTTAAAATAACATACGATTATCCGCAAACAAGAAAAGAATTAGCACAATTATTAAGGAGAACCAAAACACTTTATTCATTTGATGATAAATCGGCATTAAATAATGAAGCCTTATTATGTGGTGCAAAAGTAAAAATAGTCACTCCGGATGGAATGTACGAACATACCACAACTGAAGAAGTTTCATACGATTACTTTAAAAATGAAATAGAGAATTTTATAAAAATAACACAAGATGAAAGATCTTGGGTAAATAAACATTTTCTGCCAAGATGGATTTTTTACAAAATAAGCACACCCACACATACAAAATTAAGATTTTTTGGATTTATAAAATTCAAATACAAGAGGAGAGTTAAATGACATATACAATAAAAGATATAAAGGTATTTATTCCGACATATAACAGACCAAATTATTTAAGACAGTCAATAGAGAGTTTAGTAACCCAATCAGCAGGTTGCCCTGATATTACTGTATACAATAACGGTACTTTAAAGGAAACATCTAATGTAATTAAAGAGTTTGAAAAATACGGAGTAAAAGAAGTAAAATCTCAGGGTGGATTGTTAGAATGCATGGTTTCTGTACAGGAATATGTAGATTCTCCTTATGTAATGTTTTTCCACGATGATGATATATTAAATTGCAAATATCTTGAATATGCCCTAAAAGCTCTCAATACCTACGAAAATATTTCATTTATAACTACAAAATATAATAATTTTACAAACTTTTGTGATATAGATTTTAGTCCTGCAAAAGAAGAACACTATTTCTTTACATCTAAAAAACAATTTGCTACAAATATGTATTTATATGAAAAAATAGCAATGCAAACCGCTATATACAAAACAGAATTATTCAAGAAAATTCCACGAGAATCAGATAAATACGGTAAATTTTTTGATTGGCCTTATTTGGTAACGTTTGCCGGATTAGGTAACTCTGTGTTGTTCAGCGATGAAAGAATATTTAACGTAAGATTACACAAAGGACAATGGACAAATGATGAAAAGTCAAGCTGGACTATTGAACAATTAGTAAATTGGCACAACCAGTTTGCTAAAGCAATGGATATATATAGCAAAGAATCTTTTGAATATTATACTTTCTATTCAAAATTTAATTATTTTATTTCCGGTGGGTATAATTGTTTGGTATGCAAAAAATATCAAGAAGAATGCCCGTTGGAAGATTTATTAGAATATGCACATAAAGAAATCGGCATTGATTCTCAAATAAACATATATGATAAAAGATGGATATATTTATCTTTGCAAAATTTGGCAAAAGAATTCAACTGGCGTAAAGATTTTGGTTCAGAAATAATACCGGAACGTCCGATTACTATTGAAGATATCGCTTTTTATAAAATACAAGATTTGCAAAATATAGTAACCCTATTGCTTGATAAAACAAGTGATATAAAAAAGAAACCAAAATACAAAAACATATTTCAATGGATTTTCTCATCAAAAAATGCTCCGGATAAAATTCATAAAAATATAACAATATTTGGCATAAGAATTAAAATAAAAAGAAAAAACAAAAGCAAAAATCATTAACTCCGAATTAAATAACAGTATAGAAATTAGAAAAACATTTTTATAAAAACATATTATAAAAGCTTTCAGAAAATCTCTGAAAGCCTTTATTTATAAATGGTCGGGATGATACCGATATCGTAGGCGAAAGAATTGAGCCGTACGAGAGAGGTATGCAGCCAGCTGGTTTTTAGCACAATTTTATTGTGCGTAAAAAACTGCGTGCGTGCTCACGATGTAATCGGGGCATCCCTATAAAAAAAGACTAACTTCCGTTAGTCTTTTCAAAATGGTCGGGATGACACGATTTGAACGTGCGACCCCCTCGTCCCAAGCGAGGTGCGACCGTACGAACATAAGATACAAAAGCGACAATAAACTCGTAATAATGCTATTTTTGAGGACGGTAATGTCGTTGATGTCGTATTAATATTTTAAATTATGCAGAATGTAATTACACAAAATTTACACAAAATTAAACCTAAATAAAAAATTCTCAAAATTTCCTAAAATATGTGAGAGCAATTTACTCCCTATGAGGATGTGGCTTTCTCTGCGGTTCTGTTAGCAGTTTTTTCAAATTTTATTTTTATGCCCATAAGCTCTGCTATACCAACAAAATCAGCGAATCTTATTCTATACTCAAGAGAATATTTCTTAAGTGTAATGGGGGTATTATTCAAAAATAACTTAAATTCCCATCCTATAACATTGAGCATATTGTGAACCTCTTGGAGGCTAAGAGAACCCCGTCTCAATTTCATCTGCTCTTTTTTTAATATCTTAAAATATTCTTTGGAAGACTTCTCAGGCACTTTCTCGACAAGTACCTGAAGGAACGTAGAGAAGTTTACTTCTTCTTTTTTCATAATATCTGAAAGAGTTTCACATAGCCACGTTTCATATTTATTCAAATTTTCTTTATCTATTGCCATATCTTCATTATAAACTATTACCCAACTATGTACAACATTTTTGTTGGAATTATTAAGATGTATAACAATAGCAGTTGTAAGGATTGTATATCCAACAAAAATGTTGGATAATATAAATAGAGATACAAATTGAAAGGAGACGTACCATGAAAGCAATTATTATTAGTGAAGACCTTGAAGGTGAAATCAAAGACATCAGAGCTTTGGAGGCAAAAATTAACGAGTTAAAAGAACTCAAAGAAGAAAAGGAAACTCTTATCAAATCTGTACTTGACAACGCAGGCTTAGAAGAGCTTAAAATAGGTGCATTTACGGTAAGATTCACCAACGTTGTTAGAAACAATTTTAATACAAGTGCTTTTAAGAAAAAATACTTAGAGCTGTATAACTCATTTATCAAACAGTCTAACTATCGTAAATTTAGTATAGTTTAGGGGGAACCCTAAACTATAAAAATAAAGGATTTAAAATGGGTAAAACATTCGCATACATACGTGTTAGCAGCCGTGACCAGTCTGAGAACAGGCAACTGGACTCTCTGTACGGTATTAAAGTTGATGAAATTATAGTAGAAAAGGCTTCTGGGAAAAACTTTGTAGGTCGAGAAAAATATCAGCAAATGAAGGCACAGTTAAGAGCAGGTGACCTTGTTGTAGTTAAAAGTATTGACCGTTTCGGAAGAAATTACACACAAATTTGTAAAGAATGGGAAAGTATAATCAATATGGGTGTAGATATTCAAGTATTAGATATGCCTATTCTTAATACAAGAGATAATCAGAACGGCTTAACTGGTCGGCTTATCACAGATATTATTCTTAAACTGCTTGGTTATGTAGCAGAAAGAGAGAGGGACAACATAAAGACAAGGCAAGTTGAAGGAATTGCCTCAGCTCATTTAAGAGGGGTAAAATTCGGAAGACCAGTAAAAGATATTCCTAAGGATTTTATACGTGCTTATGAGCTTTATAAGCAGGGATTAATTAAGGTTAAGGATGTAATGAGTATGTGTAACATAAAAAGGAGCACATTTTTCAAATATGCTCAGTCCATAAAAGGTTAAGTGCTTTTCGTAGACATATTTTACTTAAAATCACCTCTGAAAAATACTGATTTACCGTATAGGGGAACAGTCCACAAAAAGTGTACTTTTCATAGACTATTATTTCCTGCTTTAGGTGTAGTCTAAAATTCTTATAAGTAAAGTGTTTCAATTAGATGAAATCTTGTCTGGATAGGAAGCAATTTTATCAAAATTGGGCATTTTTTCAACATAATTTATAACGTCCTGAGAGCAGTACGCAGAAACTTGTATTCCTATTCTTGAGCCATCTTTAGTCCAATACTCAACCTGATAAGTATCCATCATATTTTTACCTCCTTCAAAATTTTTATTTATAATTATAATTTACTTCTTTTGCTTTTGCTAAGATTGTATCAATAGTCCACATTTCATATTCTGGAAAATGTGATATAAATTCATGTGCAGATTTATGAACTCCAGATAAGGCAACCATAATTGCACCATCCGCTTTTATTATCTTACCTTTTATTTTAACATAATCTTTTGCACCCCATAAATCTCTTACGGCAGGTTCTCCAACTTTATCTTTATACCTTTTACATTGAACAGCTTTTGTTGTATCTCCTTTTTGTATAATGGCATCAATACCACCATCGCCACTTTTCTTGGTTACAGTTACTTTATAACCTAGCTCTTCAAATAACTCCCCTATTTTTTCTTCAAATTCATAAGGGTCAAGATTATACCAATACTCTCGATGTTCTCTTAATTCTCGTTGTTTTCTTAGTTCTTCTTCTCTTCTTCTTTTTTCTTCTTGCCTTCTTAGTTCTTCTTGTCTTTTCTTTTCATTTTCTATTCTTTTTCTTTCTTTCTCTTTCTCAATTTGTTCTATTTCTTTGAGTCTATTATAGTAAATTGCATATACTTTCTTATAATTCTTAAACATTTTTCTATTTGTAATATATTCTTTGTCGTTCCGTAGGTACAAAACACAGATTGCTATATATATGCCTACAATTAGTTTATGAATTGTATATATAAGAAAGCTATATCCAAATAATTTATAAAATAATGTAGCACCTCCGAAACAAAAAATTACACCAATTATAAATAATAATTTTTCAGTATTATTTATTTTATCGACAGCTTGTTCGGATACTCCAAAGTCAGATAATTTTGGAACGGGAGAACTAAGTGTCATATCAGATTCGGTGTTCTTAATTATATATTCCAACATTTCTGAGGAAGTTAATTCATTAGTATGAAATCTCCTTAGTATCTCATTTACCTTCGGAATATTTGCATTATTATTCCAGCCTGACTTAATAATCTCATCCCGAGTCTTATTTATTCTTCTACTATCTTTATATATGTATCCTTGACCTTCAAAATTTAACATTTATAACACTTCTTTGTTTTCTAATACATTATTTTTAATATCTCGCAGCTCCAGGTATGTTATAGTCAAACGTAAACTGGATATCCATACTTGGGTTTTTATATTCTACTGGCAACGGCTTAAACGGGGCTGTAGCTTTTATTGCATCCAGTGCAGCCTGATCGGCACTTGGTAATCCTGATGATTTGTATACGCTACAAGACAACAATCTTCCGTCTTTTGCAACTTTAAATATAACGACTACACGTTTGCTTTCGCTGACTTTTGGCGGATTCCAATTCATCCTAATACGACGTTGCAACTCTCTCATGTAAGGTCCGAAATCAGGTTCTCTATTAACATCATTAAGTTTATTTTCGGACTTAACTTCATTGTCGTTAATATTTACTTTAAACTTAGATTCTGTTTTTTTACCATTCGTGGCTTCAGCACTTGTTCCACTTGTATTAGTTACATGATTAGCAGTTGTTTGTTGTGTTTTTGAGCTGGTATTTTCTATAGGTTTAAATTCAAAAATTACAAACCACACAAAAGAAATTATTAGTGCTGTTATAATAATTTTCAAAGGAGTTGAGGACTCAAGAAATAAAGTTTTACCTTGACCTTGAGTATTATTATATTTTTCCCAAAATTGGCTGTTTATATTTCTGTTATATTCAGATTCAGTTTGATAATAGTTTTCATTATAATAGTAATCTGTACCTTGATAAGTGTCATCTGTTGAGTAGTTATTAACTGTTTCATTTTCATCCTCTTCTGAAGAAAAATAACCACTCTTAATATATTCTTTCAGCATATCATTTGCGTTATTCCCTATTTTAAACATTTTCTCTGCTTCAGGACTTTTATTACGGTCTGGATGCCATTTTAAGCTGAACTTTCGCCAAGCTTTAGCTAATGCCCTTACTTGTTCCTCTTGGCTGAGATTTCTAAAATTTTCTCCCAAATTTAGGATTTTAATATAATTATCAAAATCAGACATGGAAAGAATTCTCCTTTCCTGTTATTACAGCTATTGCATAAATTACTAGATAGTAGAAATAATTAATTATAAAAAACAGTATTACGGATATAAAAATCATAAGAAATTTCATGCTTAGCTCTAATTCCCCCTATTTTCCAGATATCTATTATTCCTTTTTATTAATACCTTATTTAAATATTCTTTGGCTTCAAGATATTGTTTATCATTTTCTGTAATTAATTTAAAATCGTGTACTGCATCATCAAACCTTTGCAACTCATAATAAGCTATTCCTCTCTCATAATTACAGCGTCTAATATCTTTTAGTACTAAAACTGTCATATTTTCTGAGCTAACACCACCTGTAGACAATAGGATTTCCCCCTCAGACTTTTTAGTCATTTCATTAAGATATGACTCATGAGTTTCAATTGCAGAAGTAAAATCTTTAATGGCATTTTCATAATTATGTAATTTACAATAAATATTAGCACGTTTTTCATAGTAACCAGCAGTTCCAGTCTCCAATTCTATTAACTTTGTATAATCTGCTATTGCCTTATTATATTCACCTAATTTTTCATATAAACCTACTCTAAAATAATAGCAGTAAGTATATTCCGGTCTAAGGGTTATTGCCTTTGTATAATTTTCTATTGCCTTTTCATAATTTTCAAAATCCTCATATGTTTGAGCTAATTCATAATATCCATCAGCTTGAGGGTAAAGATAACCTCTATCTTTAGCTATTTCTATGTATTTATTCCAAATTTCTATGCGTTCATCATAGGCATTAGAGTCAATCTCATCAGCTCTATTGCTACAAGCTTCAAGTATTTCCGCAGTTTCATCATCAATTTCTTCCTCATCTTCAAAATCATTATTATCTTCATAATCGGAACTTTCACTTGATTCTCTAGATAAATAATAACTATTTTCATTTTCTTCAACATTTCCGTCAGCGAAAGTCCCCTTTCTGATAAGGTCTTTTACTTTGCTATATACTACAGCAATTTCAGGAGTTTTATTCCCAAAATTAGACCACGCTTTGTCCCAAGCTATTTCTTGTTCTTCTTTTGTTAATGATCTTAATTCTTCATCTTCAAAAAGTTCATAGGCAGAATTCAGAAGCTCCTGCTCGGACTCTTTTTTCGCTTTTAGATGCTCTATTATCGACGGTATACACAAGAGAATAATGCCTAAAATAACCCAGAACATATTTTTATACTCCTTTATTCATATTTTTATACATTTTATTAAATCTTTATCTTCGCCAAATTTGACCAACTTTATCATTTAAAGCGAACAAAATTATTAGTAAAACGACTCCTGCTAGTATTTTCATAATATATTCTCCTTAAAATTCATTGTTATCCTCTAAAATATTAGTTGCAAGTCCAATAGAAAGAGCTTTTTTAGCTCTTATTAATGTACCTTTATCACTCATTAATACTTGCCACTGTTTTTTAGGGATATTGCTGCTACTTGAAAGTAAATTTATAAAATTTTTTGTATCTTCAGTTAAATTTACTAACTCATTTTTAAGCATAGAAATTGTTTGTGCCTGCTGTAACTTTACTTGAAGAGAGTGCATGTAAAAAGATGCTGCTTTTGATACATATCTTTTTTTCCCCAACATAAAAAGCAGAGTTGCAGCGGAATCACAATGTCCCATATTATAGGTATTAACCTTCAATCCTTTTATTGAACGAATATAATTGTAAACTCCTATTGCAACGGGTACAACACCACCTTTTGAATTTATATATAAATTAAGTGTTGCTCCGTATTCTACATCTTTTAATAACTCTATCAAAGGTGTAACTTTATCCGAAGAAATTCCTGAATACAAGCAAAAGGTGTAAGTATTAGTGGTATCTTTTCGCAGTACCACTGCATGCTCCTTTACAGCCACTACTACAGCTACCTTTACAAGTACTTGAACATTGGCTTTTGCAGGTACCCGAGCAATATCCTTTACATTTCATCGAACATGAACCTTTACAACTCCCAGAACATGCACCTGTACAGCCTCTACAATTTGTTGCTAGTGTAACCTTCTCTGCTACTGAGCCATTTTTCTCAGTATACTCTTTTAAAAGGTTCTGAACTTTTTGTAATTCAAAATCAGAAATCTTCATTTTCTTACCTCACTTTCTATTTGATATGGATACTTACTTGTATTTTTTAACCTTCCTATTATTTCAATAGTTTTTAGTGCCTGTTTGGCATACATAGCGTCTTCAGTGCTAAGTATATTTTTTCTTTGTGCAATAAGTTTTAGTTGGAAATTCGCTGAAACGATAGCTTCCTGCAAGTGCATAACACATTTTCTCTTATCCCTTATTCCAAGATTATTTCTATACCTATAGTTAAATCCTGCACATGTAGGACAGAAATGCTTTAAAATGCAAAAATTGCAAGTTTCATCAGCAACGGTTTCCGAACATCTGAATTTGACCTCTTTTGTTTCTAAAGCCCTATCGCCTAGTACTATAGGACTAAACATATGGCATCCGTAACTTTTCCCATCTACATCGTATGTAGCCATATAAGTTCCTGTTCCACAGAATTTCTGAATTTTCCTACGGTCTTTTTTAGGATTAACTACAGTCAGATAGCGTAATAAAATATTAAGAGGTTTTACTTTCTGATTTTTTAGGTAATATTCGGACAATTCTTCTAATTCTTTTTTATAAATCTCAGCATCTTTTTTATCCCAAGCAACCCCCTCAGCTAATGAAACCTCAATTAAATAACCTTTTTGTAAGGCAGTGATAATAGCTTGAGCCATACCCTTTAAGGATTCTTTTGAAATAGTCATGTGAAATGGCTGATTTTTCCAAGTTTTGCTAAAAAAATCTAAATCAATTTTATTACTTTCTTTACCTCTGTTTTTTTCTTGCATGTAGTTATTACCATCAAAGCTACAACCGCAAACTATACTTGACTTGTGTTTTTTGAACCACTTCTTTTCTTCCTCTCCAAACAAAGTTCCGTTTGTAGTCATTGAAAAAATATAAGGAACACTTATATTACCATCTTCAGCCCATTCTACAAGTCTTTTTATAAGGGCAAAATTTAGCATTGGTTCTCCACCCATCAAATCAATTTCTAGACCTTTTACAACTTTACTTCTTCGCGTCTTACGTGCTTCTTTTTTTATAGCTGAAATAGCTGTATAAAAGTCCATTTGTTTATCTGATTTAAAAGCCTCATAGCAGTAGGAACAGTTCAAATTACATTTGTGTGTAATCATTAACATACAAGTTCTTCGTATTTCCTGTTCTTTTTCCCATATAGAAATTTGTGCCATAAATTATTATTCCTCATCAACATTTGGAATTTGTATAAACTTTTTACTGTCGAATAAGTCATTTACGGGCACAAATTCATAATTAGGATTATTTTCTAAATAATCATTTATAACCTGACTAATACTTCGGTTTAAGTCATAACTGTTTCTTTGGCATTTTATCCCATTTTTTAGTAAAGTAGCAATCATATGTGTAATTATACTTTCCTCGTTTGGGCTTAGTGTACCAAGTATAGAAACTCTTTTTTGCACATCGTTACTAAGAATTGTAAAATACAAATTATCCATATATACTATCTCATTCAACCTAATATCTATTTTGATGTAAAAACGTGAAACTCCTTAGAAAATCTAAACTATTGATTTTTCTAAGGAGTATATTTTTATGGCTTATACACCTTTACAAATTATAAAATTTTTGATAGTATCTAAACATTGGAGACAATGCTCCAAAATAGATATTTTGAGACTACAATTATGGTGTATTAAAGTTCAAAATTTTTATAGCTTTTGTCTATTTCATCCTGAGCAATTCCGATATATCTGAGAGTTATCGCTGGACTTGAGTGGTTTAAAATTTTTTGTAGCAAAGCAACATCATTATACTGCTTGTAAAAATGAAACCCAAAACTCTTTCTCATTGTGTGTGTGCCAATATTTATATTTTTAATTCCTACATCCTTACACGCTTTATTTAAAAATCTGTATACTTGACTTCGGTCAAGTCTCTTGTGTTTTTTACCTAAAAATAGTGGATTTTCTTCACCTATTGCATAAAGTTTTTCTCTGTATGGTAAATATTCTTTAATATGTTTTTGTAGTTTTTTATTAAGTGGAAATCTTTTATACTTGCCAGTTTTCTTCTCTTTAATCTCAACAAAGGTTTTATTTCTTACATCTTCTACATTCAGTCCTAAAATATCTGAAACTCTTAAACCTGAATTTATCCCAAAGATGAAAATAAGCCTGTTTCTACTACTTTTTTTCGCAAGATATTCCTCAACTTTTCTTAACTGTTCTTTACTCTTAATTGGTTCTACTAAATTTTTCATAAAATCCTCTTTCTGCACCACTCTACACAATTCGGTACAAAAAAGAATTTAATAGAAACATGTTGGTAAAATTTTATTAAGAGGGGTTGAAAAATTTTGGAAAATAGTAAATAATATAGGTACGTAGAGACTGCGTCGATTTGCAGGTTTGAGTTCGCTCAACTCTACGTCTTTTTATTTTTGAGGTATAGAAACTATACCATATCCAGTAATTTTCCCGTTTTTATTCCTTATGGAATTTTTTATCCTGTCGTAGTACTGACTATCATCTTTTTCCCATTTCCTGAATATGGCACCAGCTACGATATCAGCAAACTGTACCCCTACACTTAAATGCGAAGGGGCTATAAATAAACCTTCTATCAAGTTATTAAACTTGGAATAATTAGCCTTATCTACTACCATGACTCTATGATGGAGGTTTCTTAACCTATCATCATCACAGGATAATCTGTTATCTATAATTACAAGCCCGTTTATTTCAACACCAGATTCTCTTGAAATATCCTGCAAATAATACTGAAATCTTTCAAGAATAGGTTTGTACCCATACCAGTATAAATCATCTTTAGTTGCCACGTGAGGTAATTTATAAGCTTCTTCAATATTTGTAACTGAAGCTATAACCTTGATAGACTTATAAGAGGATATAATATTATATAATTTATTTCTTATTTCATTTTTTTGTTCATAAGAGAGATGTTTCATACCGTTTTCATCACTGGTATTGTTAGGGGCAAAATACCTCCACTTAATTTCGGAAGTAATTCCGTACTGTCTTTTTATTTCTCTAAGTTTAGAATATAAATCATGCCAGTGAATTTCAGGAATAATTACACCCCCTATTACGAAATACTTAGAATGTTTTTTATTCTCTGGGACTATTGCCCCTGATTCATCTAAAAATAATAAATGCATGAATTCTACTCCTTACTATAATTCTATCATAAATTATACTTTTTTTATTAAATATTATTCTGAGCTTTTATATTATCCAAAATTTCTTTAATATATTCATTTTCATTTGTTTCCTGAAGATAGCTCAGCATTTTTTTATATTTATTATGCATATTATTCTCTTTAAAAACACTTTCTAATTTTTGAGCAATATCTAAGCCGTTATAATCTACCAGTATTTGTAAATAAACATTCGGCTTACGCTTTTGTTTTGGTGAAGTAGTTTTGAAAATTTTTAAAGTATAGTCTGTATAAAATTTATCCAGCATTTCATATAATTCACATTTATCAAGTAAATTAAGGAAGTCTTTTAAATACAAATAATTTGTATGCTCAAAGCCGAAAAATTTACTAATTTCACATAACTTTTTACTGCTTTTTAAATGCCACTCTAATCTTAAAATATTTAAACCGTTTAGTCTCAAAGTATTTGTACTTTTTTCATAATTTTGCTTAATTGCAGGAATTTTACACTCTTCATCGGATAATGTGTTTTTTAGGATAATTTCTGATAAGTGGTGAGTTTTTAATTCTTCAACCTTATCATAACATTTTAATTCTCTGTCTCCCACAGTATCTTTCTTTGTCAAATCTTTTGCTACTGCAGAAATTGTTATGGTCTTGGTATAACATCCCGAATTTATAGATTTTACCTTGAATCCGTTGAAATATTTATAATTAAGAAAAGCTTCTAAATAATAATAAATTTTTTTATTCATAAAAAAATTTTTAGTTAAATCGAGTATAGTTATCCTACAGGTTGACCGCAGTTCAAGTAAATTTTTATTTAAAAACAGCTCATAAAACAAGTCCTTGATATGAATTTCTGCAGGCATGTCAAGGTTCGTATCTGTGTAATTTTTTAGCTCTAATATGGAATTATAATACCTTGTAGGTGTAAACCAAAAATGGAGCATCCTACCTTTTTGGCTCAGCCAAACCATATATGAATTCTTAGCGTAATGTTTACTTAAAGTTGTTTCAATGTGTTTTTTTAACCCAAAAGCATATTCTTGACCTTTATCTTTTAACAAAAAATAACACTGTAATTTATCGATGAGTATGTTACCAAGCATAATAGTACCTCATTTCTGCTAAGAACTCATCAAGTACAGATTTGGAAGGTTTCTTTAGTAACTTTCTTAACTTATTTACTTCACTTAAAATATTATCTCTCTGTCCTTTATGTACAAGGTACTTACTTATAATTTCTTCTTGTAATTCAGGATGCAGTGCAATTAAGGTTACAACAGAAATTATTTCAGGAACATACCTTTTCCCTTTATACTGTTTTATATAGCTATTAAATTGCTTGTAATTTGATGTCTGTAATTGTTTCAAATTGCAATTGTCTAAGATTCCAGAAAGGCAAAAGAATAAGAAATTACGGATACAAGATAATCCTGCATCATAAAGTTTGTTTATTCTTATAGAATATTTTGCATTCCAGCAAAATATTCTTCCTAAAGTTCTCTGTCCGCAGGCTCTTTTATATATAAATTTTATGCAGTAAGGAGTGCTCCCCCTAACAATCCTGAATTTATTACTTATATTTTTATCTTTTGAATAATCTTCCTCATAATCCAAATTATCCCATCCATATTTTTCATAAGCTTCTTGGAGTATAATACTATTCTTTACTGTAAATTCAAGAGTCTGACTATCTGGAGTTTTCCCTATAACTAAATGTTTTTTATCCGCAGTATTTAAAGTTAGTAACTCTTCTACAAAAGCTCCATATAAAAAATCTGTTTCAATTTCAGTGTATGCCTCGAATCCTGTTATTATCCCTAAGTTTAGATTATTATGTACAGAGCGGCAAAACCTTTCATATTCTGCTTTTTTAATATAAGGTTCTACAACAGAAAATATTAAAATCAGTATTGGAAAGTAGTAAAAAGCTGAAGCATATTCTAAAACTCTATCTTTAATGTATTCTTTGTCTTGGAGAGTACCTTTAAATATAGGTTTTGTATTAAAATTGTACAGCATATATGTATTTTTACTTATTTTAAAATTTACTACTGACCCTAATCCCTTATTTAAAAATAAAATAAAATCTTTAAGAATTTCTTTTTCAAAACCTGAATTTATTTTATTATAAATTAATAACAGTCTTATAATTTTTCTTTTAAAGTTACTGCTATAAAAATTACTAACAACTTCTTTAACTTTAAAAGAAAAGAAATATTCCTTAATCTTTTTAATATTTACACTACTGTTAGGATATTTTTTTAAAATTATTTCAATATTTGTAAAATAAACAGAAAAAGAAAGACTATTATAAGTTGATTCAATTTCTTTTATCATAAAACCTCCTATATTGTTATATTTCATGCAATTATTCTTAGCTTACTACTACTATTACTTATGTTATATATAAGGGTGGAATTACAGTTAAAGGTTTTTTAATACGCCTCTAGCTTACTCATAGCAGCAATTTTATATTCTTCGGTGGTATGCAAGTACCGTAATGTAGTTTTTATGTCCTTGTGTCCGAGAATTTCCTTAATTGTTACAATGTCAACTCCCAGTTCATTTAATCTTGAAGCTGTCGTGTGGCGTAGCTTGTGAAAAGTAATGTGGGGTATTCCTGCTTTCAAAACTGTTCTGCCAAAAGTAGTTTTGATATCCAGATATTTCCCCCTTGTTACAGGAGATGTAAAGACGTATTCACTTTCATGGAGTATTTCCGTTAATACTTTTTTTACTTTATTTATTAGGGGAATCTTTCGGGGTTCGTTATTTTTGGTTTCTCGTACATATATGTATGGGTTCTTATTCCTTAAGAATACATCTTCCCATTTCAAATTCAATAATTCATTTGTCCTTAAGCCAGTGTATATAGCCACAATAATCATATTTTTCATTATAGGATTTGCAACCTCCAATAATTTAACTTCTTCATCCTTCATTAAAAAACGCTCTTCGGGATTTTTTATTCGGAGCTTTTTTAATTTAACACATGGATTTTCTTTTAATTTTCCATTTTCAACTGCTAAAGAAAAAATTCGTCTTATAATGTCAAGTTCCCTGTTAATACTTGAATTTTTAACTTTGCCTTTTCTAGAAGAAATATATTTATCAAAGTCCTGAAGTTTTATCAGATTTGCCTCTTTGTTACCTATAAGCTTAATAAATTTATCAATTACATAGTCAAATTCATCAGGGCGAGAACAATGAGTTTTCCTGTAAAGCTTATAGTCCTTGTTAAGTTCTGCAAGATAAATTTTTCGCATTTTTAGTGGTGCTTGACCATTATTTACGGAAACTCTTAAATCTGCAGCTTTAAGAATAACTTCTTTCTCACTTGAATTTTTAAAAGACCGATGGTAGCGTTTACCATCAATCATAATATTAAATTCCCAGTGTCCAGCTTTATTTTTCTTTATCTTCATTTATTCACCTAATATGACTTCTTTTGAAAATAAAAATTTCATTAATTCTTCTTTAAGGAACCTGTACTGAGTACCTACTTTTGTGCATACATTTTTAGGATAATATTCTTCTTTTGCTTGTCTCTGTACAGTTCTTTTATCAATTCTTAACATTTTTGCAACTTCTTCCGTTGTTATAATAGTCATCTAATACTACCTTTCTACGAATTATTTCGTTATATTAATATATTAGCATAGAAAACAAAATGTGTCAAATCTACGAAACAAGTCGTCATAAGCATACATGTTGACAGAATTAAAAAATAAAGCAATAATAAGTATGTGTAGTACTGTAGAGGGTTTAAATCATGGATAGAAAAACTGCAAAAAGGACAATTATGAACATGGTAGCAGACGCGGGCTATCCTATGGCTTCGGAAACGGAAGCTATTGAAAAGCTTATACTAAAAAAGCTGGGAACATATATTGCTACACAGAGAAAGCAGAAAGGTATTACTCAAAAGGAGTTAAATAACCTTTCCTCTGTCAGCTTGGCTGTTATTGCAGATCTCGAAAATGGAAAGAGTATGCCGAGAGTAGAGACCCTAATAAGATTGGCTATTGCTTTGAAAATTAATGTGAATGATATTTTTGAGACTATGAAGTGTGATACGAACAATGCTTTAATGAAGCCAATTAAAGCAAAAAGCTCTCGTGATTCTGAATTAGCTTCAGCCATTGCAGGTTTTGGCTATGAGAAAAATATGGTAAATGAAATTATGGATTTTATCAGTTTTATCGAGTATAAGTACAAAAAGAACAATTCACGACATTAAAATACTATTACGACAAAAACTGCAATTACACAAAAAATTACACAAAAACATAAATAAAGGACTTCAGTAAATCTCTGAAGTCCTTTATTTTAAATGGTCGGGATGACACGATTTGAACGTGCGACCCCCTCGTCCCAAGCGAGGTGCGCTACCAAGCTGCGCCACATCCCGTCGAAGCACTCGGTTATACCGAGATTTTATATTTATTTGTCAATTGTACCGTGCGGCTCGGTGTTTCCTCTCCTCGGAAGATACTTAATCTTCCTCGTCGGCAGAGTCAAGCTGCACCACATCCCGTCGAAAAAATTTTTCAACACAGGGTACTTAAAAATTCTATTTTAAAAATAAATCAAAGTCAAGTATTTATTTTATACGGTTTTCTTAAAACTGTTTCCTTTACAAAGATTTACTATTTCTTGACTGCCCTATGCTTTTATAATACCGTTTATATTATACGAGTTATAAATTAGAGAGAGGATTAGGGAATTGGATTTCGTTAGTTTAACAATACATTTTTTGAAAATATTAGCTTCTTATGTTGGTAGTTATGGCGTCGCCATTATAATTTTGACTTTGATAATGAGAGCTGCTATGTGGCCTTTAAATGTTTCACAACAGAGAAACATGAGAGCTATGCAAACATTACAGCCAAAATTAAAAGCAATTCAAGAAAGATATAAAAACAATCCACAGCTGATGCAACAGAAAATGATGGAGTTCTATAAAGAACACAAATTCAATCCTATGGGCGGCTGCCTTCCTTTATTAATCCAAATGCCGATATTCATTCTTTTATATACATCTTTGATGAGTCCTCAATTTATACAGGTTGCAGGAGATTCAAGGTTTCTGTTTATTAACAGACTCGATACAACTCTAAGAGCAAACATAGGAGTATCAAATGACGGGAAACTTGGTGTTTCTAAGCTTGATTCTTTTGCACCGGGTAAAACGGCACGGGTATTTATCGGAGATGAAGTCATTGAAAACGTAAAAATTAAAGATGCAAAAAAGGCTCTTGAAGTTCAGGGTGAGATTATTCCCGGTGAAAACATGGATTTGAAATTAAGTCTTGATCATCTTGATTTGAGATTCTCTCAACTCGAAAAAATTACCAAGGCTGAATTAAGTATTACCGACCTTAGCACTAAGGAAACAGAAAATATTACATTTAACCGTGAGGGCGGACTTTTGGCAGCATCAATACCTACAGTACCGGCAAACAGGACATGGCACTGGGATGTACTTGCTTTAATTGCAATTTTCGGTATTACAATGTGGCTATCGCAAAAGCTCATGATGTCAATGAATAACAAGGGCGTTGCTGCTAACGCAGATCCTACACAACAAGCTATTCAAAAATCAATGGGAACATTCATGCCTATAATGATTATGGCAACGTTTATAATGATTCCTATTCCTGCCGGAGTATTTATTTACCTGATTGTAAGTAATATTGTTCAGGTTATTCAAACGGTTGTTGTAGGCAAACAAATTGAAAAGGAAGAAGCTATGAAAAAAGCTGCCGTAAGTGATATAGATTTGGCAAATGCCAAAAATGTTACGAAAGAATAATACTCAAATGCTTATTTCAGAATATGATTATAATTTACCTGAAGAGTTAATCGCCCAATTACCGGCAGATAAAAGACAAAATTCCAGAATGCTTGTTCTTGACAAAGCTGCAAAAACAATTGAACATAAGCATTTTTACGATATTGTTGACTTAATAGATAACGATTCTGTTCTGGTATTAAATAATACAAAAGTTTTACCTGCAAGATTATATGGAATAAAAGAAGAAACAGGGGCTAAAATAGAAGTATTACTGCTAAAAAATACAGAAAAGGAATCTGTTTGGCAATGTCTTATAAAACCGTCAAAAAGAGTAAAAAGCGGAACAGTAGTAACAATAAGTGATGAATTATCCGTAAAAGTTATAAAACCACTTGAAGATGTGGGAGAATGGCTTGTAGAATTAATATATGAGGGGAATTTACTTGAGGCTTTGCACAGGAATGGAAATATTCCACTGCCTCCATACATTGAAAGAAAACTTCAGAACGAAGATTTGAAAAAACTTGATTTTGAAAGATATCAAACAGTTTATGCAAAAGATGAAGGTTCTGTTGCAGCACCTACCGCAGGATTACATTTTACGGAAGAAATTTTGGAAAAACTGAAAAATAAGGGTGTGGATATAATATATGTTACGCTGAATGTCGGTATGGGAACCTTCAGACCGGTAAAGTGCGAAAGAGTAGAAGACCATATAATGCACTCAGAAAGCTTTGAAATAACGCAGGAAGCTGCCGATAAAATAAATAAAGCAAAAAAAGAGGGCAAAAATATTATTGCAGTCGGTACAACTTCGGTTAGAACACTTGAAACCGTGTATAATAAATACGGTTGCATAAAGGCTTGTCAGGACAGTTCAAAACTGTTTATTTATCCCCCTTATGAATTTAAAGTAGTAGATAAACTTATTACCAATTTTCACCTTCCAAAATCAACACTGCTAATGCTGGTTAGTGCGTTTGCAGGAAAAGATTTTATATTTGAAGCTTACGAACAGGCTATAACTAACAAATACCGTTTCTTTAGTTATGGTGACTGTATGTTTATTAAATAAATTAAAAGCCTTATTATTAGCAATTGATATTGTAAATACCCCAAAAAAATGCTATAATCCTTTTGGAAAAGGAGCTTTATTATGACTAATTACACACTTAATCTTTCTATGGAAGAATTAGAAAAAAGAACACATAAAGACTATTTGATGACAAAGAAATTTTTAAAAGCTGATGCTCCTGAATACTTAGCACTGGCTGACGGGGACAAAGAAGCATTAAAACATCTTGTTCGTGCTGCAAATATATTAGAAGTTATAAATATGCAGCTTGATAACCATCATAACTTACCGTTTAAAAACTTTTTGGAAGCAGAAATTAAAAAGGGCAATAAGCAAGCGGAGCTGACAAAAATTCTTTTTGATGCTCAAAAAGGTATAAATGCCATTGATACAATGTCTGAACCTATTTTCCTTGCAAAAGAAGTTCCTGCGTATTCGGGGAAAGGCGTTTACCCGACGGATTTATCAACAGAAGAATTCCATACAATATTAATAGGAATGTTAAAATCCGGAAAAGCTGATAAGGTCAAAAAAATACTTACTCAGCGTTCTGTTGTAGAGCGTGACGGAAAAGAGTTGGTCGGAATTGATTATATAGATAAATTTAAGGATGATTTTGACAAAATGGCAGATGAAATAGAAGCTGCAAGCGAATTATCAACAAATGCAGATTTCAATGAATATTTGAAATTACAGGCAAAAGCACTGAGAACTGCTGATCCAATGCTTGATGCTTACGCTGATAAGAAATGGGCAACCCTACAAGATACTCCGTTAGAATTCACAATTACAAGAGAAAACTATTCTGACGAGATGACCGGAACTGTTATTGAAAACGAAGAACTGAAAAAACTACTTGATGAAAACAATATTTCACCGATACCGAAAGATTTTCTTGGCGGACGTGTTGGTATTATTAACAAAAAAGGGACAGAAGCCCTTATGGCAATAAAGAAATATTTACCGACACTTGCTAAACACATGCCATACAATGATGAATATGAACAGAATATCAAACCTGATGAAGATTCAAAACAAACAATGGTAGATGTGGATATGGTAACAGCAACCGGTGATGTCGGGGAGTATAGAGGCGGAATTACTTTAGCCGAAAACTTGCCCAACGACGACAAATTATCTCTTACCATAGGCGGCGGAAGAAGGAATGTTTATCACAGACAGATAAGATTTATCAGCGACCTGAAAAAATTACAGGAAAGGCTGGATGCAATTTTGGATAAAGAACAGCATCAATATTATTTGGACGAAGCAGACCACTGGTTTACAATCGGACATGAAAATGCTCATTCTCTAGGGCCCAAAAAGGGAAATGAAACATTAGGGAAATATCGTAATATAATTGAAGAAAATAAAGCTGATATGGGTTCTCTGGCTTTTGTTGATTTGCTAACCGAACTTGGAATGTACACGGAAGAACAAAGAAAACAAATTATAGTTACAACAATTGCGGATAATTTTCTAAAAACAAAACCTACTCTTTCACAGGCTCACAGAGTACGAACAGTTATGCAAAATAAATATTTTTCAGAACGTGGAGCTTATGAAATTATAGACGGTAAAATTCATGTAAACATAGACAAAGTTGTTCCGATAGCAAAAGAAATGCTTGCAGAAATTGTAAGAATACAAATTGACGGCGATTTTGAAAAAGCAGAAAAATATGTAAAAGACAACTTTATCTGGACAGATAATATGGAACTTATCGGTCAAAAACTTCAAAAAATCAGCAAAACGCTTAATGGTCGTTTGGAAACGGAGTTGGCAGATAAATTAAGCTAGTTGCATATAATAATTCTGAGAAATACCGTTATACGTTGAGTATAGCGGTATTTTTTTACTCAGATGTAAAATCTTTATAAAGATATAAAGATTATGTAAGGAAAATCGAGTTTGAGGAAATTTTGAATTATAATGTAAACATAGATTAGAATAAATGGAGATTATATAATGGAAACAGTTAAAGAAATTCTTACAAAGTTAGAAAATGCAGATAATACAACAAAGAATGAATTGGAAAACACCTTAGTAAACTGCGGTTCTGCTATTGTTCCCCAATTAGTTGACCAGTTACAAGTTGTAAAAGGTATTAAAAGAGGTGTTGTAGCTATGACATTAATCAGAATTGGTGATGCGTCTATTAAGTATCTTGAAAAAGCTGCACACGATAATAAGGATTTCGAATGGGTTGCAGAATATTTAATCAGAGAAATTAAAGGCGAAATTGCTGCATAACATTTAACTTAAAATTTCCAAAAGACCTGAATTCCTATGTATCGGATTCAGGTCTTTTAATATACAATTTGACTGAGAGTAACTCTAATAGTGTATTATAATAAAAAAAGGAGGTATTTATGACGAAGAATTTGGTTGCATATTTTTCAGCAAGCGGTGTTACAAAAAATGTTGCAGAAAATTTGGCAAAAGCAACAGAAGCGGATTTGTACGAAATAAAGCCGGCTATTCCATACACTGATGAAGATTTAAATTGGATGGACAAAAATGCAAGAAGTACGGTTGAGATGAAAGATTGGAGCTCAAGACCTGAGATAATTGATGATAAATTTGATACATCCGGTTATGACACGGTATTTTTAGGATTTCCGGTATGGTGGTATATTGCACCTACAATTATTAATACTTTTTTGGAGGCACACGATTTTTCAAATAAGAAAATTATACTGTTTGCAACCTCAGGCGGCAGCAGGTTTGGCAGAACAATAGAAAACCTTAGACCGAGCGTTGCAGAAACGACTGAAATAATTGAAGGGAAAATATTAAACGGAGAACCTTCTGTTGAAGAATTAAAAAAATGGACAGATAGCATATTATAGAAACGAAATAAATTCAAAACTTTACTACCCGATAATATTTGAAAAAATTTTATTATCGGGTAGAATTATTTATACAAAGGATTAAACAAAATAGTCAGGAGTATAAAGAGCATGAAAATCTTAGTCGGAATGTCAGGCGGAGTAGATTCCTCAGTAACAGCACTAATGCTAAAAGAACAAGGACATGAGGTAATTGGTGCGACAATGGCTATATGGGGAAACACCGGAGTACACAAGAGAATTCAGGAAAAACTGAACAAAATTTCTGACAAAAAGCCGACGCATGGTGCTTGTTACGGCCCTGACGAAAAAGAAGATATTGAAGAAGCGAGAAAAATTGCTGAGAGCATAGGAATACCATTTTATGTATTTGATTGTGCTGAACAGTACGAAAAAATTGTTTTGGACAATTTTAAGAAAGAATATCTTGACGGGAGAACACCTAATCCATGCATTTGGTGTAACAGTTTGATAAAGTTTGATGTATTGCCAAAATTAGCTTTAGCAAACGGCATTGAGTATGACAAATTTGCGACTGGGCATTATGCCAGAGTTGAAAAAGAAGGGGATAGATATTTATTAAAAAGAGGATTAAATGAGGGCAAAGATCAGTCATATTTCTTGTACAGATTAAAACAGGAGCAGCTTGCAAAAATAATGCTGCCTCTTGGAACATATAAAAAAGAGGAAATTCGTGCAATAGCCGAGCAACACGGATTAAAAGTTGCAGATAAGCCTGATAGTCAAGATTTTTATGACGGAGATTATAACGAGCTGTTGGAAGTTCAGCCTAAAAAGGGTAATATAGTCGACCGTGACGGCAAGATATTAGGTTCACATGAAGGTATATGGAATTATACGATAGGACAGAGAAAAGGTCTTGGAATTTCTGCGGCAGAACCTTTATATGTATTAGAATTAAGGAAGGATACGAATGAGGTTGTAGTTGGCGGGAAAGACGCTACAATGAAGGATTCTCTGGTTGCAACCAAATTAAATTGGATACCGTTTGATTATTTAACAGAGGAAACAAGATGTCAGGCAAAAATTCGTTCAACGCAAAAACCTACTGACGTAATTGTAACTCCGTTAGAGAATGGTAATGTTCTTGTAAAATTTGAAAATATGCAAAAATCTATTGCGATAGGGCAATCGGTAGTATTTTATGACAATGACATTGTTCTTGGCGGTGGGATTATTGATGCGTAATCATTATAAATAAAAAGGTATTTATACACAATGTTACAGTTAAATCTCTCCCTTGGAGAGAAAAGAATTTTAGGACGAAATGCAGTTGAGTTCTAAAAATTCAAGAGAGGGTAGATAATTTCCCTAACGGGATAACAGCCTCTTATGAAAATCTAAGTTTCGTAAACTCAACTTGATTTTCTATCCTCTCCCCTACGGAGGTTTCGGCTATATTTACTGTAACATAGTATATAATTACCAATAAAAATATTGATTTTTAAAATTTACATGCTACTATAAAGAGGTAAATATATGGGTTTGTAGCTCAGTTGGTAGAGCAGTTGACTCTTAATCAATTGGTCGTGGGTTCGAGTCCCACCGGACCCACCATAAAGAAGAACAGGTTATCCTGTTCTTTTTTATTGTCTGTATGCGTGAGAATTTGAAGAACCCACACAGGTCGCAAGACCTGTCATGAGGGTTCGGCGAATTTTTTGCAGAGAGCGGAGGACTTTTGCAAAAAGAACGTAAGAACGTAAGTTCTTTGAAGCAAAATCCGTAGACTCGTTTAACGCAAAAAATTCAAGAGAAGTCCCACCGGACCCACCATAAAGAAGACTCCGAAAGGGGTCTTTTTTATTAAGGTGGGACGAGAACCACAATGCAGAGCCTTGTCAGGTTTGAGAGCGAATGAGCTGAGGCTGGAGCAATTTTGTTTGGAAGAAACGCAGTTTCTGAAAACAAAATGCGGAATTGCCGTTAAATGCGAATGAGCGATACAGTCCCACCGAATCAACAAAAAGACAGGCTTTCAGCCTGTCTTTGTCGTTAAATAATTATTATAAAAATTCGTTAAAAATCAGTTTGATTATATACTTTTATTTTTCTACTGTCTGAGTTTGTTCTGTTTCGGTCTTTTCAATGATTTTTTCGGCACCACTCTTAATTTTTCTGAAGGTAAAGTTTGTTGCCTTTTTTGCCCCACGAGTTGTTGCGTCACCCGCCTTTTTGGCACCATTTTTTATTGCCTCTCCCGTTGCATCGACTGCATCATAGGATGTTTCAACAACAGCATCCGCTGCTTTCGCTGCTGCTTTTTTAGTTTTTTTACCCAGTTTCTTTACGGTTTTTTCTGTTTTTCTGCCTATTCTCTTTGCCGCATCACCTGTTTTTTCTCCGACTTTTATTACAGTATTTTCAGCATTAGTTCCAAGTTTTTCCAGTGCTGTCGGATTGGTATTTTCTGTATGTATGACATAAGTTTGATCTGCAAGAACGGCTGTTCCGCTCATTATCAAAACTGTCATTATGCCTAAAATGAATACTGATATCTTTTTCATATAAACCTCCTTATTAATAGTCTAATGCTAATATATTTCACTTGTTAAGTCAACACCTTAAAGTTTTTTGCATAGTTGCCGTATAAATATTTGACAGTCATAAGTTAATCATTAAATATATACCGAAAGGATTTGTGTATCGAATGGCAATAAACGCATCCTCATTAATAAATTCATACTTTGGGGCAGGAAATTCTCTTCTCAGCGAAGAAACCCGAAGAAAGCTTATTGCACTCGGGATTGATCCTTCAACCGTTACCTCTGAAGGTCAAGCACAAATTATCATACAAAATGCCCAAAAAGCAAGAAAAGCTGAAATTGAAAATTTACCTAAACAACCGGAAAAAGTATGTTCAGGTAGTGTTTCAAGTGAAATTGAATTAATGAAAAAGGCAAAAGAACTTGCGACAAAAATGGGACTGCATTTAGCTGATAACTTAACCTTAGACGAAATTTTAAAAACTATTTCCGAAGAAATTAATACAGTTCTTAATTCTGAATACACAGATAAGTCAAAACGAGATTTGTATAAACTATACAATACAGAACTCGGAGCAATAAATCAAAGTTATAAAGTAACAAAAGAAAACGAAAAAGCAGTCATTATGTCAATGAATATGAGTGCAAACATTAACAAAATGATTTTAGGATTGTAATATTTTGTAAAAATTTAGTTAAATTTCTAAAGTTATTATAGAATTGACCGTAATCTTTTGTGTAAGTATTAGTATAGGAGAAAAATTATGGCAGGAAATATTCCGGATTATTCAGATTTAAAGTTTAGCATGGCCGATATGCAAAGATTCTTTAAAGACCAAGGCATTAAGTTAAATCAAAATGATGCTAAAAAATTAAATTCTGTTTTTAATAAATATGATGCTAAAAATGAGAAAAAAGATGGCGAAATTTCTAAAATTGACAATAGAGTCAGATTTTTAGGCGAATTAGAAAAAAGCGATCCTGAAATATTCGATAAAGTTGTATCCTTTAGTATCGCTGTTGAATATGCAGAAGATATGAGGAAGGCAAAAAACGAAATTGAAAAGGACATAAAACAATCCATTGAATCCGAAAAAAAAGCTAAAATCGAAAAGAAAATTAAAAACTTTAACGGACTCGGATAAAAGAATAAAGAACCAAAAAAGCTCTGTCCAAAATTATGACAGAGCTTTTTTATGTTAAATAAAAAGATTACTTAACTGAACTTAATGGCTTTGGGCCAGCATTAACAATTTCTGATGGCATGTTCGGATATTTGCTTGAGAAGTTGTCAGCAAACATTTGAGCCAATTTGTTAGCAGCTTCATCATAAGCAGCCTTATCAGTCCACATACCTCTTGCATCCAACATTTCATCAGGAACGTTAGGGCAAGATGTAGGATAATCAACATTGAATACATCATGGTGTTTGAATTCAACAGAATCAAATGAGCCGTTCAATGCTGCAGTTACCATAGCTCTTGTATATGCAAGTTTCATTCTCTTAGCACCTGATGATGCAGAACCGCCTGCCCATCCTGTGTTAACTAAGTAAACCTTAGTACCGTATTGATCCAATTTATCACCCAACATTTTAGCGTAAACTGAAGCATCCATAGGCATGAACGGTTCACCAAATAATGTTGAGAATGTAGGTACAGGTTCTGTAATACCACGTTCAGTACCTGCAAGTTTTGATGTGAAACCTGTTACGAAGTGATACATAGCAGCGTTCTTATCCAATCTTGAAATTGGAGGAAGTACACCAAACGCATCAGCTGTCAAAAATACGACAACTTTTGGAATACCGCCCATTGAAGGGATAGCTGCATTGTTTATATAGTTAACAGGATAACCAACACGAGTATTTTCTGTTAATGAACCATCAAAGAAATCCAATTCTCTTGTTTCAGGGTTCATAATTACGTTTTCAACCAATGAACCAAATTTAATAGCGTTGAAAATATCAGGTTCATTTTCTTCAGTAAGGTTGATACATTTAGCATAGCATCCGCCTTCGAAATTGAATACGCCATCAGGTGACCAACCGTGTTCGTCATCACCGATTAATTTACGGCTAGGATCAGCTGATAAAGTTGTTTTACCTGTTCCTGAAAGTCCGAAGAATACGGCTGTTTCATGAGTTTCCGGATCCATATTTGCTGAACAGTGCATAGGAAGAACATTTTTCTTAGTCATTACATAATTCATAGTTGCAAATACAGATTTTTTAATTTCACCAGAATATTGAGAACCTGCAATAATAATCATGTGAGCTTCATAATCAATTGCAATACAAGCTTCAGAGTTTGTACCGTCAACAGCCGGATCACATTTGAATCCAGGAGCACAAATGATTGTGTAATCAGCTTCACCATAGTTTGCTAATTCTTCTGCTGTTGGTCTGATTAACAATTGGTGAATAAACATGTTTTGAGATGCCATTTCGTTAATTACTCTAAATTTTTGAGTATATTTCTTGTCTGCACCTGCAAAACCATCAAAAATAAATACTTCTTTACCATTCAAGTAGTCAACCATTTTTGACTTAATTGAATTAAAAGCTTCTCTTGAAATAGGACGATTTACCTTGCCCCATGCGATATCGTCATGAATGCTAGGAGTATCAACGATAAATTTATCCTTAGGTGAACGACCTGTATATTTACCTGTAGTAACAACAAGTGCACCTGTTTCACATAATGTACCTTCACCTCTTCTCAAAGCAGCTTCGGTTAACTGAGCCGGAGTCCAGTTTCTGTGTACTGCGGAAGGAGAAGTGATACCTAATTTTTCAATACCATAAGTTTCCATTTATATTTCCTCCTTTTTTATGGGTTTGAAATTTACCTATATATAGTTAGTGTACTATAAACACTAAAAAATATCAATAGTCTTTACAAAGGAAGAATATTAAGAAACTATTGTATAAACATATAACATGCACATTTAATATTGAAGTTTAAAATCATGTAACGTGAAAATTATGAGTGTGATTTTTTTATAAAGTTTTCAGCAGATTTAATCATATCTTCCGTAATAGACAAGAAAGCATGTATCAATTCACTATCTCTTTTTTCAAAACCCAATTTTACCACTTTGTCACCAAGTCTATTATTACTGATAGTAAAAACGCTTTTACCTGTATTCTTATTTTCCGCAATAGATATAACAGAATCATTATATCCCCAATTTTCAAATCTTTTGGCACAAGAATCAATACAATCCGAAATTTCTCTTGAAGAGCTTTTTCTCAATTTTGCATAAGCCGATGAATCAAGCTTTGCCCCAAATTGCGTTCCTGATATTCTGTAAGTATTATTGTTAATCATATTCACCTGACCTTCAAAACTTTATAAAAACCGTAAATATATTTTTTTGCTATAATTTTAATATGAATTTATTATATTTGGAAGAGATTGATTCAACGAATAAATATGCCAAAGAAAATATTACCTCAATTAGTGACGGCACAATAGTTTACACCCAAAATCAAACCGACGGGAGGGGCAGACTCAACCGCAAATGGTCTTATTTGGGAAAAGATAATATCTATGCAAGCATAGTACTTAAACCATCCGATACAATATTGCCTGTATATTCAAATTTAACGCAGCTTTTATGCCTTATATTATGTCAAACTTTTGAAGAATACGGAACAAATCCGAAAATAAAATGGCCTAATGACGTACAAATTAACGGCAAAAAAATTTCAGGGATTTTAGCAGAAGCTGTAATGGGTAAAGGAGTACTCAAGGGAATAGTTTTAGGCTTTGGAGTAAACCTTAATACAACACAGGAAACACTTGATAAAATAGATCAGCCGGCGACCTCACTTAATATAGAAACGGGTAAAACTATTGACAGAGAAGAATTTTTAGAAAAACTGTCTACACGATTTTGTTTGTTATATAATAAATTTATTGAGGGTGGATTTTTATTAATAAGAGAAGATTACATAAGAAGAGCCGGATTCCTCAATAAAGATATAACCGTAAAAGTTCTTAATGAGAAGTATTGCGGAGTAGCCACCGATGTGACTGAAAACGGGGCATTAAAACTTAAAGACAAAAATAACAAAGAACACATATTACTAATAGGAGATATATTATGAACAGTGAATTATGGATACAAGGGCTTGTCGCAATGTGTATCGGAATGGGAACAGTACTTAGTTTCCTATGCTTGATGATTATTGTAATGCACATTATGTCAGCCATTGTAAAAAAATTGAACCTGATATTCCCTGAAGTTATTGCTCAACCTGCAGGGGTTAAAAAAGTTTCTTCATCTAATGACGAAGAAATTGCCGTAGCAATACTTTCAGCAATGTTTAGAAAATAAGTAAATAAATTAAGGGAGATAAATAAATGACAAAACTAATTAAAGTTATGGATACGTCATTCAGAGACGGTTTCCAATCAATTTTCGGGGCAAAAGTCCTCGTTGATGACTTTATTCCGGCATTACAGTCAGCTGTTGATGCAGGTTTAAAACATTTTGAAACAGCAGGCGGTGCAAGATTTCAGGCTCCGATATTTTTCTGTAACGAAAATGCTTTCGAAACTATGGATAAAATCAGAGCTGCAGTAGGACCTGATGTAAAATTACAATCTTTAGCTCGTGGTGTTAACGTTGTTGGTTTGAACTCTCAGCCTCGTGACGTTATTGATTTACACGCAAAAATGTTTGCAAAACACGGCGTAAACGTAATCAGAAACTTTGATGCGTTGAATGATGTTAATAACTTAATCGATTCGGCAAACAGTATTAAAAAACACGGACTTCAGCATGAAGTAACTATCACAATGATGGAATTGCCGTTTGGCTGCGAAGGTGCTCATGATGTTGCTTTTTACGAAAAAGTTTTGAGAAACATTCTTGATTCGGGTTTACCGTTTGACAGTTTGGCATTTAAGGATGCTTCAGGTACATCTAATCCTAGAAAAGTATATGCAACCGTAAAAATGGCTCGTGAATTATTAGGTCAGGATGCTCACATTCGTTTCCACTCACACGAAACAGCAGGTACAGGCTTAGCTGCATATCTTGCAGCTCTTGAAGGTGGTGCTGACGGAATTGATTTAGCTATGAAACCTGTTTCAGGCGGTACCGGTCAACCAGATATTATTTCTATGTGGCATGCTCTGAAAGGCACTGAATATGATTTAGGTTTGGATATCAAGAAAATTATGGAAACAGAAGAAATATTCAAGGATTGCATGAAAGATTATCCTATTTCACCTATTTCATTAGCGGTTAACCCTATATTAATTCAGGCTCCGCTTCCGGGTGGTGCTACAGCAACAACTGTTAACCAGTTAAAAGACATGGGTATGCTTGACAAATTCCCTAAACTGATTGCAAATATGAAAGAAGTCGTTGAAAGAGGCGGTTTTGCTACATCAGTTACACCTGTTTCACAATTCTATGCTCAGCAATCATTCTTAAATGCAATCACTGAACATCCTTGGGAACAGGCAAATCCGGGTTATGCAAAGATGTTGCTCGGTTACTTCGGTAAAACACCTTGTGAACCTGATCCTGAATTGGTTAAATGGGCAGAAGAAAAAACAGGACTTAAACCTACAACTGAACACGTTGTTGACTTGAATGAAAAAGATCCTGAAAAAGGTTTGAAAGCTGCGGAAGAAAGATTAAAAGCTGCAGGACTTCCTGTAACTGATGAAAACTTATTCATAGCTGCAGCATGCAAAGACGGTAACGTTGATAAAGGTATTGATTTCTTACTTGGCAAAGGTCAGGTATCTGTCAATAAAAAATCTGCTGATGCACCTGCTGCAGCAAGCACTCAGACATCTTCAACAGGTGAATATACAATCAAAGTTAACGGTAAAAATTATGCAGTTAAACTTGACGGTGATAACAAAGCTACAGTTAACGGAAAGACTTATGATATTGCCGTTAAAGCAGGTATTGAAACAAAAGGCTCATCAGCTTCATCAGGTAATGGTGAAGAAGTTAAAGCAGGATTACCTGGTAACGTGTTAAGACTTGAAGTTTCAGAAGGCGACGAAGTTGCTGAAGGTGATGTACTTTTGGTTATGGAAGCTATGAAAATGGAAACAGAAGTAAAAGCTCCAAAAGCAGGTACTATTCAATCAGTTCTTGTTGCACAGGGCGATAAAGTAGTTACGGGTCAAGCTTTGGTAACTATAGGTTAATAAAGGGGGTAAATTAAGATGACAATTAATATTCAAGACGGTTTACTCCAGTTATGGAATTCAACGGGTATTATGACGTTTTTACAACCTCAGGATCCGTCTATAACAAACTGCTTTGAACAATTCTTACATGTCCATGGACACTGGATAATGATTCTTGTTTGTTTATTCTTGCTCTGGTTGGGTATTAAGAAACAATTTGAACCGTTACTTCTTGTACCAATAGCATTTGGCGGTTTGCTATCAAACATTCCGATGCCGTTAGGAGAAGAAATAGCAGGTCCAAACGGATTTTTGGGAATTATATTTGAAGCAGGTATTCATAAAGGATTATTCCCGTTGATAATCTTCATGGGTGTCGGAGCAATGACAGACTTTGGTCCTTTGATTGCAAATCCGAGAATGGCACTGTTAGGTGGTGCAGCCCAATTCGGTATATTCGGTGCTTTATTAATGGCATACTGTATATTCGGGTTCACTTTACCTGAAGCAGCATCAATCGGTATTATCGGTGGTGCGGACGGTCCGACTTCAATTTATGTAACTACAAAACTTGCAGAAAACTTACTCGGACCTATCGCAGTTGCGGCTTATTCATATATGGCATTAGTTCCTGTTATTCAACCGCCAATTATGAGATTGTTGACAACAAAAACCGAAAGACAAATTCAGATGACACAATTAAGAGAAGTATCAAAAAGAGAAAAAATAGTATTTCCTCTTATGATTTTACTTCTTTGCGTAATTCTTTTACCTAGTGCATGTCCGTTACTTGGGGCTTTATGTTTCGGTAATTTATGTAAAGAATGCGGTGTTGTGGAAAGACTTTCCGATACAATGCAGAACGCATTAATCAATATTGTAACGATATTCTTAGGCTTGTCAGTCGGTTCAAAACTGTCAGCAGAGCAGTTTTTGACATTACAGACAATATTCATTCTTATTTTGGGTATCATTGCATTCTCGCTTGCAACAGCAGCAGGTGTATTGATGGCTAAGTTAATGAATGTATTTTCTAAGAACAAAATCAATCCGCTTATCGGTTCAGCAGGGGTTTCAGCTGTACCTATGGCAGCCCGTGTATCAAACAAAGTCGGTTTAGAGGAAAATCCTCAAAACTTCTTGCTGATGCATGCTATGGGACCTAACGTATCAGGCGTAATTGGTTCTGCAGTAGCAGCCGGCGTATTACTGGCACTTTGCCACTAATATTTATAAACTAAAAACCTTGACCAGTCTTATCATTTGATAAGACTGGTTTTGTTTTGTAAATATTTATTAAATAAAAGGGCAATTTTTAACACAGAAATTTCTTTATATAAGAGTGTGTAAATATAGTGTGAGGTAAAAATTTTATGGCAATTAGTCCTGTATCAGTCAGATGTTACAATCCAATGTTTAGAGGGGATGAACAACCGCCTGCTCAACCGATTGAGGGTAAACAAGAATCTAAACAGGATAAAGTTCAGACATTAGTGAACAACACAAATAAAGAAATAGATTTACAGCAAAAGGAATTACGGGTAGAAATTCTTGAAGATAAATTAAAGGCAAACGACTTGTCAGAAGAAGAACGCTCAGAATTACAAGCTATGCTCGTACAAGCAAAAGCTGATTATGAAAACACAAATAAACTGGATTTAATAGCGTAACTACACATAAACCATACAGATGACGGTATCTGAAATTATTTCAGATACCGCTTTGAAAAAGATTACCAATGGAGAAATAAACAAATGGACGTCAGATGCAATCAATCACCAAGTTTTGGAAAATTAAAAGGAAATATTCTGTTGGAACAAACTCCTGAAATAAAAGCAGCTCAGGAGGCACTTGCTCATTGTAAACACTGGCATGTTGTATCTGACGGCAACGGCTATAAACTTGAATACAAAGATACATCAAAGACTTACGAAGTTGCAGACAAACCGAAACGCCACAGAACAAGTACATTATTCATAAGAACTTTTGACAAAGCTCACAAAGTTAAAGGAAAAATTACCAGTTTTAGGGTAGATTTAAACTCTCATGAAGAAGCACTTGCTCTTTACAAAAGAATTATGTCCACAACCGGACTGGAAAAAATGGTGATTATAGCAAAAGCTTTGGAAGAACAGGTTATCAAAAGAAATCACGATAAGAAAATCAAGAAATTATTTGCATAATCTTGAGCAAATGTAAGATATATGTTATAATAATAATGACGACAATAACAGGAGGGTGAAAACTATGGCTATATCTGCATTCAGGGAGTGAGGACTAAAACTCACTCGTAGCAATGGTTTGCACGATTTAGAAAATTTAGCAGCTAAACAATTAACCGGCTTGAAATACACTGCTTCATACATAATTAGAGATAGGAAAACCGCATTTACCTTGGCTGAGGTTTTAATAACGCTTGGTATAATTGGTGTAGTTGCGGCAATGACGTTGCCGACACTTATACAAGGTTATCAAAAGAGTGTAGCGGCAAACAGATTAAAACAAGCTTACGCACAGATTACTGTAGCAATGGATAAAGCATCTGCCGATTATGACGGCGGACCTATGGAAACCTGGTGTTCAGGTGATGAAACAATCAACGGAGTTACTTTCAGTAAATTTCATCAGGGATGTTTTCATCGTGCAATGAAAGAGATTGCCGTTAAAATGTATCCTTCGCCTGATGATGTAAGACATGCAGCCTGCTATGAAGGTAAAGAATACAGACCATATACTGCGATGGATGGTTCTACTGAAAGATTTACAACTAATCACATGCACTTTTCTACAGAATCATGGTCAGCAAAACTCCCAAGCGGTGCTTGTGTAATTTGGAACGGGGTTTATACTCACGATGCGAGCGGAAAAGTCTGGATTGATATAGATGGTCCTTATGCAGGGTTTAACAGAATGGGCAAAGACTTATTCTACTTTAGTTATGCGTACGGCAGAGACAATATAGCTCATGGACAAGGACAAAACGGGCGAAGTCTGACTGTTGGTTATCAGGGAACACGCAGAAGTGATTTGGTAAGATGGTGTGATAACGGAGTCGGAGACTCATGTACACCGCTAGTTGTGTACGATGGTTGGCAAATTAAGAAGGATTATCCGTGGCACTAATCTTCAAGTAAAGATTTAGCATCAATTTCTGTTTTAAGTTTCAGAGCAAAGATGTTGTCGAAATTAAATTCTTTTATTTTGACAGCATCTTTTTCTGTTGTAATAATCGGACAATCTGTCTTTGGAATATCCGTTTCAATATATTGATGATGATCATCAAAAACGATTTTTTTATCAATCACAAAACCGTTCAAAAATTCAAAAAACTGCTCAGGCTGTCCTATTGCCGACAACGCAACAACTTTTGTTCCTTTTTGAAGATGAAAATTAGTTTTAATATTATAAACATAATCAGGTTCAGTCTTACATACGGAGGTACTAATATCAAACCTGTTCTCTAAAATTCGGGATAATCTTTCAGCTTCATCATGAACTGTATTTTTACTCACTATAATCAACTTATTTGCACGAGAAATAGAGTCAATTCCTTCTCTTAACGGTCCTGCCGGAAGTACACATTCGTTTCCGAATTGTTTTTCAGAATCCATTAAAATCAAATCCAAATCTCGATAAAGTTTCCGATGTTGAAAACCATCGTCAAGAATAATTTTAGTTACACCGAACTCCTTAATCGCAAATTCCGCAGCCTTATATCTGTTTTTTGAAGTAACAACAACGACTTTTGTTTCCTGAGCAAGCCAATACGGTTCATCTCCGGCAAATCTGGCATTATAATAGACCTTTTCTCCGTCAGAAATGAGATTAATATTTTTGTTTGATAATCTGCCGCCATAACCTCGAGATATAACAGCAACTTTTTCACCTTTTTGGATTAAATACTTTGCTATTTCAGCTACAACAGGAGTTTTTCCAACACCGCCCGTAGTAAGATTTCCTACCGAAATTACATAAGCATCAACCTTTTTGGGTTTGATATACTTCTTATCGTACAGATAATTTTTAAAGTTACTTCCGATACCGTAAAACAAAGATGCAAACTTCAATATGTTGAACAGGAAGCCTTTAGCATCTTTGTTGTAGTGTAATTTAGTAATTTCGGTTTTTATGTTCACGGTAAAACTCCTAGAACAACAACCTGAATATTAAAAATCTCTTATTCAATTTTTCTGAGAATTTCTTTAGATTTGCGGTTGTAACTTTTGCATCTTCAAGCAAGCTGTCAAGTTCAGTCTTATTCTCAGGAGTCATTTTATTTACGGAGGCAAGTGCCATTGACACATTATCCAATGCCCTGTTTGTGTTAGCTAAAGTATTTTTCAAATCTTTTTTCAACTGTTCATCTTTTGTCATAGCAGTAACAGAAGTTGAAATTTCAGCTAAATTATCAGTAATTGTTCTTATATCCTGAGCCATTTTCGTAGATTCTTGTTCGTTACCCATAATCTTATTAAGATTTCTAGCCAACTGATCAATCGAAGTTGATGTTGAAACTAAATTCTTTTTGAACACAGGGTCCCCAACAATGTTGTTAATATTACCTGCAAGGGCATTAAAGTCAGCTGCGGTATGATTTGCCAATTCAATAAGCTCCTTGATATCGCCTTTTGAATCATCAATAAGCTGATTAATCTTATCAACAGTAACTTCAGCCTTCTTTGTAATTTCATCAATATTATTAACAGTAGCCTGTAATTCAGCTATTGTTTGATCAGATAACAATGTATTAACCTTCATATTAGTTTCAGTCAAGCTTTCGGCTGCTTTATACTGCCAATTCAAGAAGTCTGCAATTCTCATAGGCTCGATAATCGTATATGGAGATTTTTGTTTCGGGTAAGGCGGTATTGTGTTATCCAATGCCGCAATTCTTAACTTCTTAATTCCGCCCTTGGATACAGCTTCACCTTTAATAAAGTTTGGCATAATTAATCCCGGAAGATTGATTATATAGTCAACTCTGTATGCGTAATTGGTAGTAACTTTATCTCTGACATTATAAGGCAGAGCATCTCTGTGAACTATCTGAACATCTCTTATAATACCTACGTCATAAAATTTATCACTTAATTTCATTTCAACAGGATCATCTTTGAACAGTACATCCTTATTTATCATAGGGATATAAATAGTTCTTGTTTTTGGAGGAGTAATTTCTAAGAACAACTCCCCAATCAGACCTGACTGCTGAATTGAAAATGTAGATGCTCTCGGAATTTTAACCTGAGGATTTGTGATAACGAATTTAACTTTGACATAACTGTCTTCACCATCAATAGTAGGTGTGATTTGTTCAACCTGACCGACCTTTAAGCCCATCATCTGAACTCCTGCACCGGGACGCATACCGTTTACATCTTTAAACTGAATTTCTACACGGGGTGCTGAGGATATCGCTCTTCCTTTTACCCTTATAACTACACCAATCAATATTATTAAGGATAATAGAGTTAATAATCCAACCTTAAACGATGATGAAAATTTCATTATTACCTTCCTACTGTTATATAACAATACACATTGTAACAAAAACAACAGAAATTGTAAAATAAATTACACCATTAATTTGAGATACGCCTCAACAAATCCATCCAACTCCCCATCCATAACCGCATCAACATTACCGACTTCAAAGCCTGTACGGTGATCTTTCACCATTTTATAAGGATGAAAAACATAAGACCGAATTTGAGAACCAAAATTTATATCTACATTTTCTCCTTTAAGTTCTGCAAGTTTTTTTTCATGCTCTGCCTGACGAATGGCAAGAAGTTTAGAAGCAAGCATCTGCATTGCATTTTCCTTGTTTTGCAGTTGTGAACGCTCTTGCTGACACTTTACAACAATACCTGTAGGTTTATGCAAAATTCTGACGGCAGTTTCAACCTTATTAACATTCTGTCCGCCGGCACCTCCCGAACGCATTGTATCAATTTCCAAATCTTCAGGCGGTATTGTTATCGTCTTTTCAAAATCTTCTATTATCGGAGACACCTCTACAGAAGCAAAACTGGTTTGTCTTTTCCCGTTTGCATTAAACGGCGAAATTCGAACTAATCTGTGAACTCCTCGTTCTGCCTTTGAATAACCGAATGCGAATTTACCCGAAACCTTTATTGTCGCCGATTTAATACCTGCTTCATCTCCGTCAAGCTTATCCATTAAACTTACATGCCAGTCATGCTGTTCTGCCCACCTTGTGTACATTCTCAACAAAAGACTTGCCCAATCCTGTGCATCAGTTCCGCCTGCTCCGGCGTTTATGGTTAGCATTGCATCAGCATCATCATATTCACCGCTAAGCATTAACCTGACTTCAAAGCTTTCTATTTCTTTTTCAGCAGATATTAATGCCGATAAACTTTCACTTATCAAATCCGTATCACCTATATCAAGTGATACCTCTGCATCATCTATAACTGCCTGCCACTTTTCATAAAGAGAAATATTTTCCTTTATCTCTTTTATCTCAGAACCTAATTTTGAAACCTTATCTTTATCCGACCAAATCTCAGGATTTTGCATTTTTTCTTCAAGAGAAACCAGCTTTGAACTTAAATTGTCAAAGTCAAAGGCACTCCTTCACGCTTTTCAGGCGTGGTAATAAGTTATTTATAATTTGCTTTACTTTCGTTTCCATACCAAAATACTACAGGAAAAAATACATTTATGCAAATCAGATTAATCAGTTATAATAATTCTTCCGTCATCAACAATATCTATAGGTTCTTTTGCTGCCCGAATTTTTTGTTCGATTGCATAATTTAAATCCCAGCTATATCTCTCTGTTGCTTCAAAGTATTTGTTTAGCATGTCGTAGCCGTCATTATTACTGGAAAAATAGTCGTTTATTGCAGTAGAATATATCTTATCTGTTCTCGGATTGTTTATGTCAATCGGACATTCTTTACCTTGCTTGTCGATATAACTTAAAGAAGTTACATCACCCTCTTTTGTCATCGTATATTTTAGGCCTGAAACATACATTATACCCGGCTTATTATTTCGTGATTTTATGGATTTTGCACTGTATTTTATCGCATCAACGATTTCTTTCTCGGTATAATTTATTTTTACAATTTTGTTTTTGAACGGTGAAATTTCTTCAATGACAGATGTATCAATTTTTCCTTTTTCAACGTATCCTCTCATATTCGCCGCCCCAATCAATGCAATATCAGCTCCCGTCAATTCTCGTAGTGCATCTGCCCCATAATATGCAAGCGGATTAGGTTCTGTTAAATCATTTTTCAATGCTGGAGGAGCAGTCCTTATTTCTCCTATAATTTCAGGTTTACCCTTGATTTTTTCAAATATATAACGGGCTATTGCATTCCTTGAAAAATCTTTTGTTGTACCGATATTATTTTGAGCTTTTGTAATAACTCCGTTCTTATCAAATTCAAGATTTAATATCCCAAAATTCTTACCGTCACGCCCTGCCTGAGTAATAATAACGGGTTCTCCCGATTTTGAATAAAACAAGTTTATATCCTTTTGAATACCATTTAGAAGATTATGAGAATGTCCGCCCAATATAACATCAATTCCATTAGTATTCTTAGCTATCTTTATATCATAACCGTAACCGCTATGAGATAAAAGTATTATCTTATCTACTCCCTGAGATTTTAATTTATCGACTTCATCTTGCACATATTTGATTGTTTCATCAATATTTGCAGGCTGAATATTCTGATCTTGAAGAACTTTCCCGTATTTTATCCTTGAAATCAAATCTGACGGGATAGTACCTATCAATCCGTACTTTGTTCCGTTTATTTCCTGCACACAAGACTTTTGAACATATTTTGACAATTTACTGTCCTGTGGATTTTTGATGTTACATGCAAGAAGTGTTGCAGGCATGCCCGTAATTTCGCTAAAGAAATCCTCGGATTTCATATCGCATTCGTGATTACCAACGGCAGTTGCAGTTACACCGATAAACTTTAAAAACTGCATCGCAACCCTGTTTACACCTATATCCTCTCCGAGCATTATATCACCCGAAGCCAGCTTCAATTTATCCGTAGGCTTCTGAAACGTAAATCTGTCAAAAGCATTTGAAGCAGTAACAGCTCTTTCCATATTTATTGCCTTGCCATGGAAATCATTTACATAAAAAATACTTGTCCTAACAGGCTTTTTAATGTTAACTTCTGCCGAATTATTATCAGCTCCCCTATAGCCAAACGAAATGTTATATTTAATCGGATTAATCATTTTTGTACCCTTAACATATAACCACCTCAAGAATTATTTTTGCTACTTTGTATATATTACATTTACAAAATGTAACCTGAAATTTCTTATAAATATCTTTGTTATATAATACTGTTATGAATTACCTCAATAACACATACGATGTAATAGTAGTGGGTGCAGGTCACGCAGGTTGTGAAGCCGCTTTATCCTGTGCAAGATTAGGACTAAAAGTTCTTCTTGCGACATTGGATGTTGAGCATATTGCCCTCCAGCCTTGTAATCCTGCCATAGGAGGTCCTGCAAAATCAACTTTGGTAAGAGAAATTGATGCTCTCGGCGGAGAAATGGGACTTGCAGCAGACGCTACATACCTGCAAATGAAGACACTTAATTCTTCAAAAGGTCCTGCAGTCAGAGCTTTAAGAGCTCAATCAGATAAACGTCAATATTCTGATTATATGAGAAATGTTATTGAGAGTAACGAAAATATTTATCTGCGACAAGCCTGCATAACCGATTTACTTGTTAATGACGGAAAAATAACAGGTGCAATTGATGAGTACGGCATTGAATTTACCGTCAACGCCGCAATCTTGACTACAGGAACATCATTAGACGGCAAAATATGGGTAGGACTTCAGTCATACAGTGCCGGCAGGCTCGGGGAAAAAGCTGCTTACGGACTTTCCGATTCTTTAAGAAAGCTTGGATTAGAATTGAAAAAATTAAAAACAGGTACTCCGCCAAGAGTTGATAAAAGATCTATTGATTACTCCAGACTTGATATTCAACCCGGAGATGAAATTTTAAGTTTTTATTCGTTCAGACCTGACAGACCTGTAAGAAAACAGTATCCTTGCTATCTGACAAGAACAAATGAAGAAACTCATAAGATTATTAAAGCAAATCTTGATAAATCACCTATGTTCAAGGGTTTGATACAGGGTGTCGGCCCGAGATACTGCCCGTCAATAGAAGATAAAGTCGTCAGATTTGCCAAAAATCCGTCGCATCATATATTTATTGAGCCTGAGGGTTTAGGAAATTACGAAGCTTATATTCAGGGATTTTCAAGCAGTCTGCCTGCGGATGTTCAGGTAAAAATGTTGAGAACTCTTCCGGGGCTGGAAAATGCTCACGTTATAAAACCTGCTTATGCGGTTGAATATGATTATGTACCTGCCGTACAGACTACACATTCTTTAATGTCAAAGAAAATTCAAGGACTGTTTTTGGCAGGACAAATCAACGGAACAAGCGGTTATGAAGAAGCAGCAGCACAAGGATTAATTGCGGGTATTAATGCGTTCAACTACTTAAACGGTTCCGAAATGCTTGAACTTTCAAGAAGTTCATCCTATACGGGTACATTGATAGATGATTTGGTAACAAAAGATATCCAAGATCCGTACAGAATGCTTACTTCCCGTTCCGAATACAGATTATTGTTAAGGCAGGATAACGCTGATGAAAGACTTACGCCTATAGGACATAAAATAGGTCTTATTGATGGTGAACAATATCAAAGATTTACTCAAAAACAGGAAAATATCCAACGTGAAATTCAAAGACTTTCTGATGTAAAAATTTCTGCAAGTGAAGAGGTCAAAACTATTTTAGGCAAATACGGCGAAGGTATTGAAAGAGGAATGAGATTAGCTGAACTTCTGAAACGCCCGAATATTAATTATGATATTTTAAAAGAATTGGATGAAGAAACAAATAATCTGAATTTAAGCCGTGATGTTTACGAACAGGTAGAAATTATGATTAAATATGACGGTTATCTGAAACGTCAGACAGCACAAGTTGAGCAGGCAGGAAAACTCGATAAATTTAAAATTCCTGATGATATTGACTATATGTCAATTGAACACATATCATCAGAAACTAAAGAAAAACTTGATAAAATCAAACCTAAAACTTTAGCACAAGCATCCCGTATCGGAGGCGTTAAACCTGCGGATATATCTGTTCTTATGGTACTTTTGGAAAGACATGCGGTTGCAAGAAAATAAGTATGAATGATAAAGATATTGATATAATTGTCAAAACTTTAAAAGATGCAAAACAGCAAAAGAGCGAATTTGTCGGATTAATGGACAGCTTCAATAATCCGTATTTAGTTTTGATATCTTGTATATTGAGTTTGAGAACTAATGACAGAACGACTTATCCTGCGACTTTAAGAATGCTGAAACTGGGGAAAACTCCGCAGGAGTTTGCAAAGTGTGATGAAAAAGCGTTATCAGAGGCAATTTATCCTGTCGGATTTTACGCAAACAAAGCAAAACAAATTATCCGATTATCGAAAGAAATTGTCGAAAAATATGACGGAAAAGTTCCGGATACGATAGATGAGCTTGTAAAATTCAACGGTGTCGGCAGAAAAACCGCAAACCTTGTAGTTGCAAGGGGATTTAACAAGCCTGCCATCTGTGTGGATGTGCATGTCCACAGAATTTTTAACCGTATGGGTTATGTAAAAACAAGAAATCCCGAGGAAACAGAATTTGCTCTCAGGGATAAACTTCCCGTAAAGCACTGGATAGATATAAATACACTTATCGTAACCCACGGACAAAACGTTTGTAAACCGCAAAAGCCGATGTGTTCAGTCTGTCCGATAGAAAAATATTGTGATAAGAATTTGTAACCACAGATAATTAATATTTTTTAATAAAATCATATATTTTTTTATTATTGTCATAAAATATGTATATTAGGTTAGCATAGCAAAGGTATTATAATGAGAACATCTTTAAACACAGGCTTAGGCTTTTTGGCAATTAACTGGCAAAAATTCAGAAATTTTATAACAGAAGCATCTGCCGATACTTCAAAAAAAGAACAAAAAATCAGAAAATACTTCAACATATATGACGTTTTTGGATACGGCGAAGCGTCTAAGCAACTTGAATTGATGAAAGAACCGATTGCAAATTTTGCAAGAAGAAACAACGTTAAAATTGACGTTTACGAAAAAGAAGATAAAAATACAGGTAAAAGTATTCTTACAACTTATGTAACAAAAACGGATAAATCGGTAGCTACTGTCAGAAATATTGAAGCTGATACTAACACAGTATACCCTAAAGAAGCCCGCTACACATATATAGCCAATATTAAAGGGGAAGATACTCAGGTTGCACGAGAAGTTAAATTAACCAGAGAAGATAATTTTATAGAAAACTTCTTCAGAAATATAGGAAATATGACGGCTGAAGTTACGAAGTAAACTCAACGGATGAAATCGTTTTAAATACTTGCTTTTAAATTTTAGTTATGCAATAATATAGCTTGAACAGTGACTTGTGTGACTGTTCGGGGTTTATTAATGATAGATGTAACAGAATAGGAGTGTGAGATGACTGCAGAAAATCTCCACAAAATCGACACATCTAAATTGGATGAAATTATTGCTCAATACGAAGGCAAAAAATCTAATTTGATTGCGATTTTGCAGAAGGTGCAGGAAGTTTACCGATACTTACCTGAAGATGCCATGATTTATATCGGAACTAAGATGGAGGGTTTATCTCCGGCAACTGTATTTGGTGTAGCAACATTCTATGCACAATTTTCTCTTGAACCTAAAGGTAAGTTTGAGATAAAAGTTTGCGATGGAACGGCATGCCACGTTAGAGGTTCAATGCCTGTATTGAACGCCATAAAAGCACGTCTTGATTTAACGGACGGCAAAATGACAACTAATGACGGACTGTTTTCTTTGGAAACTGTCAGCTGTTTAGGAGCTTGCGGTCTTGCTCCGGTAGTTGTTGTTAACGGCAAAGTATATCCGCAAATGACTTCGGATGCAATAAAAATTGTGTTGGATACCTTACTAAAAGAGGAAGCATAAAATGGAAAAGACAGTTTTAAATATAGACATTGCTGCAGAGCAAAAACGTGCTTTAGATGACATTAAGCAGCAGGGCTTAAGAGTATTGGTTTGTGCCGGCACAGGCTGCGTTGCAAACGGTTCTCTTAAAGTTATTGAAAAATTCAAAGAACTTGGTGCTGATGTATCAGTACTGACTGATTATGATAAAATGACTATCGTGCCTACAGGATGTCACGGATTTTGCGAACAGGGAGTTCTGGTAGTTATTCCTGACAAGCACGTTACTTACGTTAAAGTTAAAGAAAGTGACGTTGAAGAAATTTACGAAAGTCATATAAGAAACAACAAACCTGTAGAAAGATTATTATACGTTGATCCAAAAACACACGAACACGTTATGGATGACGAACATATAAACTTCTATGCAAAGCAGACAAGAACAGCTCTTGCTAACTGCGGAAACATTAATGCAGAAAATATTGATGAAGCAATTGCTGTCGGCGGTTATGAAGCTTTGGCAAAAGTATTGATTGAAAACAATCCTGACGGCGTTATTGAAACAATCCAAAAATCAGGATTAAGAGGAAGAGGCGGCGGCGGTTTCCCTACCGGAAACAAATGGAAATTTACGGCAGCTAACCGTGGCGGAAAATCTTATGTAGTATGTAACGGGGACGAAGGTGATCCGGGTGCGTTTATGGACAGATCCGTAATGGAAGGAGATCCTCATAAATTACTTGAAGGTATTGCTATTGCGGCATTTGCAGTTGGTGCAGATGAAGCATACATCTATGTTCGTGCAGAATACCCTCTTGCTATCAAACGTTTAAGAAAAGCTATTGCTGATGCAGAAGCTCGTCATTTCTTAGGCGATAAAATTATGGGTTCTGACTTTAATTTGACTATTCACATTAAAGAAGGTGCCGGAGCGTTTGTTTGCGGAGAAGAAACAGCTCTCATAGCATCAATTGAAGGTGAAAGAGGTATGCCTCGTCCGAAACCGCCATTCCCTGCGAACAAAGGGTTATTTGGCAGACCAACATTAATAAACAACGTTGAAACACTTGCTAATGTACCTGTTATTATCAGAAAAGGTGCTGATTGGTTCAGTTCTATGGGAACAGAAACTTCAAAGGGAACAAAAACATTTGCTCTTACCGGAGAAGTAAACAACACAGGCTTAATAGAAGTTCCAATGGGAACAACTTTGAGAGAAATTGTTTTTGATATCGGTGGTGGTATCAGAGGCGGCAAAAAATTTAAAGCTGTTCAAATCGGCGGACCTTCCGGCGGCTGTTTAACGGAAGAACATTTGGATTTACCTATGGATTATGACAGTTTGATAAAAGCAGGAGCTATGGTAGGTTCTGGCGGTCTGGTTGTAATGGCTGAAGATACATGTATAGTTGAAGTTGCCAGATTTTTCATGAACTTTACTCAAAATGAAAGCTGTGGCAAGTGCGTACCTTGTCGAGAAGGTACAAAAAATATGCTTCGCATATTAGAAAAAATTGTTGCGGGTAAGGGTGAAATGAAAGATTTGGAAACACTTGAAGAACTTGCAAAATCCGTAAAAGACGGTTCTCTTTGCGGATTGGGTAAAACAGCTCCAAACCCTGTATTATCAACTCTTAAATACTTTAGAGATGAGTATATTGCTCATATTAAAGATAAAAAATGTCCGGCAGGAGTTTGTACTGCAATGAAAAAGATTGTAATTGTACCTGAACTTTGCAAAGGATGTACAAAATGTGCAAGAAATTGTCCGGTCGAGGCAATTAGCGGTACAGTAAAACAACCTCACAAAATTGACCAGTCAAAATGTATCAAATGTGAAGCTTGTTTAACTAACTGTCCGTTCAAGGCGATAGTACTGGAATAATAAAGGAATAATAAAATGGCAGATAATAAAAAAACATTATTTATAGAAGGTAAAGAAGTAGAATTTACTGATGAACCTAACCTGCTTGAAGTTATCAGAAAAGCAGGAATGAACGTTCCGACATTCTGTTACCGTCCTGATTTGACTTCGTTCGGAGCATGCAGAATGTGTGTTGTTGAAGTAGAATATCCAAACGGCAGAAAAATGATTAATTCATCTTGTACAATGCCGCCGGAAACAGGTATAAAAGTACACCTCAACACGGAAGCAACAAGAAGAATTCGTAAAACCGTATTGGAACTGCTGCTTGCAAATCATGACAGAAAATGTCTCACATGCGAAAGAAGCGGAAACTGCGAATTACAGAAATATGCTGAAGAATACGGTATAAAAAATATCCGCTTCCCGGATAAAGCACTAGACAGTTACTTACCGGTTGATGAAAGCAGCCCAGCTTTGGTAAGAGATCCGAATAAATGTATTCTTTGCGGTGCTTGTGTAAGAGCCTGCACAGAATTTCAGGGACATTCAGTATTAGGGTTTGCAAACAGAGGATCTAAAACTCTTGTTCAGCCTATGAACGGAAGACCATTGGCAGAAGTTGACTGCGTAAATTGCGGTCAATGTGCAGCGGTATGTCCGACAGGTGCTTTATCAATTAAGAATGATACGGATAAAGTTTGGGCAGAAATAACAAACCCTGCAAAAACAGTTGTAGTTCAGATGGCACCGGCAACCCGTGTAGCATTGGGCGAAATATTCGGTCTAAAACCGGGTGAAAATACCATTGGTCTGATGAATGCAGCATTGAGAAGACTTGGATTTGATTATGTATTCGATACAAACTTCTCTGCTGACTTAACTATTATGGAGGAAGCTACAGAATTTTTAGGCAGACTGCAGTCAGGAGAAAACTTACCGTTATTCACTTCCTGTTGTCCTGCTTGGATTAAATATCTGGAAACTCAGCATCCTGATATGTTACATCACTTGTCATCCTGCAAATCACCAATGTCAATGTTATCACCGGTACTCGTAGACTTAGTACCAAAATATTACAACGTTGACAGAGAAAATCTTGTTGTAGTAGCGGTTATGCCATGTACAGCCAAGAAATATGAATGCAAACGTCCGGAATTAGGACGTGATGGCAGACCAGATACTGATTATGTAATCACAACACAAGAACTTGGTAAAATGATTAGAAGTGCAGGTATTGATTTCAATGCACTTGAACCCGAAGATAACGATTCCCCGTTTGGAGAATACACAGGTGCAGGAACAATCTTTGGTGCTTCCGGAGGCGTTGCAGAAGCTGCAGTAAGAACAGCTTATGAATTTGCTACAGGCGAAGAGTTAAATCCTGTTGATATCAAGGAAATGCGTGGGACATCAAATCGTTCAAAAACAGTTGAACTTGATATAAAGGGAACAAAAGTTGTAGTAAGAGTTGTTTCTACATTAAAAGAAGCTGAAAAAGCTATTCAGGAAATCAAACGTGGTGAAGCTAACTTCCAATTGCTTGAAGTAATGGCTTGCCCGGGAGGTTGTATTAATGGTGGCGGACAACCTAGAAGTTGCGATGATTCAACCGTTAAAGGTAAACGTGCTGACGGCTTATACAAAGAAGACAGCGAATTACCATTAAGGGAATCTCACAAAAATCCATCTATCCAAAAATTATATAACGAATTTTTGGAGAAACCGGGTTCGCACAAAGCACACGAATTATTACACACCGTTTATAAGAACAAATTTGAAGGTTCATATAAAGACGTATAACAAACGTGTAAATATACAGAAAAGCGATAAGTCGGGTAGACTTATCGCTTTTTTCATGCTACAATACGCTAAAAAAGGAGTTATAAAAATGAAGGGTATCATTTTAGCAGCAGGTGCAGGAACTCGTCTATATCCGGCATCATTACCAATATCAAAAATTTTATTGTCTATTTATGACAAACCTATGATTTATTATCCGTTATCAACATTAATGCTTGCGGGAATTCAGGATATTCTGGTAATAACAAACGAAGCTGACTATGATAACTTCAAAAAGCTACTCGGGGACGGTTCTCAGTTTGGACTGCATATTGAATATAAAATTCAATATGTACAAAGAGGTATTGCAGATGCTTTTCTAATTGCTGAAGACTTTATTGCAGGTGAAGATGTTGCATTAATATTAGGAGATAATATATTCCACGGACACGGATTTTCAACATTAATGAAACATGCCATTGACAATAATACAGGAGCTACTGTTTTTGGTTATACGGTAAAAGATCCTGAGCGTTTTGGCGTTGTCGAATTTGATGAGAACAAGAAAGTTATTTCATTAGAAGAAAAACCCTCTCATCCAAAATCTGATTATGCTGTAACCGGTTTGTATTTCTATGATAAAAATGTCTGTGATTATGCAAAACAACTAACCCCATCGGCTCGTGGAGAATTAGAAATCACAGATTTAAATAAAATATATCTTAAACACGGCACATTAAATGTTGAAATACTTGGCAGAGGGTTTGCTTGGCTTGATACAGGCACTCACGACTCAATGTTGCAAGCAAGTAATTTTGTACAATCAATGGAATTAAACAAGGGTGAAAAAATATCTTGTCTGGAAGAAATTGCATACCTCCACGGATATATCAGTGGGGAACAAATCCTTAAAAACATAGAAGGATATAAAAGCGATTACTATGATTATGTAAGAAACATAATTTTAAAAAGAATGACCGGAATAAAGGTTTAAAGTTTAAGCATTTATATCTTCCGAATCATTATTTACGAGATTGACATCATCAGAACCTGATAACTGATATAAATCATCTTTATTTAACTTTAAAGTATTGTTCTCTGAACGCTGAATTTTACCATTTGGTAAAGTTCTATCTTGAACTTCGACAAAATCCTGATCCATACCAAAAGTATGAGTTCCACCATCGAGAGTACCACCATCTGCCGCAACTGTAACATTACGGCAACCGCATAATACATAAACATCGTCCATTGGAGTATCAATTATTGTAGCATTTTCAATCCCTCTAAATTCCACTCTTCCTGATTCCAACAGTTCAACTTCAGCAAATCTGTCTTCTGCTTGCTGAACAAAGTCAAGTGTAGTACCATCAGCAAGATTAACTGAATACTTGTTATCAAAACACTCTTTAGCTGCAATATCCTTTGATTTAAACTTTATACCACCAACTATCTCAAATCCACTCATAAACTCAACTCCTTACTTTGATGATTATAAAATATTTTACAAAAAAAGTAAATACCAAGGAAATATTTATATATTTTAATTTCTTGCACAATACAACGTATTGCGTTATTCTATAATCATGATAAAGCAATTAAAATTAAAGAATTATATATTAATAGACGAGCTGGAAGCAAATTTTCACTCAGGGCTCAACATCATTACAGGGGAAACAGGAGCCGGCAAAAGCATACTTATCAGTGCAATTGACATAGCTTTTTCATCAAGAGTTTCTAAAGATGTTATAAAAACAGGTGCTGATAAAGCCGTAATTGAACTATTAATAGATAACACAAAACATGATTTATCAAAATTATTTGAAGATAACGGTATAGACAACCTTGGTAATGAAATAATTTTGACAAAAGAAATAACCTCTAACGGAGTAAGGACAAGGGTAAACGGAACTTTAATAAATCAGGAATTTTTAAAACAAATCAAATCATTATTTTTAGATATACATTCACAACATCAAACGTATGTTTTTATGCAGCCAAAATACCATATAACACTCCTTGACAGTTATGCTAAGGATGTTTACGGGAAAATGCTTGATGAATACAAAGAACTCTACAAAAAATATACAGATACCAAAAATCTTTTGGAAAAAGCCAAGAATTCAGCAGATACGGAAGAAAATAGAATAGAATTTTTGAGATTTCAGGTAAATGAAATTGAAGAAGCATCTATTTCATCAACAACAGAAGACGAAGAATTAAATATTGAGCTGGAAGTTTTATCTAACGCAGAGAAGCTGAAAGAACTTACAGGACAGGCTTACTGGTCTATAAACGGCGATGATGGTTCAATAATTGAAGCTCTTGGCAAAATCAAACAAAATATATCCAAAGCGGCTTCAATGGATACGAAGCTTGAAGAACTTGAACAAAGATACATAGATGCTGTTGAAAATTTAAAAGATTTATCATCTGATTTAAGAGATTATTCTCAGGGATTAGACAATGACGAACAACGCCTGAACGAGATACAGGAGCGTTTGTTTATACTTGACAAATTGAAGAGAAAATACGGTGGAAATCTTGAAAATGTACTAAAAACATACGACGAATTATCGGAAGAATTAAAAGGTATCGAATTTTCAACACAAAATATTGAAGAACTTGAGCAGGCAGTAGCGAAGATATACGCACAATTGACGGAAATAGCATCAAAAATTACAGAAAACAGAAAAAATTATGCAAATGTTCTGTCTGCATATATTCAAGAAAAAATGGAAAATTTAGAGTTACCTAAATCGAGATTTCAGATTTCAGTTCAACCGAAAGAAATTGGCAATGATGGGGCAGATGAAGTTGAATTTTTGATATCAACAAACATATCCGAAGACTTAAAACCTCTTGCGAAAGTGGCATCAGGTGGTGAAATATCCAGAGTAATGCTTGCAATAAAATCAATTTTTGCACAATCAGATGATATTGACACCGTAATTTTTGATGAAATTGACACAGGAATATCGGGTAAAGCATCACAGAGCGTTGCGGACGAAATAAAAGATTTATCAAAATATCATCAAATAATATTAATTACACACCAGCCGATAATAGCTTCAAAAGCAGACAAACACTTCTACGTCCGTAAATCACAGCAGGATGAAACCCATGTTGACGTATATGTATTAACAGGTGAAAACAGAGTTAAGGCTCTGGCAGAACTTGCAGGTGGGGATATAAATGCACAGTCCGTTGATTTTGCTCGTTCTTTATTATCCGTATAAAACAAAAAGCCTGAAAAATTATTTCAGGCGGATGATGTGAACTAGTCTTGGATATAATCTTTAAAACAGGAAATATTTTTATCACGCATTCTGCTTATAGCGACATTTTCCAACTGTCGTATTCTCTCTTTTGAATATCCCAGTTTTTTACCTAACTCTTCCAGTGTTAAAATTTTATGACCATTAATTCCAAATCTATGGTAAATAATTTGTTGTTCTCTTTGAGGTAAACTGTTAATAAGCTCTGTTACACTGGTTTCCATAGATTTTGTAAGTGCAGTTTCATCGGGAGCATTGTGGGATTTATCTTCAATATAATCACCAATACATAAATCGTCCGTAACAGGAGTTTCCAGACTGACAGGATCCTTAATCATTGCACGTCGTATAGAGTTGAGATTTCTAACAGAAACACCCATTTTTGTAGTTATTTCTGTATCATAGGGTTCTCGTCCCAAATTATTTGTTAACTCGGAATAAACTTGTTTGTATTTTCTTATTTTATCGGCCATGTGGATAGGAATACGGATAGCTTTGGCATTATTAGTTATTGCCCTCATAATAGTTTGTCTTATCCACCATGTTGCATAGGTAGAAAACTTGCAATTTTTTGTATAATCGAATTTTTCAGCAGCCTTAATTAACCCCAAAGAGCCCTCCTGAACCAAATCCATAAAGAGAACACCCTGTCCTGTATATTTTTTGGCAATACTTACAACAAGACGCAAATTCGCTTGTATAAGTTTTCTTTTTGCTATATCAGCCTGAATTTTCTTTGCAGACTTAATATCTTTGCCCAGATTTTGTTCATCTTGAGCTTTAAGCAGCTTAATTTTTCCAATATCTTTAAGATACATTTGCAGCAAATCATCTTCTTTAGCAATAGTATTAAACACTTTAGGTTCTTCATCCTCCGGCACATTATCTTGAGTCGATACATCTTTAAGGTAATTTTCGTCATAAACGCAGCACAAATCTTCAGTATTCAAGCTCATAAATAAACTCTCCTCATATATTCAAAATTCCGATACATGGACATTGACGGAAATAAAGAAAAAAAGTTTCAAAGAAAAGGATAAAATCTATTGACATGAAAAAATGTTTAGTATAGGATTAGAGATGTCGAGAGGTGCGGGCGTTTAGCTCAGTTGGTAGAGCGTCTCCCTTACAAGGAGAGGGTCAGAAGTTCGAGTCTTCTAACGCCCACCATTTAAGAAAGAGGTTACAAGACCTCTTTTTTTTATGGGCGTTTTGATGACGAGAACTTCCGTTTGAAGTTCGAGAGGATTTCCGTACGGCATTTATGCCGGATAGCGAACAGATTGAGCATACTGTGGCAAAGCCACAAATGCGAAACTCTGTGAGCGTGGAGGAAATCCAAGACAGGCTTCTAACGCCCACCATTTAAGAAAGAGGTTACAAGACCTCTTTTTTTTATGGGCGTTTTGATGACGAGAACTTCCGTTTGAAGTCCGAGCGGATTTGCGGACGGAATGAAACGAAGTGAATTCCGGATAGCGAACAGATTGAGCAGACTTTTGTCTTCTCTTTTTAGTGGTGGGCAGGGGTGGATTAATCACTTCGCTCACGTTAAACGTGCCTTCGGTTGATTGCTCCATAATTTTTAATTATTCCGCAATCAAGCCTACGCACTTCGCTCGCTCGTTCCGAACCAACTACAGGGCTTTGCCCTGTGTGGTTCTCATCCACCTACTAAAAAAGACCCTTTCGGGTCTTAAAAGTTTGGGCAGGGGTGGATTCGAACCACCGTAGACTCGCGCCGACAGATTTACAGTCTGTTCCCTTTAGCCACTCGGGCACCTACCCTTATATCTGATTTTAAATTTGCCTTTGATGGGATTTGAACCCATGGCCTCTCCCTTACCAAGGGAGTGCGCTACCCCTGCGCCACAAAGGCTCATTACCTTCAAAGTTTTATTTTATTGTCAATTCGCACTTTCTGATATTTCTACCAAGGGAGTGCTTCCTCTCGAAAAACAATACTCAATTGTTTTTCTCGGCAGAGTCCCTGCGTCACAAAGGCTCATTACCTTCAAAGTTTTATTTTGTTGTCAATTCGCACTTTCTGATATTTCTACCAAGGGAGTGCTTCCTCTCGAAAAACAATACTCAATTGTTTTTCTCGGCAGAGTCCCTGTGCCACAAAGGCTCATTACCTTCAAAGCTTTATTTTATTATCAATCAACTCTTTCTGATATTTCCCAGAAAGAAAGCCGGCAATAGGAATCGAACCTACAACCTACGGTTTACAAAACCGTTGCTCTACCGTTGAGCTATGCCGGCTTACGTTTCCCATTCTATTAAGAACATAATTAAATGTCAAGAACTTTTTTCTGTTAGTAGTATAATTTTTGTAAGGAGATTGCTTATGACAAAATTTATTGCACCTATTATATTATTGACTATATCAAATATATTTATGACGTTCGCTTGGTACGGACACTTGAAATTCAAGTCCTCTGCTCTCTGGCTTGTTATACTGGTTAGCTGGGGTATTGCACTGTTTGAATATTGTTTTCAGGTACCGGCAAACCGCATAGGACATGAAGTCTACAACGCAGTTCAGTTAAAAACAATGCAGGAAGTCATTACCCTTATTGTTTTTAGCTTTTTCTCTGTGTTGTACCTTAAAGAAGAATTCCGTTGGAACTATCTTGTAGGTTTTGCCCTCATTATTCTTGCCGTATTCTTTATTTTTAAAAAATGGTAAACAAGGCTTATCTCTACTGCTAAAATATTATACCTTCGGGTAATGATTTAATTACTAAATATAGAATAATTAAATTATCAGGAATTAGTATTAGCCGCTAACAAAGGAGGTATGATATGAACATGTTAAGAAAAATAGCTTTTGTATTGGTAATGGTAGGTGCCATTGTCTGGGGAGTTCTTGGAATATTTAACATAAACCTGGTTGCCGCCCTATTCGGTGATGCAACAATTCTATCCCGAATTGTTTACGCTTTGGTAGGCATCTCTGCAATTATACTTATGGCAACACCAAATGATGAAGGATGTTACTGCGACTGTAACGAACGCACTTACTAATACTTATGAAAGCCATCTCGTTTAAGAGATGGCTTTTAAATTAAGATTTTATAAAGATTTCTCTATATATAGCTTTTTTTAAATATTTGTATTACAATACCAAAAAAGTAAATTATTTTATAATTCAATATGAATAAAATCAGTCAAATCTATAGCAATAATCTATACCAGATAAATCATAGCAAATTAAGTAAATTTTTCCCTGCACACAATTGGAATTATTGTGTACAGAATGATGCTGTTGATGAATACAGCAAAAATTCTGACCAAAATTCTGACAATAAAAAACGCAGCGACAAATTTATTATTCCTGCTATGTTTATTGCAGGCACAGGGCTTATATTGCTCTCAAAAGGTGCCCAGAAAAGCACTCGAAAAATTTTGGAAACTATTAAAAATCACATGGAAGAAAATGCTGATATCATCCCTCTTGGTGAGTCAAAAAGGAAAAACCTTTTATATGAGCATACTACCAGAAGATTAAATTCATTTATTCGTAAACTGGAAAGTATCAATAATATCAACTCGCTTAAAGATATTTTGTTCATGAAGCTTATGTTCAAAACATCGCCAACTAAAAAAATTCACGAATCTATCACAAAATTTTTTGAAAAATTATCAATTGATACAGTTAAAAAATCTTACCGAAAAACACAAAAAGAATTTGATAAAATGTATAAAGTTTTTGACGGACTTGACGATTATATTCTAAAAAATAATTTGTTGGATGACGAAAAAATAGAATTTAAAGGACAAGAATATACTAAAAAGCAGCTCCTTGAAAAAGCTAAAGATTGCAGAGAAACTGTTAAACTTGTTGTTGATGTATTTGTATGTGAAGGGGCATGGCAATCACGCTATGAGTACATAAAAAAAGCAACGAATAAACTCTACTCTGATTTTTGGGATGAATCATTTAAGGGCTTCTGGACAAAAAATAATAAATTTAAAAATCAAGAAATGTGGCAAACCTTTATCGCCGCAGAACAGGTAAAACAGAATAAATCAGATTTATTTAAAACAATTGCATTTTCCAGAAATGTACTATCATTTACTGATGCAGAAAAAGCAACTTATCTCTCAGACTATGTTAAAAACCTTGATAATATTATTGCACCAAATGATGACAAAAGTATTGCTATTCTTAAAAGACTGGAATGGTTTACAAAAGATACAAATACCATAAAAGAAAACAGTCAAAATATACTGAAAGAACTCGATAATCTCGAGCAAACCCCTCTTATGCTAACTGCTAACGAACATATTAACTCTGTTAAACTTGAAGACAAAGCCACAAATATAAAACTTATCAGAGATATCATAAAAGAATATGCTCACAAAGAATTAAAAGAGGAAGAAAAAGCTACAGGTGAATTGCAGGACATGCTGGATATTTACTATAAGCTTGCACCGTTTGAAGTAGCCAAATCCGGTGCCGCAAGAGCCGCACAAAGAGCCGTTAACGCTTTTGATAAATCCGTTGAAATAGAAGCCGGTGAATTTTTTGACAAAACAAGAGATTTAGACTTGGGTTCTGCCCCGACAGATATGCTTACCCTGCTTACATCTGCCGGAATGATTACTTATGGTCTTATCAGGGCAAAAAATAATGATGAAAAAACTTCCGTAATGTTAAAATCCGGAATTCCAATAATCGGAGCGGTTACAACCTCTCTAATATCCGCAACAAAGCTCATCTCAGGCAGCAAGTCCATTGCACTCGGTATTGTATCAGGTATTGTCCTTAATCAGGCTGGAAAAATTGTCGATAATTACAGAAAACAATTAAAAAATAAATAAATTATTTGATTGCATTATATATAAAATGCTAAAAATTTAAAAACAGAGGTACATCATAATTGATGTACCTCGATTTATTATTTCTTCGCATTTCACAGGCGAAGCATCTTTTGATGTGCCTCAGGCACTATTTCAATAAAGCACCGACTGCTTTGTACACATCCATACGGGTTGCGGCATCTTTTTGTGCCTTTGCGTACAAGTCTTCTGCTGCTTCAGGATTTGTCTTAAGAAGTGATTTATATCTGCCTTCACTTCTGATGAATTCCTGATAATCAGCTTTCGGTTCTTTAGCGTCCCAAGTGAACGGAACTTCTGCTTCCGGATTGTATCTGAACAATGGGAAGTATCCTGCTTCAACTGCACGTTTTTGTTCTGTCTGAGTCTTAGACATATCAATACCGTGAGCGATACAAGGAGCATAAGCGAAGATGATTGAAGGTCCGTTGTATGCTTCAGCTTCTTGGAATGCTTTTAGAGTTTGAGCTCTGTCTGCACCCAATGCTACTGATGCAACGTAAACGTAACCGTAAGACATACTCATCAATGCCATATTCTTCTTGTAAGTTCTCTTACCGCCTGTAGCGAATTTTGCAACAGCACCGGTTGGAGTTGATTTAGAAGCCTGACCGCCTGTGTTTGAATAAACTTCGGTATCAAGAACTAAGATATTAACGTTTTGTCCTTGTGCAAGAACGTGGTCAATACCGCCGTATCCGATATCGTTAGCCCATCCGTCACCACCGATAATCCAAACTGATTTATCTGTGAAGTAGTCTTCCAGTTCTTTAATTTTCTTAATTGTATCGCATCCGCATTCTTTTGCGTATTTTTCGATAACAACTTTTGCAGCGTTTTGAGCAGCAACTGCTTCTTCTGTCTTTGAATTATCCCAATGTGACATAGCTTCTGTTAATGCAGCCTTCAAATCAGCAGGAGCATCTTCTTTTGATAAAACTTTTTCAACATTTTCTTTCAAAAGTTCTCTGTTAGAATCTACTGCTAATCTCATACCGTAACCGAATTCAGCATTGTCTTCAAATAATGAATTAGCCCAAGCCGGTCCTCTGCCTTCCTTAGTCTTAGTATAAGGAATTGTAGGGAAAGTACCTGAGTAAATTGAAGAACAACCTGTTGCGTTAGCAACGATTGTATTTTCCCCGAATAATTGAGAAACCAATTTAACGTAAGGAGTTTCACCACAACCTGCACAAGCACCTGAGAACTCAAACAACGGTTTTCTTAGCATTGCACCCTTAATTGTCTTAGTTGTGTTTTTACCCATTACATTGTCAGGTAAAGCGTCAAAGAATTTTTCATTAACAACTTCGCCTGCAGCTTCTTCAGCCTCGATAGTTGACCATCTGAAAGCTTGTTTTTCAGGAGCCATTTTCATTGTAGGACATTGATCAACACAAACACCGCAACCTGTACAATCTTTGCAGTAAACCTGAACTTTGAATTTTTCATCAGCTAATGCAGGTCTTGCTGCAACTGTTTTGAATGATTCAGGAGCGTTTGCCAAGTCTTTTGCTTCAATAAGTTTTGTTCTTACTGCAGCGTGAGGACAAGCTGATGCACAAACGCCACACTGTAAGCAGTTTTCAGGTACCCATTGTGGAACTCTAGGAGCAATACCACGTTTTTCTAAACAAGCTGTACCTGTCGGAATAACACCGTCAACACTCATAGCTGAAACAGGGATGTCATCACCCTTTTGTCTCATTGAAGGTTCAATGATTTTCTTAGCAAATTCATCTGCGTCAGCCGGAATCATTTCAACGTGATCAGCGTGAGCTACACCGTCTAATGAAGCTGGGATAACAACTTCTTCAGTTGCATTGATAGCTGCATCAATTAACGCTAAGTTCATGTTAACAACATCATCACCTTTTTTCTTAAAGGTTTTCTTAGTCATTTCTTTCATACCTTCATAAGCTTGTTCAAACGGAATAATTCCTGAAACTTTGAAGTATGCAACCATCATAACGGTATTTGCACCCTTACCTCTTAAACCGGGTTGTTCGTGGATAAGTTTTTCAGCATCAACATTGTAGAATTTAATCTTCTTGTTGATGATAGTTTCTTGCATATCTCTTGTTAAGTGAGAGAAAGCTTCTTCCTTAGACCAAGGTGAATTAAGCAAGAACGTACCGCCTTCTTTAATGCCTTTCAATAAATCATATCTGCCAACATAAGCATGAGCAGAACATGATACGAAATCAGGTGCTGTGATTAAATAAGTAGATTTAATTGGCTTGTCACCAAATCTCAAGTGAGAAACGGTAACACCAAATGATTTCTTAGAGTCGTAAGCAAAGTATGCCTGAGCATCTTTATTTGTGTATTGACCGATAATCTTAATTGAGTTTTTGTTAGCACCAACGGTACCATCTGAACCTAAGCCCCAGAACATGCAATTTGTTGTTCCCTCAGGTTCTGTAACGATATGTTCTTTAATTTCTAAAGATTTATGAGTTACATCATCATTGATACCAACTGTAAATCCGTGGAAACCGTTGTTTTCAGAATGTTTGTAAATAGCAAGAACCATTGACGGAGTGAATTCTTTAGAAGCCAAACCGTAACGACCGCCAATTACTCTGATATCTTTATTTTCTAATGCTGCAACAACATCTAAGTATAAAGGTTCACCGATAGATCCCGGTTCTTTAGTTCTGTCCATTGCAACAATACGTTTAACAGATTTAGGAAGAGCTTCATTAAATCTCTTAACGTCGAAAGGTCTGTATAATCTGACTTTAACCAAACCGTATTTAGTACCTCTTGTAGAATTCAAGTATTCGATTGTTTCTTCAATAGTTTCACAACCTGAACCCATAGCTACGATAACGTCAGTAGCGTCAGGAGCACCAACATAATCAAACGGATGATATTGACGACCTGTAACTTTTGCTACTTTATCCATATATTCCTGTACAATTTCAGGAACAGCTTCATAGTATTTGTTAGAAGTTTCACGACCTTGGAAGTAAACGTCACCGTTTTGAGCACCAACTTTTGAAACAGGAGCTTCAGGACGTAATGCTCTTTGTCTGAATTCTTCAATATATTTAGGTTCAACTAATGAAGCAATATCTTCATAAGAAATTTCTTCAATTTTGTGTACTTCGTGAGAAGTTCTAAAACCATCAAAGAACTGCAAGAAAGGAACTTTTGCTTTATAAGTTGATAAGTGAGCTACTAAAGCCAAATCCATTTCTTCCTGAACGCTGTTTGCTGCTAACATTGCATAACCTGTATTTCTGCAAGCCATAACGTCTGTATGATCACCAAAAATTGCTAAAGATTGGGCAGCCAATGCACGAGCCGCAACGTGAATAACGTGCGGAAGCATTTCGCCGGCAACTTTATGCATTACGGGAATCATCAACAATAAACCTTGAGATGCCGTATATGTTGATGTTAAAGAACCTGCGGCAAGAGAACCATGAACTGCACCTGCAGCTCCGGCTTCAGATTGCATTTCGGCAACTCTAACTTCTTTGCCCCAAATGTTTTTCTTGTGTTGAGATGCCCATTCATCAATCCATTCACCCATTGTAGATGAAGGAGTGATAGGGTAGATTGCGGATACTTCGCTCAGTGCATAAGCAACATGTGCTGCGGCGTAGTTACCGTCAACTGTTATTGTTTTACCAGCCATAATTAATAACCTCCTTATTTAATACGCTAATTATGGTACACTATCATTTGATTACATGATAATACAAACATGAAAAATCGTCACGGAAAGTTTTAATTTAATTTGTTAACCCATGTTACAATTTTTAAAATTTTTATGTTTTTTTGTAAAATAAAATTCTTGAGGAACATTATCTTTTTGTGGAAGGAAGATTTTAAAAATGAATATTGCCCCTATATTTTTTGGTAAATTAAATAATTATAAAACAACAAACACAAATAATTACGCAGATAACAGACTAATCAAACCGAATTACAGGAACCAGTTAACACAAGATACCGTATCTTTTGGGATGGGAGCAATATCTGATACGATATGGCATAATTTTGTAAAGGATTTGCCGAGATTGAAGCGTATAGGTATGACATATCTTGATGCAACAGAAGCAATTGCGAATAAACTTAAAGAAGACGGCATAGAATTTGTCAGAGATATGTTTGAAGCCACAGTTGTAAAAGAACCTGATTCTAAATTATCAAAAGTCAACCGTTCAAAAACTTTTGATGTAAGAGATGCAATAAGAACAACCTTATTTGTAAAAAATCCATACGATGTTTCTGTACTTTTTAACAGTATTTTACCTGAATATAAATTGAGAGGCTACAATATAGCGGATATTTCTACCTCGGTAGCTGATTTGATGGAACGCGGATATATGCCTTTTGAAGAAGCAAAGCGAATAACAGAATTCTTTAATATTCCACACACAAAAGAATCGCATAATAAGTTCTTTAGAGAACTTAAAAAACTTGGTTATGATTACGATGAAACCAAAAAAGTTCTGGCAGAATATCTAAAAGAAGGAAAAATTCCTAATGAAGATGAAATTATTGAGATTATCAAAACCTTAAGGAAGGATGCTCCGGACGTAGATATAAGGCTCAAAAAAAGCAGAATCAACACATCTGATATACCGAAAGAATACAAATATACTCTTGGCAAACCTCAAAAATCAGGATATGAAGATATCCAAATCAGGTTTATAAGAGATGTTGATATAGATGCTAAAAATCCTGTTTATCACGAATTACTAATCCAATTTGGACCTACATATAACAGGAATGCTTTTAGAGAGCATAAATTGGTGTATGAACCGCTCAGATTATTCGGTGAACTTAATATAAATATGGATACGACAACCAAAGGCGTTGAAAACTATAAACTGCATCCGGAAAACGGTGTAAGTAAGTTTATATCTGATATCAGAAAAATGTTCAGAGAAGGAGTATCCGAAAAACTCATTCAGAACGGTAAAAATGAAGATTTTTTGAATAATACTGAAGATAATAAAGAAATTTTCTTCTCAGAAAAAGAAATAAAAGATTTTGAACGCCGATTTAAAAATATTAAAGGCTTCCTGATTGAATATTACAATCAGGCAAGAGAACGTGCAAAAGTAAGTTCTATAACAACCGAAATTATTGAAAATGATTTTAAAGCCGACATGAAGCTCATAAATAAAATCCAAAAAGCATTAAAACAAACTATTGATACTATTAACTACGAACACGGATTAAGAGATAACGGCTAAGACATACTTATAACGGCAACCGTTTCAACGTGATATGTATGACAAAACATATCGAACGGCTGTACGGATTGTAATTTGCAACCTTTTTCGAGTAAGTATTTTAAATCTCTTGCTAAAGTTGCAGGATTACAACTGACATATATTATTTTTTCTTTTGTGTGTTTTAAGGTTTCGTCTAAAGACTCTTTTGTACAACCTTTTCTGGGCGGATCTAGAATTGTTATATCAAATTTTCTTTTAACTTTTTTAAGATATTTTGTCGTATCCTCGGCAAATAATTCAACATTTTTGATGTTATTCAGTTCTAAAACTTCCTTAGCTTTTTCTATAGAATTTTTATTAAATTCAACACTTACAACTCCTTTAGATACATCACTGACAAGTATTCCAAAAGTTGCTATCCCTGCATAAGCATCAAGAACTGTCGGATTATCAGTTTTTTTAATTTCATTTTTCACATAAGCAAAAATATTTTCCGCACTTTTCGGATTAACCTGAAAAAATGTATCAGCACCGATTTTAAAAGTTTTATCAAGCACTTTTTCTTCAACAAAATCCTGTCCGGCAACACACAGAGTGCTTTCAGAAAGTATCACATTTGTTTGTTTTGGGTTTAAATTTAAGCATACGCCAACAACTTCCGGAAATTTCTTATAAATATCTCGGGCGAAATCCTCAGAATTTTTAAAAGATTTTTTGGCATTTAAAACAAGTGTAACCAGAACTTTCCCATCCATTGCCGATACTCTTAATACAACGTGTCTTAAATCTCCTGTGTGTTTTTTTTCGTTGTATCCGCTTATCTTAAATAATTCAGCATTTTCTCTTATATATTCTATGATACTATCACATATTGCAGGCTGAATAGGACAATGTTTTATATTTACAATATCGTGACTTTGCGGTTTATAATACCCTGCAAGCAGCCTCTTTGATACTTTTGTCTGAGAAATCGGATATTGTACTTTGTGTCTGTATTGTATATTATTCGGGCTTGGAACTGTTAACGGCACATCAAACTCAATTCCGCCTATAGAGTGCAGAGCATCTTGAACAATACTACGTTTCATCTCTAACTGATAATTGTAATCTGCATATTGCAATTGGCAAGCACCGCAAACTTTTTGCATAGGACAAAAAGGAGATACTCTGTGCGGTGAAGGATTAATAATCTCAAGAATTTCAGCATTTGCAAAATTCTTATTAACCTCAGATATTTTTACCCTTAACTTATCATCAGGACAAGCTCCCTCAACAAAAATAACAAATCCGTCAATTCTTGCTATTCCTGTTCCGAGATTTGAGATTTTTTCAATATTAACAATCAGCTCATCATCACGTTTCATAACAAGTTTATAATAATATAAAAAACATAATTAAATACAACTTAATAAAAATTTTATACAGAATCTTAATATTACAAATTTAAAGAATGAATAAAAAGTTCACCAACTTTTTTGTTATATTCCATTCCGTCATCTGATGCAAAAAGGTTTTTCCAATGACTTTGAGGGGTTCCGTCAACAGAATAAGACGGATTAGACATCATAAGATGATGAGTATTGGTGTCATATCTTAAAGGAAATAAATCTTCCATTTGCATAAAACTCGCCAATTTGTCACTTGGATATTCATAAGCAAACAAAGAATTATGAATTCTTCTTAGACGTTCTTCATAACTGCGTCCGCCTGTATCATTATCATTTGAAACTTCGATACCCGGAGAATAATTTTTTGAATATTTATGATCAATGGCTTTATCTCTTACGGTATGGAAATCATCCGGTTCAATATAGCCCGTACCCGTTGACAATCCAAGATTTTCATATCTGGCAAAATCTCCGGTACTTTTTTCACCGACAAAACTCAAATGAGTATTTCCCGTTCTGCTTCTTATCTCGTGAATTATGTACTGCATTTGTTCATAACTCGGCAATGCCCCTACTCCGGTGTAATTTTCCATATCATATCCGCCTATATGCTTTGCAGAGTCAATAAATATAGCTTCAAATCCCGTATTTATGAGTTCGATATGAGAATTTAAAAACAGATTAAAGTGTTCTTCATTTTCCCAACTGAAAGTAACATCACTTCCGTCAGACTGCACCACTTTTATCTGGTCGGCAGATATAACTGTTCTAAAGCCTGTTTTTAATCCGTGGAAATTTGCTAAGTCATTAAATGCTCTAAACTGCTCTGTGGGGGACACCTTATCAACTATTTCATAATCTATAATATTTTTGCTGTAACCGAGGTTCAGCTTTATTCCATATATGGAATTTTCCTCTTCGGCTGGTTTATTAAACCCATCTCCATATATATTCGGAAAAATTTGGGATAAAATTACGCAATTTGCCCAGCTTTTTGCACTTGGCGGAATGGCAGGCAGAAGTTTCATTACCGACAATAGTCCTCTTCGGCAAGTATTATTGCTCATTTCAGCAATTGCACGATTATTTATCTCAATATAATTTGCGATTACGCCCCAATTATCACCGTAATTCGGAGTTTCAATATTATCAGGGAAATATTCATAAAAAATTCCATCCTGACTTAATGTAGCTAATGAGGAAACCGCTTCATTAAGACTTCTTGTTAACAATTGGTATGGCAGCACTCCTGCAAGCCATTTTCTCATGCCTGATACATACTGATATTCCACAGAAAATTTGTCATAATGAAGTGCAGTATCTTGCTTATAGACTTTTAACAATCTATTAACGGTATTCATAAATTTATTGTAGAATTTCTGTTCCACCTTTTCATTAATAAAAACTATTAGATTAATAAAATAAAATTAATACAAATGACTATATAAATATCTTTCAACAGAATCTTGGAGTATAATAGATATGAAATTAGGTTAAAGGAGTTAACAAATGAAAAATAAAATTATAACATTAATACTTATTATGCTTCTGATAAACACATCCGGCATAAGTTTTGCACAAGATACAATTATTAAAAGCAAACTTTTTTCAATCTCTATACCGGAAGAATTTAAGGGAAATTATTGCGTTAAAAAAGATAAAAATAAAATATCAGTTTTTGATAAAAAATCAAAAAAAGCAGGCTTTGGAGGATTCGCATTCGGCATAAAAGCGTACCAAAATCCTGCGGATCATGCTGTTCTTCCGGGCAGCAGAAAACTCGGAGAATTAACCGACAAAAAGGGGCAATTGTATGATATAGTGCTTAAACATCCAACAGATGTTCAATACGATTACACTAAATCAACAGAACCGCCAAAAGAATTCAAACAACTGTACGAACTTGGAGAAGTAGTAAGTATTCAAGGAAACAAAGGGGCAACATATTTTAAAAATCAAGGAACTAAGGGAAAAGATTTATACGGTGAAGTTTTGGCAAAACATTTAACAGCCGTAAAAGAAAAATGGAACTCTATAAAACTTGAAAACGAAAATATGAGTTATATGTACAACGTCCTTGCTCAAACTAACCAAAACATCTTAGATAAAATAGGATACGCATATTATGACATTAACGCTGACGGCATAGAAGAACTTGTGATAGGAGAAATTGCTGAAGGCAGCTGGAAAGGTGTTATTTATGATATTTATACAATGGTAAATCGTAAGCCAAAACATGTAATAAGCGGAGGTGCAAGAGACAGGTATTACGTTTGTGATTACAGTTTCGTTTGTAACGAGTATTCATCAGGTGCAATGGAAAGCGGTGTAATTGTTTATAATCTTGTTGAAAACTCAACAGAATTATACCCGCAGATAAGTTTTAAATATGACGGTTACGAAAATCCGCAAAAGCCTTGGTTCTATTCATATTCTGACGGAGTATGGCAAAATGTATCCGAAAAGGATTATAACAATCGAAAAGAAATCTTTAACAGATATGAAAGATTTGATTTTACTCCGTTAAGTCAACTTTATAACAAATGATTATCATTTAATAACCGTTGATTTTCTTTAATAAGAAATTCCTTACCCGGATTAAGTTCTATAAAATCCCAAGGAAGCTGACTGTCAAAACTCCAGTTCCCGTGTGCAATCTCATCAGTATCAATATTAAATTTTACTGCAGCTTTTTTGTATGCACCCAATTTACCGCCGGTTTTATAGACTTCTTCCAACAAATCCGCAAGTCGGCTGTCACCTCTTGATAAAACAGCTTGCCAGTAATCCCACTTTGCACTTGATACAGTAGCATGAACTCCTATTTTGTGCATTTCTTTTTTTATATAATTGCTTTTTTGTTCAAGAGATTTATTATCCTCTCTCCCAATCCACTGAAACGGCGTATTGGGTTTTGGCACAAATGTTGAAAACCCAAAAGATATATCAAAACCTTTATATGCCGATTTTAACTCTTTTGCCAATAGTATCATTTCATCAATATCTTCTTTTGTTTCAGTAGGCAGCCCAAGCATACCGTAAAATTTAAAGCCTTTTAAACCGGCTTCTTTTGCTATTTTAACGGCATTTAGTATTTGCTGCTTTGTTAAATTCTTATTGATAACCTTTCTGAGTCTTTCACTTCCGGCTTCAACGGCAAGCGTTACATTTTTTTGACCGCAAGCAACAAGGGTTCTCATAATATCAGAGGTAATAGAGTCAACCCTCAAAGAAGAAACACTCATTTCTATCTCCATACCGTTTTGAATTTTCTCCAGAATATATTTACAAATATCGTTAAATTTTGGATGGGCACTCAATTGAGCTCCCAACAAAGCTATTTTATTTGTCTTTGACAGCCCCAAATCTATAACCTCTAGAATCTTTTCATAAGGAATACATCTGAGCGGCAAATTCAAATATGAAGCAATACAAAATCCGCATCGATTTGCACATCCCCTCGCAGCCTCCATAATAAATGTATTAGGGAAAAAGGCTTTTTCGCTGATAATCGGAGTATAAATGCAATCCGAAAGTTTTTCAGTATTTTTTTTAACGGTTTTAGAAATATTAGGGACATAAATTCCGTCTAACTTGGCAAGCTTATTTAAAAACTCTTCTTTTGAAATATCAGTATTATCCTTGTACAGATTTATGATATCAAGATTAAGTTTTTCGCCGTCCCCAATTACAAAAAAGTCAAAAAACGCTTCATAAGGAGTAGGATTTGCCGTAACAACAGGTCCTCCCGCAAAAATAAACGGTAAATCACTCCCCCTGTTATTACTCCTTAACGGGATTTTATACTTATCCAACATCGAGAATATATTTATAAAATCTGTATCAAATGTAAATGAAAACCCTATTAAATCAATATCTTCTTTTTTTAAAGTTGTGGTTTTGGAATCGCTGTATATTCTTTCAACATTTACATCCTGAATTTCATCTATATTTTTAAACAGCCATAAGTACCCTAATGATGACATTGCAAAAGACTCCGGACCCGGGAAAGCCATCCATACATTAACAGAGGCTTCCTTGTTTGAAACAGGATTATAAAAATACGTTTCGGAATTATGCATCAAAATCCTCCGATGAAACCTCATTTATTGGGGCTAAATACAATTCATTAATCAATACACAAACGGTTGCGGCAATAGCAGGAGAAAGTATTACACCCCAAAAACCCAAAAATTGTTGTGCCAAAAACAATGCCAAAAATATCATTAACGGATGTAATTTCATCCATTTACTGAATACCAAAGGTCTTACTATATAATTAGATAATTGTTGTGCAATTATAAACAACAAAATAATCAATATAACTTTTCCAATACTTATAGGATAAGCAACCAAAAGTACTATGCCTAATGCAACTGTCGGACCGACTAACGGAATTATATCCAAAATACCTGTAATCAAACCAAGCAAAACATAATAATCAACTTTTAAGAAAAACAAGAATATCGTAGTCATTAAACCAACGGCAGCCATAGAAAGGATTTGAGCACTAACATATCCGCCAACTTTATAAATTATTGTTTGCAAAATACTATCGGCTCTTCCTTTAATACTTTGAGGGAAAAATTCAATAAACTTATCTCTCAGATAAACTCTGTCCGCCAGCAGATAATAGACAATCATCATCAACGCAACCGCAATAACAGCAATTTCAAATACTCCCAAGGTAAATGACCAGGACTGGTTAACCAAATTTCCCGCAAACTCTGCTTTATTGGACAATATCGTATCAAATGAAACATACTCCGATAATCTCTTACCAAACAACTGATTTGAATTGAAAAAAGATATTAACAATGTAATTTTTTCAGGCAAACCCGATAAAAAATATTTCACTTCCTTAATTGTCATCATTAAGACAGGAATAAATAATGCAAAAATTGCAATACTACTCAGCAATACAGCTACTACAGATGACAACTTCCTACCCAAATATTTTTCTATTTTTTTTACAAAAGGATTTAGGGCACAAGCAATAACAAATGCCCCGAAAAACAGCAATAAGACATTCACAATCTTTGGCAAAATTAAAAGAACTAATCCCACAAGAATAAGAAATATAATATTTTTTATTGTAAAAAGCCTCTTTAGCATTGGATACCTCTCTATTTGAGAATTTTAACAAAAACATATTCATTAGTAAATTGTAAATAAATGTTACAAATCTGATTTATTAGGCAATTTGCTAAAATAAAAAAACTTTTTATAAATGTAGGTTAGTGTTAATTTAAATTGAAGGTAGTAGTTATGGTAAGTTTATCAATTCCTCCTTATGTAAATTGGAACAACGTTAAACGAGTTGTAAAAATGGCACCTTACTATTGGGGTGACGGAATGGTAACCCATCAAGATGCACTGGAAAGACTCGTTAGAGGCACAAAAGACGCATCCGGCAAATATGTAGGCGGTCGTGGTTTTAAAAACTTCGGCAGTTCGCTTAGAGAATCATTTTTAGAAACCGAAGCAGCATATAAAGGTGTAATGGCAAGAGAAGGCGGTTTCTTCAGATATGTAGGAAACACATTAAAAAGATTCCCCGGTGAAGTAAGTGCTGCTTGGAAAGCAGGCGGCACAGCCGCAGCAGCTGCTGAAAAATCTGCATTATGGGGAAGTATAAAAGGTGCCGGCAGTGCTATTGGTAAAAGATTACCTTTAATCGGTTCTTTAATATATGCCGCAACCCAAATTCCAAATATATTTGAAGCAACAAAAGATGGCGGACTCGTCAGTGGCGGGGCAGAATTACTTAAAACAGGTGCAAAAATCACCGGATTTACCGCAGGATGTGCAATCGGTCAGGCAATATGTCCTATTCCAATCGTTGGCGGTATCATAGGCGGTATGGTAGGTGAATGGCTGACAGGACTTGTTGTTGGCAAAAGCTATACCGAACAGAAGGAAGAAATACAGCAAGAAACAGCTCAGGCTATGCAGCAGCACAGCTTTGATACAGGTTCAACAAATCCGTTTGCACAAGGTGTAGATCCTCAACAATTACAAATGCTGCAACAAATGGTAGCAAATGATCCAAGATTCAGACAAGCATAACATATCAAAATAACATACTTAACCTAAAAGAAAATCCGATGACATTTCATCGGATTTTTTTAAATATAATTTACACTAATTACATAATAAACTTTTTCATAAATTGTTTGTTGTAATTTTAATTTTTATTTGGTATAGTCAGCGTTGGAAATATATATTATGCAACCTTTTCTATCTAAATACAAAAAAGATTTATTATGTCTGTTGGGCATTACAATTATATTTTTGATATGCTCTGTTTTATTTTTTGGATATTTTGGCAGTTTATTTTACGATACCGGCAGAGAAATTTATATCCCTCAATTAATATTGGAAGGAAAAGTATTATATAAAGACATTTTTGCACTATATAATCCTCTGTCGTATGAGATAAACTCATTTTTATATCTGATATTCGGAACAAATGTTAATGTTTTGTACTCAGCAGGAATTATAAATTCATTTTTAATAATACTATGCATATATCTTATATCCAGACAATTTCTTAATCGGCTTAATTCCTTTGTAATATCGGTATTTACCATATTTTATTTTATATTTAATTCCAATACAATAATTAACTATATATTTCCGTATGCATACGCTATGATTTATGCCCTTACAGCAATGCTTTATTCCGCACTGTTCGGTCTGATATACATTAGGAATAATAAATCCGTATATATAATATCGGCATTTTTTATGCTTGGATTATCTTTTGCTAATAAACCCGAATTTATTTTTTGTATTATTCCGCTAATTTGTCTGCTTTTTAAAAATAAAACTAATCTGAAAGTAATAATTGCCTCGATAACAGCATTTATTACCCCAATAATTATCAGTTACGAAATACTATTCATCCAAGGCTTTACAGTGCAAAATTTAACTGAATATTTGAAATTTATAAGATATTTCTTTGCGACAACAGAACAAAAAATATATAATACAAACACATTCAGAGATTGGAGCTTACAAAATATTATTAATGTTTCAATAGATTTTATACAATTTGTAATACTTACTGTAGTTCCTGCATTTATATTTAACTTATTTAGGGCAAAAAAGTATGTCGCAGCAGGAATTATTTTAGCATTATTGCTATTTAAACCATACTACATAACCATTAGCAAACTTACACTTAATTCTGCTTTAATGATATCATGGGTATGTATAGCTTGCTTAATTATAGCAATAAAATCTCTAAAAGATAAGAACTGGGATTTCTTATTTTTATGCGTTTTTGCAATTTTATCATGTCTCAGATACAAATTTATCCTCCTTGCAGATTTTGCAAAATTTGCAGGAATTCTTCCATTTGCTCTTATTTGGATTTATATTAATAAAACTTTATTCACTCAAAAAATTCAATATTCACTATCAATCATACTGCTCGGCTTATGTACGGCAATTACACAATACCAATTTAAACAAATAGTATATGTACCTGTAGAATTAAGAAACAAAAACGAAATTGTATATACGTTAAAAGCTTATGCTGAGCCATTTTTAAACACCATTAGCTGGATTAAGAAAAACACCAAAAATACAGATACGATTCTTGCTATACCCGAAGGTATTATGATAAATTATGCAACGGAACGTCCAACGCTTCCAATGTACTATCACCTCATTCCAAACCACATAGCCGCCCTCAATGAACACAATATTATTGATAATATAAACAAAAACCAGCCTGAATACTTTGTCTTAAATAACTTGGATTACAGTAGTTACGGTTCATCACATATATGTGAAAATTTCGGACAAAACTTATGCAATTTTATATACAACAATTACACTTTAGTTCAAGAATTTGAATCCGAAAAAATTAAAATAAAAATATTTAAGCATAATTTATAAATTACTCTAACTAAGCTGAAAGCGTAAATATTTCGTAAATTTCTTCGTCCGTAAGTTCTGTAATAATCTTTTCGCCTTCGTAAATTGCCAAATCAGCAAGCTCCTTTTTGGATTTAAGCATTTCATCGATTTTTTCTTCAAACGTTCCCAATGTTATCATTCTGTGAACCATAACATTCTTATCCTGACCGATACGGTAAGTTCTGTCTGTTGCCTGATCCTCAACCGCCGGATTCCACCACAAGTCATAGTGTATAACATTCGTTGCACTTGTCAGGTTCAAACCTGTACCACCTGCTTTCAAAGACAATATCATTACCTTTGTATCATCATCATTTTGGAATTGATTAATTAAAGCTTCACGCTGAGGAACTGTCAACGAGCCATGGAAGAACAGAGGCTGCGTATTACATTCTTCTGCAATAACCTTGCATAAAATATCACCCATTTCCTTATACTGGGTAAATATAAGCGATTTTTCACCGTTATCCAATATGCTTTCCAAAGTTGATATACATTTATCAAGTTTCCCTGACATTTCTCTTGTCATATCACCGGATTTCAGGAACTGATACGGGTGATTACATATTTGTTTCAGAGCGGTAATAAGTTTGAAGATATTACCACGTCTGTTGATACCTGAGAATTCGTTAATCTTATCCATCATTTCATTAAGAGTCTTTTCATACAGAACAGCCTGCTGTTTAGATAAGTAACAGTATTCATTAAGTACCATTTTTTCAGGTAAGTCGGAAATAACGTGTTTGTCTGTTTTTAAACGTCTTAATACAAATGGAGATACAGACATTTTCAATTTTGCAGCACGAGAATTTTCCTTAAATCTTTCAATCGGTATTGCATAACTCTTTTGGAATTCTCTCAAACTGCCAAGATATCCTTGATTAATGAAGTCAAAAATACTCCACAACTCAGTCAATCTGTTTTCCACAGGAGTACCGGTCATAGCAACCTTAGTATCAGCCTTCAGAGTTTTAATTGCAAGCGTTTGAGCCGTATCAGGATTTTTTATATTTTGAGCTTCATCAACAATAACCATACCCCATTGATGCTTCTTTAATTCCTCAACATCTATTCTCATAATGGCATAAGTTGTAAGAATTACATCATGCTCCACATCCAGTTTTCGTTCTGTACCATGGTAAACAACGGCGTCCAGAGATGGGGCAAACATCTGCAATTCTTTCATCCAGTTACCCATTAGAGTTGTAGGGCATATTACAAGTACAGGTTTCTTTAGTCTGTCTTCCTCTTTTAATTTCAGAATCAAGCTTATGACCTGAATAGTTTTACCTAATCCCATATCATCAGCCATACAAACACCAAAGCCCTTAGTTACGTTTGTCCATAGCCATTTCAAACCTGTTTGCTGGTACGGTCTTAACTCTCCCGTCAATGCTGCCGGAGGAGTAACTTCTACAGGCTTTGTAAAATCCTGAATTACTCTTGCATAAGCATCATCATAATCAAACTCGTACTGGGACAATTGACCCGACATTGAAGCATGTATCAATTCCATACGGGACAATGATTTAAAGTTCGCTTTTGCAATCTGCTCAAATATCTTTTTACTTTCCTCTTTATCAATAAGAACATATTTATTTTTATACTTAATCAGTCCGTTATTTTCCTCTACGAGTTTATTAAACTCTTCCAAAGATATTTTTTCATTACCGATAGCTATTTCATAAGAAAAATCAAGAATATCATCCAGTGCAATTTTACTTGACGAAGTATTATTGAACAAATCGGACAAATCCTGAGAACGGGAAGCCTTAACTTTTGCATTTATAGAGGCTCTCGGAACAACAATATTTACCAGTTCCTTTGGCAATATAACTTCTATCTGAGCTTTTTGGAGATAATATGCTGTTTGAGTAATTATTTTATAAACTTCATTTAAATTTAAATCCAGAGCAAGTTTATCTTCATCTTCAAACAAATCCTCTAACTCAGGCATATATCGAATTGCATAATTAAGTTGTTTCTCAACAATCTTAGCAATATCGGAAGAATTTGCATCAAAAATCGTATCTTTGTGATACAATTCATCAATCAATACGCTTTCACCGGTTTTTCTGTTCTTTATATGAACCTTTAATTGGAACAGCTCATCCTCTAATCTGTCAATTTTGAAGAACGGAATTACATCATATTTTCCAAGATACAACTCGTCAAACCACTGAGCAATATTTTCGGCAATCGAAACCCCTCTCATATTTGAACGCTGTTCAAGGTCTTTAATCATATAAGTTCCTGATTTTACATCTTTAAATTTATATGCCTTTATACCTAAGAACTTATATATAACATAATTCATATAGTTATGAACAAACTCATTTACGAAATTCTTTGGTTTTTCGCCCTTAATAAATAAGTTTTCAGGGATATTTTCCTCAAACTGATTTATAATTCTGGCGACCTGCTGATTAGGAATTATCGGCTCGTACACAATTTTGAACATAGAATTCTTTTCTCTCACAACAGGAATAAAATATAATTTTTCAATTAATTTCATTACAAAATGTGCAAGATTATTCATATATATAAAGGTAGGAGTAACAGATTCCATATCGATAATTTCACCAAAACTGCCGAAATAATCCATTACCAAATCCAAATTCATAAAATATCCGACATATTCATCCAAAACCTGTGAACGAAATCTGAACAAAGAACCCTTTGATTTCAAATAATACTCAAAATTATTTGTCGGAGTGATAAAGAATGACAATTTACCGTTTTCATTTACCAAAAAGAAATCCGTATTTCTTGCAGGACTGTGAGGAGAAACAAAAACATCTTTAAATTCATCCTCAATAGTCTGATAAATTAAACTTAACGTATAACGAAAATCTTTGTTCTTAAACCCTTCAGGATTTTCTGAAAGGTTAAAAAACAGTTCATCAACATTATTTTTCTTTATTGAAAAATCTATATTCCAGTTTGTGCCAATTGTCATTCTTTATATATCCCTTTTCCTGATTATTTAATCAATGATTCGCAATTCATTTCCTTTGGTTGAGCAATACCGAGCAACTGAAGCACTGTAGGAGCAATATTACACAAAGCTCCGTCATCCTTCAACTGCAAATCTTGCGGCCCGTTTATTACAACAAAAGGAACTTTATTTGTAGTATGGGCTGTTTGAGGTTTGCCTGTTTCAGAATTAACCATAACTTCGGCATTACCGTGATCTGCTGTTAAAAGCATTGTAACCCCATTTTTCTTGCATTCTTCCGCAATTTTCCCGACACACTCATCAACAGTTTTACAAGCTTTTGTTGCAGCTTCTATAACTCCTGTATGACCAACCATATCAGGATTTGCAAAATTTACAAGCACAAATTGGTATTCAGGATTATTAACGGCTTTTAATACATTTTCACATACCTCCGGAGCACTCATCTCAGGCTGCATATCATAGGTTGCAACTTTTGGAGACGGAACAAGGACTCTGGTTTCATGAGGCTGCGGTTCATCAATACCACCGTTAAAGAAGAATGTAACGTGAGCATATTTTTCGGTTTCAGCAGTTCTGAACTGGTGAATACCGTTAGCCTCCAAAACATCACCCAAAATATTTACAAGATGTTCTTTTGGAAAAGCTACAGGAAATTCAAAATCTTCATTGTATTTTGTCATTGTAATATAGCACAAATTCTTTAGTACTTTCTTTCTCGCAAAACCATCGAAATCTTGGAAATTCAAAGCTTTTGAGACTTCTCTAGCTCTGTCCGGACGGAAGTTTATGAATATTACGGAATCATTATCCTTAATTCTGCTTTCTTCACCACCAACAACTGTTGGTAATACAAACTCATCATTATCACCTCTGGCATAAGAAGCTTTTACCCCTTCTATAGCAGAAGCTGCATGTTCACCTTCTCCGAGCAGAAGAGCATTATAACCCTTTTCAACTCTGTCCCAACGGTTATCTCTGTCCATAATATAGTATCTGCCAATTACGGTAGCAACCGGCGGTAAATTATATTTCTTTAATTCAGCCTCAACAGGTTCAAGGAAAGTACATGCACTTTGCGGAGGAGTATCTCTGCCATCCAAGAATGCGTGTACATACACTTTTGATAAACCTTCATCCGCAGCAAGCTTAATTAATGCCAATAAATGCTCTAATGACGAATGAACACCGCCGGTTGAAACCAAACCAAAAATGTGTAATGAAGAATTATTTTCTTTTGCATGGTTTACTGCCATCAAAAATCTCTCATTTTTAAAGAAAGTACCATCTTTTATGGCATTATTAATTCTTGATAAATCCTGATATACTATTCTTCCTGCACCCAAATTCAAATGACCGACTTCACTGTTTCCCATTTGACCGGCAGGCAATCCTACATATTCACCGTCTGCATGAATTGTTATTGACGGATATTCTTTTTCTAATCTTGTTACGTTTTCAGCATGAGCAAGCTTGGTTGCATCATACTCAGGGTGATTTGAACTGATACCCCAACCATCCATAATACAAAGTAGTACTCTCTTATCCATTGTTAAATCCTCTATTTATATTCGTACAATAGATAAATTATACAAAGGACATAATTTAAAAACAAGATAAAATTTTTATACATCACATTAAAGCCGGATTAAGATTTTCCTAATCCGGCTTTATCGTATGCTTTAAATTTTATTATTGACCATTTACAGGCGGCATATATTTTGTCTGTGGTCCATTTCCAAATATTGGCGGCATATATTTCGTTTGAACAGTAGAATCATTTTCCAACTGAGATTGCAAACTTCCACCGTTTATCGGCGGCATATATTTTGTCTGAGGTTCTCCACCCTGAAAATGAACAGAATCCTGAGCGGAAGAATTCTGCTTCATAGCATTGATAATATCAGCAGTAGTAGGATTACTATTACCGTTTTTAATCAAATTATTCTTTGTAGCTTCATAATTTGTCTTGAATGAATTAATAGCATTTACATTGTTATTCATAAACAAAAACCTCTTTCTTTATTACAGCATATACTATATATAAACCCCATTTTACAATTATTTTTTAGTAAAATCTAAAATTTTTACAAAATTTTACAAAATGACAAATCACAATCAGTACTATATGATAAGGAAAGGGAGATTTAATATGAGATACAAACCTTTAAGAGTAGTTTGGGAAATAACTTGGAAATGTAATTTAAAATGTATGCACTGCGGATCTGACTGCATATCCGTTGAAAAATCTGAACAACTCACAACTGCAGAATGTCTGGATATTGTTGCAGATTTAAAATCACTGGGAACAGAACTCATAACTTTATCAGGCGGAGAACCTCTGCTTAGAAAGGACTATTCTACAATTGCTGCAGCTATAAAAGCTCAAGGAATGGATGTAGCATTTATATCAAACGGTTTGGCAATAAATGATGACAATATTCAAATATTAAAAGCAATAAATCCACTCGTATATGGAATGAGTATGGACTCAGCAGATGAATGGATGCACGATTATATAAGAGGGCATAAAGGATGTTTTATGCAGCTTTTAGCGGCAATACAAGCACTTCAGGCTAACGGAGTACATGTCGGCATAGTTACTACCGTACACAGATTAAACTTCACTCAGTTACCAAAAATCAGAGATTTATTACTAGCTTTGGGTGTTGATTCATGGCAAATTCAGTATGCCGACTTTATTGGCAGAATGCCGCACGAAACAATGCTTACCGAAGCTCAATACTGGGAAATGGCTAAATTTATTTTGGATATAAAACAAAATTACTGTGACAGATTGTATGTAACCGGCAGTGATTCAACCGGCTATATGTCGGATTTTTCAAAAATGTTACAAGGTAACTGGTACGGATGTCATGCAGGCTTAAAAGTTCTGGGAATAGGAAGTGACGGAACATTACGAGGTTGTTTATCACAACAAATGGATAAATTTATAGAAGGTAATGTCAGAGAACGTTCTCTTGTTGATATCTGGAATGATCCGAATGCTTTTGAATATAACAGACATTTCGACTGTTCTATGTTAACCGGATACTGTAAAGAATGTATATACGGACCAATCTGCAAAGGCGGCTGCGTAATAGCATCAACAAATCTTGGAGATTGCAGATGTAATCCGTACTGCCTGTACAAAATTGAAAAAGAAGGTTATTCATCTGAAGAACAGGCTCGATTGGATTTTTCAAAAGAAGAAATTGCAGCACTATACAATCAGGTTCGTGAACTTCCTCCTGAATTTTATGATAATTATGAAGAACACTGGGATTGCTGTTTCAAATAATATACTAATTCATTGGCTTAATATCAGGGTATAAGGCTTTTATACCACGATATAACTTGTCTACGCACTTTGGTCCATCTAAATTATCTTCATCTTCAGGTCCATAAGAGCCGTAACCTGTGATTTTGGGCGAAGGCGAGGTTACAAATTCCACAGAGCATTTAGTCGAATTTAAACGGCCCTCAACCATTTTACCGCTTACTTCACACTGACCGTTTTTGTACTCGGAATTTGCCTGTCCATAAATACTTTCGTAATACTCGGCACATTTGCCATGTTTTAACATACCTGTCTTAACATACGGTGCCATATCCTGACAAAATTGGAACTGTGTCACCATAGGATTATAATTAAACATGGACGGACAGTTATATGTATCTTTGACATCTAACGAATATGCCGCTATATTACAAGACATAATAATTAAAACAAAAACTGATAAACGCAACGCAAACTTTAACATTAATAATTCCTTTCTGTTTAGAATCTTGAGGATTTTAATTGTGGATAAGTTTCTCCTAACTGTTTTTTCAAAGTTTTTATACAAGCATCAATATCTGAAGCATTACCCTTTTCTGATTTAACACTCAATGAACTCAAACCGTCTTTTGCAATATATTCCGCAGTACACACAGCCGTACCGTATGTGAGAGTCTTTGTTTCCGGCAAATAGCATTTCCCGTTGTTGTATGCATGTAGTCCTAAGTTATACCACTTTTCTTTTGATTTTTCTGAAGCTATGCATGAATTGTAGGACAAGGTATATCCTTTCAGCCTGTCACATCTTTGAAAATCAGGTTTGTCTGTTACAGGATTAAAATTTCCGGCATAACCATCTTCAGAACAAAGATAACTCTGTGCAAAAACACAATTACCAAAAACTAACAGGAATAATAAAACCAAAAGAAAACTATACGACTTTTTCATAACATCCAAATCCTTATCTAATATCATTTTAACATATTTTTCTAAAACTTCAATCTTTAATTAAACAAAAATTTTAGATTTTTATACAAATATCTTAAAGATTTATAACATAAGGTTTACAACAGATTATATCCGTGATAGGATTAATCTTGCGTTGAACGTAATTGGTAGAAAGGTTCGACAGTGAAGCATAATATACTAAAAGGAGAAAACACATGTCTAGAATAGGAAAGAAACCTATTGACATCCCTCAGGGAGTCGAAGTAAAAATTGACGGACAATTGGTTACGGCTAAAGGTCCTTTAGGCGAAGAATCAGTTAATGTTCGTCCTGAAATAGCTGTTAAAATCGAAAACAATCAAGTGATTTTAACAAAAAACAGTGATTCAAGAGAAGCTGACGCATTGTACGGCTTGTCAAGAACATTGGTTGCTAATGCTGTACACGGTGTTAAAGAAGGTTTCGAAAAGAAACTTGAAATTCAAGGTGTAGGTTACCGTGCTAATATGGAAGGCAAAAACCTTAACTTGGCGTTAGGTTATTCTCACCCTGTAATTGTTGAACCTCCTGCAGGTATCACTATTACAGTTGAAGCAAACACTAAAATCAGCGTTAAAGGTACAAACAAACAAACTGTTGGCGATGTCGCTGCATTCATCAGAGGTAAACGTCCTCCTGAAGTTTATAAAGGAAAGGGTGTTCGCTACGAAGGTGAATATGTAAGACGTAAAGCCGGTAAAGCAGGTAAGAAGTAATAAATAAGCCGAATTTAGTTCGTGTATATTTATTGTAAATTATGCCATGATTGTTGCAACAACAATCTAAATGTGTAACAAGCCCATATAAACCCTTGAACAGGCAATCAAGAAGGTTTGGGTATGAAAGGAAAAAGAAAAATGATTAAACAAAAAGTTAGAAAACCACAAGTTCAAAAAAGACACCAGTCTATCAGAGTAAAAATTTCAGGAACTCCTGAATGCCCTAGATTGGCAGTTTACAGAAGTACTAAACACATTTATGCTCAGATTATTGATGATGTTAATAAAGTAACATTAGTTTCTGCATCATCAATTGACAAAGATCTTAAAGAAAACTTAGCTCACGGCGGCAACATTGATTCTGCGAAAGTTGTTGGCGAAGCTGTTGCTAAGAAAGCTTTAAAAGCAGGCATTAATGATGTTGTATTTGACAGAGGCGGTTTCTTGTACCACGGTCGTGTTGCAGCATTAGCTGATGCAGCTCGTGAAGCAGGTTTGAACTTCTAATTTTTACTTTTAAATTATGAAAATCCCGATTATATAATTGCATATAATCGGGATTTTCTTTAATTTTGAATATAATTTTACATTCAGCTATTCGACATTATTTATGCAGTCAACAACTTTTCCGTTCTCATCATATCTATGTGCCAACAATAAAGTTTTTCCGTCTTCTGCGAATGAGAAATCTTTAATCTCTTTATTAACAGAACTATCTTTATATATCAAAAATTGCGGATATAATTCGCCTGCACCATTTTTTGAAAAAGAAACTGAGGTTTCTATACCTTCAATATCTTTTACGAAATATTTTAGTGTACCGTAACTATCGTAATACAAAATACCATCATCATGAGATTTTAAAATATTTTTAATTACCTTTGTAAGTTTCGCTTGACCGAAAGTAACGCAAAAACTATTATCTTCTGTGCCAAGAGAGGTCAAAGTGCCATCTTCTCCAACTGTTCCTATATACTTAACATTATCTGCTTTATCGAGTACTACATAGCCAGAATATTTCTTATCCTTGTCAAGCATTAATACTTTCGTTTCACCGTTATCAAGCTTTAGCTGCTTAATAAATCTATCTTCTAATTTATTCATTTCATTAACAGCACTTACATCTCTAATATCAGTATATTTTGAAATATCCGGAATATCTATTTTGTATAAGCTTTTATCCAATTTTGGCATATCGTAATCAAGTTTTATGTCAGGATGAAATTTGTACTTTAAAACATCTGCATTACCAGCAACAGATTTAGCAGAACGCACGATATGTCCTTTTTTTACAGCCACACCCAACGCTATCAAAGTCGCAGCAGCACCTAATCCAATGCTCCAATTCCTTATTTTGTGACTTTTTGGAGCAACACTATTCAATTCACTATCATCTACAGCAGGAACCTCTTGCTTTTGATTAGTTGATTCTTTATTCTCCGGAATTATAATTTTTGCCGGATCTGTAAATCCTACTCTTTCTATAGACATATATATTAACCTTCTATTTTACACTACAGTATATACAAAACAAACACATAAAATTTTTTGCCTTATTTTAACAAAATATTAATTAAAAAAGCCTCATTATCGAGGCTTTTCAAAATTTACACCGTAACAAGCTTTTTAACTTCTTTTCTTTTAACCTTGTTGGTTGCTGTTCTTGGTAGTGCATCTTTACTAACAATTACGTTAACAGGTCTTTTATACGGAGTCAACTTCATTGCGAGCTGTTTCACTTCTCCTTTAACCAATTTGTCTATCTCTTCGTCATTATACTGGTTGATAATCTCTTCTGTAGGAACAACAACCGCAGTAACTTCTTCTGTACCATCTTTACTGCCGAATGTTCTTACATGCCCAAAGACGCATACTTCTTTAAAATATGAGCTTTTTTCAAGTACAGCCTCAACTTCTTCAGGAAATACTTTTTTACCGCCTGATAATACAATCATATTCTTAATTCTGCCTGTAATAAAAATATGTCCGTCTTTGTCTATTTTTGCTATATCTCCTGTATGTAACCAGCCGTCTTCCGTAATAGCTTCCGCTGTCAATTCAGGTTGATTATGATAACCCTTCATCACAGCAGGGCCTTTTACCATAAGTTCTCCTGTTTCCGGATCTATTTTAGCCTGTAAACTCTTCAATGCACGTCCTACAGATGCTAACTCGTGACGCTTATCATAATTCATTGAAACAACCGGACTGCATTCTGATAAACCATACCCTTGATATACCTTTATACCAAGTCTGCTAAACCATTTTCCGACATGAATATCCAACGGAGCGCCACCGGACAGACAAGCTTTAAAGTGTCTGCCGAATTTCTTGTGGATACCTCTGAACATTAAACGTCTTACACACATAAACGGAACAAATCGAGCCAAATTATATTTTATATCAAACAATGCCTTTTCTAATCCCGAAGCTCCATTCATTTCTGATTCTATAGATGTTTTCAAAAGTTTCAAAAATGCAGGCACTACAATCATAAAGTTTATCTGCTTTTCTCTCATAATGGAAAGAATATCTTTTGGCTTTAGGCTCAAGGCATAATATACAGAATACCCCAAATTCAAAAATGTCGAAAAACCTACCGTCAATTCAAACAAATGATTCATTGGTAAAATTGACAGCATTCTGCAATGCTTCGATGGAATAATATGATCCATTACAATTTTTAAATCTTCCAGCTGCGAAAAGATATTATTATAAGTAATCTCAACACCTTTAGGAGAACCTGTTGTACCTGATGTATAAATAATTAAAGCGGTAGATTTAGAACTTCTTATTCTCCACTTTGCATCAGGATTACTCGGTAAAGTGTGTATACTCTGGTATTCTTGATTATAAGATGGTTCATCCATTACAAGAATATGTTTTATAGATGTGATACTCTTTTGCAGCTCTTTTGCAGTATCCAAATAATGCTGTGAAACCAAAATAACTGTCGGTTCACAATCACTTAAAATTGATGTTAATTCATATTTAGTAAGTTTTATATCCAATGGAACTACTGTCATACCTGCCAATGCTGCAGCAAACAAACAAGCACCGAATTCAGGCTTCGATTCCGACAAAATTGCCAGACTATCACCTTTTTTAACTTCTAAATTATCTATCAAATATGAGGCAAGCCTCCTTGATAATTTACCAACACCACTATATGTAAACTCTTTCCAACCTAACGGTGTTTTTGTTCCAAGGGCAACTCTATCTTTGTAATCATTAGTTTTATCATACAAAAGAGATAATATATTTTTTTGTTTTAATCCCATCTCCATAATCCTCAAATCTAGTACTATAACTACTCTATAATACATTCCGCAAAGCAAAAAGTCAAATTGTAAATCCTTAATTTCACCTCATATCGATTTTACTCAGACTCATACCTCTGCTCCCAAACACCCACCTCGCATTAAACGGTACCGCTCTCTATTAAAACGAAAACTCAACGTTTCCGTTTTTAATTGTTCGACTTTCGTCGTCGTTTCACTCCGACTCATACCTCTGCTCGGTGGGTAGGAAATTATTCGGCTGTTCAAGCTACTACATTGACTAAAATTTGCTTAGGCAAATTAGCCGTCAATTGCGTAGCTATGAATGTTACGAGTTTCACTCCTTACAGTCGTTCCACTCTACCGAAAATCCATAAAAAAAGCGGGTGAAATTTTCACCCGCACACAGTCATAGCAATTAAAATCTATGATTATTACTTAGCGATGCTTGCATCGTCAAGTAAAATAACTTTGATTTCTTCGCCTTGTTTAGCATGATAGTTCAAACCTTTTGTGATTAAACCGGTAGCTAAACCAACAGCAGCACCTACAGGAGCACCGATTGCAACACCGGTACCAATTCTGTGAGGGCTAGGAATGAATGCCAAACCTACACCGGCACCTGTACCAACTGCACCACCTGTAACTGTGCATAATGCCAATTTACCGGCTGTCATCCAAGGACCTTCTTTTAATTCATAGTTCTTGTAGAATGGTTTTGCATTCATAGAAACTACTTTGCCGTTAGGAAGAACTGCTTTTGTAATTTGAGCATAAACTCTTGCGTTCTTGTTGAACCATTTTGGATCTGTAATGCTGATTACGTTACCATAGAATTTTGTACCTGCTGGGAACAATGTTGTACCTTCAGTTGTAGCAATATCTTCTTTAGCAACGAAAGTTAAAGCATCACCTTCGTTAGAAGCTTCAGATCTGAATTTTTCATCAAATGCAACTAACATAGCGTTACCTTCTTTGATGATATTTCTCTTGTTTGTAATAACAACTTCATCACTTGGAGCTTTTTTAACAGCTTCTAAGTGTTCATAACCCAAAATTTGTTCTTTTAAATCAGAACCAACATACTGTGATTTAATCAAACCGGCTTTTTGTCTTAATCTGTAAAGAATTACAGCAGCTTCAGCTCTTGACAATACATCGTTTGGTCTCAATTCTGAAGGGTTAGGATAATTTACATAGATACCATAGTTCAAAGTTTTTGCGTAAGCTTTTTTAGCCCATGCCGGAACTGTATTAGCATCTACAAAGTTTTTCAATAATGAAGCATCAGCGTTCATATCTTTTGTGATGTGGCTGACAACTGACTGAGTTTCAGCTCTTGACATCAATTTACCGGGTTTGAATGTTCCGTCAGGATATCCATATACCAAACCTAATTGTTCAGATCTCAATACATCTTTGTAGAAAGAATCAGATGCACTGATATCACTGAATTTGTTACCGATTTTAACATCAAGATTATCGTTAGTTAATACTTTTAACAAAGCTTGAACAAATTCAACTCTTGATACTGTACCTTCCGGATTGAATTTACCGCCGGTTAAGGTCATTACGTTGCTGTCTACAACGCTGTTAATTTCTGTTGCAGCCCAATAAGATTTGGTAACATCAGAAATGTTTGCAGCAAAAGTAGGAACAGTAGTGCTCATAGCAACTACACCTGCTGCAAATAAACCAACTAAAAGTTTTCTCATCTTTTTACTACCTCTTTTTTTTACTAACTACTCTAGTAATTTAACTTTTATCTTTCTGTAGTATAGACCAGAAAAAAATATTTGTAAAGTAATTTACACAAATTGTAGGAATAATTTTCCGATTTTAATATAAACATTCATAAAGCTTATATAATTGCCTTATAGCGAATTTATTAAATTTTGTAACAAAATCCCTAAATTGTGAATTTAAACAATTAGTATATACTTTATATATACAAGAGAGTTGATAACATTAAACAAACACGAGAGAGAGTATTAAATCCGTTTAAAACAAGAGAGAGAAAAATTCCTATTCCTAACCTTCCTAAAAAAATTTTCAAACCCCTATTAAGGGGTTTTTTATTGATTATTCAAGAATTTCACCATTCAGGTACCAAGTTTTACAGTCTGTAATTTTCACATTCAGAAATTTCCCTGTCATGTCTTTATCTGACGGTATATGTACAAGTTTGTTATTTCTCGTTCTGCCTGTAATAATATTTTTACCTTTGTGGTTTTCAAAACCTTCAATCAGAACTTCCATTTCTCGTCCTATGTATTTTTTGTTGGATTTCAAACAATTTTCTTTCACTTTATCATTAAGACGAGCAAGACGTTCCGTCTTTTCATCCTCCGGAATAAACTTATCAACCCATTTTGCGGCAACAGTCTTTTCCCTTGGAGAATACGCCGCAGTATTTGAATAATCCAATTCAAATTCATCAATCGCACTGAGGGTATCAGCAAACTGCTCTTCAGTTTCTCCGGGGAAGCCAGCAATAAAATCACTCGTAATTGTAACATCAGGCACGATAGAACGGATTTTGGCAACAATTTTTCCGTAAGTTTCCCTGTCATATCTTCTGTTCATCTTCTTCAAAACTTCCGAATTACCTGATTGCATCGGGATATGGAAATATTCACATACTTTATCCAGTTCTTTTGCAGTTTGTATAAGTTCATCGGTAATATCAGTCGGATATGATGTTACAAAACGTATTCTGAATTTTCCTTCAACCGCATTTAATTCTTTTAATAAATCAGCAAGTCTGTAATTCTTATCAGCAAAATCTTTACCGTAGCTGTCAACATTTTGACCGAGAAGTGTAATTTCTTTAAAACCTGCATTTAAAGCATCTTTTGCTTCTTTTATAATAATTTCCGGTTGTCTTGAACGCTCTCTGCCTCTGGTATAAGGAACAATACAGTAAGTACAGAAATTATTACACCCTTCTGTAATCGGAATCCAAGCATTAACCGCTTTTACTCTGTCTATCGTATATTCTCTTGCTTTTTCATCTTCTGTTTTGTGTGTTTCGGTACACTCGCAAACCTTTTCACCGTTATTTATCTTTTTAATAATTTCCGGCAGGGAATAAATTTTATGAGTACCCAAAACAAAATCAACGTAATTGGCACGCTTAAAGACTTCTTCAGCCTTTTGCTGGGCAACACAGCCGCAAATACCTATTTTAATATGAGGTCTGGATTCTTTTTTCCACTTTCCCCACAGACCAAGTAGGCTAAAAGCTTTATCTTCACTTAATTGACGGATTGAACATGTGTTCACCATCAATAAATCCGCTTCTTTTGGTTCTTTTGTTTCTGTATAGTCAAAATGTTCAAGCATACCAAGCATTCTCTCGGTATCTGACTTATTCATTTGGCATCCCATTGTTTCTATGTATACTTTCGGCATAATTAAAATCCTTACTTTATATTTTCTTCTGACTTACATATTATCATGAAAACATTAATCATACGGATTAGTTAGAAATGAGGATACCGATAACTTATCGGGGGATGATAAGTAAACAGGAAAATTTTAAAATTATTCTGGAAAGGTCGTTAAGTTTTATAAGGAGAATTAAGTATGAAAAAGTTTTTAATGTTACTGGGAGTAGGAGTATTTCTTACAATTCCCGTAAACAGTGCAATGGCTTGGGATATCAGCTATTTAAATCCTCTCCCTTACTTTGGCATAGGTTGTAATCAGACAAAATTCAGTCTTAATCCGTTTACCGGATTTAAAAACTGTGAACCTTGTAAACGAGAGAAATGTAAATGCGACAAATGTGCAATGGCAGAGCCTGTTGCAGCTCCTGTTAAATGCACATCATGCCAGAGAGCCTATATCTATCAAATCCCGACATGCCAGGATACCCTTCGTCATTAACAAATAAGGGCAGTGTTGAACTGTAAAATTTTAAAACCGACTTTTTACTTTGTCTAGTTTTAGGGTTACAGTTCATTAAAACACTGCCCTTTTGTTAATTTAACAAAAGTTTATATAATTTGATTAGATTGGCAATTTTTTTTATTTATCACTTTTACCAAAGTATAAGCAGGTAAATAATGATTACAAATATCTACAGAAAATACATATCTAACACAATACCAAATAATTCAGAATACCTAAAACAACACCAATTAAGCAAATGTTCAGGTAACAGAGAATTAAACTTAAATAATAACCCTGTATCACTGTACAATCAGATATCTTTCCAAGGAATAAAACTAAAACCTAAGCATGATTTGGCACATTATGAAGGGTGTATACTTGGAGGTGCAATAGGGGATGCTTTAGGTGCCCCTGTAGAATTTCTTAAATTATCTGAAATATGCAGGAAATACGGTCCAAAAGGAATTACGTTGGATAGTTTTATTAAATCAAAATCACCTCTTGAATTCACAGATGATACTCAAATGTCATTTTTTACCGCTGACGGATTAATTAAATCTTCGATTAAAAACAAATCAAAATACAAAATAGATTTTATGGATGTATTTGAATCATATCGCAACTGGTTGAATACTCAAATGGAAGTTTCCATAACGGATAAGGGTTGGATAGGAAAAATAAAAGAACTTTATCAGGTAAAAAGTCCGGGAAATACATGTGTAAATTCTATATTAAATAACCAGCCGGGGACAATAAAACAAAAAATAAATGACAGTAAAGGAAACGGCGGAGTAATGCGATCAGCACCGATAGGTTTGCTTTATTACAGCAAACCGAGTGTAGCATTTAAAACTGCTGTTGCTTGCACTGCATTAACACATAGTAATCCGGATGCTTATTTATCGGCAGGGGCGTTTTCTGCCATTATTTCACATATTATACAAGGCAAAAGCCTTGAAGAAGCCGTACAAAAAGCTATCCGACTTCTCAGAAAATTTGACAATAGCGAAGAAATAATAAAGAAACTGGAACAATCTGTAAAATTGGCAAATAGCAATACTGATTCGTATTCTGCAATAGAAGCCCTTGGAAGAGGTTACATTGGCAGTGAAGCGTTGTCATTATCAATATACTCCGCACTTAAAAATAAAATGATTTTTTCTAAATCAGTTGAAATGTCATCTAATATAAATGGTGATAGTGATACAGTTGCGGCAATCACAGGAAATATTGTCGGTGCTTACAACGGTATATCCGGAATATCGGCAAAAGCACTCAAACAACTAAAAAACTGCAATGAATTAAAACTTTTAAGCAAAGATTTATTTGTGCAGCACAACAATATAGCAGGTAAAAGAAGCAGATACCCGATAGAAAGCTCATACCGAGAAAGATATAATCTTGATAGGATGTTAAATTCCGAAGAAAATAAGGCGAACAAAAAGAAATACCAAATTCTTGATAATATTTACAAAAAAATCAGTTCAGGTAACATTCAAAATTATAATAAATTTCTTATTCTAAAAGAAATTCCCGAAAATATTATAGAGAAAACTCTTATCCCTATAGAACTAATTGATAAGGAATTAAAAAACAAAAAAGACTTTAATAAATTTGTAAATACTTTGTTTGATAATTATGAAACGCTCATTCAAAATGAAAACAGAAGAGGGTGCTTTGCAGATGAAAAATACTCACTTGAAGATATTTTGTGGACATTATATGAAAAGGTACTTGCAAAGAAAAATATCAGCAATACTTGTCGGGAAATATCATATATGATTATTTCAAAAGATAATAATATAAAATCTATAACAGATTATATTAGTTCAATATAAAAGAATTTAACTATTTTTTAGGCTTATTGTTAATATTCATTTTGCCTTTTAACAGTAAATCTTGCTTATACTGGATAGCACCTTCAACATTATTTTCGTCTAATAACTGTTTAAGAGTTTCGTCAACAGGTTCCTCTTTTAGTTTTTGCACCTTGTAATATTTTTTTTCTTCAATCGAATGAAGCTTTGATTTTACCATGTTTTTATACCTGTTTGGGTCTATTATTTCGATTTTCTTTGCACACATATATATTATCCTTTCTTTTGTTATTGTACCACGGTTGCTTTTATAAGATAACGCCCATCCGGCAATCTTTCAATATGAGATATTAACAACTTTGAGTTTCTCTGAACAAGAACTTCTGCTTCGTATGTTAAAGAATCGGAGCACATGTCAATACAAGCTGCCTGTGTACCTTTTGGTAAAGTTAATTCCCATTTTATATTTTTGGCAAAGCTGTCAGCAATCTTTGGATCAAGTGAAGTCGACATAAAATCAGGTTGATGTATAGGTTCTCTGGTTAAAAGTTTTTTTACAAGATTATCGAAATCCTCTTGAGATTTACAGTTCCTTAATAACTCTCCTAACGATTCATCTCCAATCTTGACACTATTAACATAGCTAAAACCGGAACCTCTATATACAGTATGAGGTTCACTCAAGGATTGTGTTCCTAAATAATCTGATAAGGTAGAAGATTTTATCATTTTTTCTAAACCTTCAGAACTTTTATACAAATTTATAGCGGACAAAACATGATCAGGTAATTTTCGCATATCCAGAAAATTTTTCATCAACAAACGCATATCTACATCAGGCAAAATTATACCAAAAACGGAATATTGCTGCCAGAATTCAGGATACTGAATACAAAACTGTTGATATTCAGGTTTTAATTTAGCAAATACTTCTAATTGGTTTATCAACATCTGGCTGCTAGGAGTATATGCCATAATTTTTGTAGTATTTTTATCAAAATCTGTTTTATTTACATATTTAGGTAATACTGAATCAAGTTTGCTTAAATTTTTAATGGCATCTTCAGATATTTCTCCTTTGCAAAGCATATCTACAAATAAATCTATATTATTTGCCGATACCTTATTACTAAGCAGGTTTGATATACAACTGTAGATATCACCTGCATAAGACTTTTCGCCAATATTCATATACAAATTCCAAAGTATTCCTTCAATATTAATTGTATTATCATTCCAAATACTTTTTTGCCAATTTATGTAATCGGCAAATTTATTCAGCATATTTTCAAATTCAGGGGAACCGTCACTACAAGCTTCAATAGTGTCTTTATATTCCGCCAAAATTTCGTCACGTTTTTTCTGAGTTACTCCTAAATCATCACCAATATCTTCTTCCTTTAAATTGCCCCTATCATTTTTAAGATTTTCTAAAAATTTTCCGCCAAAACTTAATTTTTCAACTCCAATTTTCTTGGCAATGTCAGAGGCATCCATAGTTGCAAGGTCTTTTGTAATATTAGGATTATCGCTAAATAATTTACCCAAAGCCGCACGCTGCTCATCAGGCAAATCTTTCATTGCAGCTTCAAATATTTCCAAGTTTTCTACAAGTTTATTTAGCTTTACTTCATCCAATATTTGCAAATCTTCATTTTTTACTCCATAGAAAGATAACAGTTCATCAAGCTGCTGATGATTTTCTCCAACTTTTGCCATTAGATTTTTACATTTTATCTGAGAAGTGATTTTATGCAGCAGAGTTTCCAATATACCAAAATCTATACTGAAATTAGCTTGTGCAGGACGTTGTGCATGCTTTTTAAAATCCAGAGTTCTATATTCGGGAATTAAATTTTTTGCCTCATTCGGCGTAATTCCGTCAAACATTTTGACAAGATTTTTGTCCTTATCCAATATACAATAAGTATATTTGTTACTTACTCCAAAAGCATCCTGTTTAAATCTGAGTATATATGTTCCGTCAGAACCTTGTGCTAATTCATAAGCCTTTCCTGTTTTCAGAAAATCGTTAAAAAATGTTTTATTTGAATCAACAAGCCTATCAACCGGAACTGTAGGTTTATGGTGAGGTTGTACGGTTTCAGGGGCAGGCTTTGTACCGCCGCCTGTTTTAAATCTGCCTGCTCGGATATGTCCTGCAAGCAACGCTACTATCTGGGCTACGGATTCCTGCTCAAGCTGTAAATCTCCGATTATTATCAAATTGCT
>CACYTP010000005.1 GCA_902777385.1 uncultured bacterium
GTGAAAATACTTGGCGGGCCACCGCCTGGGAAGATAACCCGATGCCAGCACCTAATTTAGAAAAAAGAGAATCAAGACAAAAGTCTGATTCTCTTTTTTGTTTAAATTTTTACTTTACAAACTCAAATATATTTTATAAAATTTTATTGTAATACTTTAGTAATTATAGGTGAAATTAAGATTTATGGTTGAATTTAAAACATTTAAGAATATTTTTTTGACGGTATTCATATTATTTAGTTTTGTGCAGATTACTGTTGCATCACAAATATCTTGTGATAAGAGTGATTTTGCACCTGTTTATACTGTTATTGATGATGCAGCTTATGATATAAGATATTATTCGTCAAATAATTTTACAGGTAACAAAATAAGGGGTTATAAGGCACCTGTTGCATATATGACGAAAGAAGCTTTGCAGGCTCTTTCTGTTGCTGCTGATGATTTAAGAAATCAGGGATACAGATTACTTATTTGGGACACATACAGACCTCAAAAAGCAGTTGATAATTTTGTTGAATGGATTAACAATCCAAATGATCCGGGGGACAAAACTTTTTATCCGGATTTGAAAAAATCAAATTTGCTTGAAGGTCAGTATATAATGGAAAAATCAGGACATACAAGAGGTTCAACTGTCGATTTAACACTGATAAAAAAAGACGGTTCTTTTGTTGACATGGGTGGTACTTTTGATTTATTTAGTGAAATATCGCATCCTGATTACAAAAAACTTACAAGACAACAAAAGAAAAACAGAAAAATATTGCATGATGCTATGATAAAAGCAGGTTTTAAGGGTATTGATTCAGAATGGTGGCATTTTACATTAAAAGATGAACCGTATCCTGATACATACTTTAATTTTGACGTTGAATAGGTTAGGATGAAATTATAATGCAGAAGTATTTGGTAAGCAGAAATTCTGATAATCTTATAATCTTTTTTACGGGTTGGGGTTGTGATGAGTTTGAATTTGAACATATAAAATCAAATTCTGATGTTTTAATTTTATATGATTATTCTGATTTAAATTTGGATTTTGATTTTTCTAAGTATCACAAATTTGATTTATTGGCTTATTCTGCAGGTGTTTTTGTTGCATCAGTCATGAATTTTGATTTTGAAATAAATAAAAAAATTGCCATAAACGGTAATCCATATTTATTTGATGAAAAGTTTGGACTTTCCAATAAAATTCAGAATGTATTATGCAATATAACTGAAGAGAATGCAGAAGATTTTGCTCGAAATTATTTGGTAAAAACAGATGAAGAATTGAAAAATTTTCACCCTGCAAAAAGAACATTAGAAAGCTGTAGAACTGAATTTGAAAGCTTAAAAAAGATTTATAAGCTAAATAAACATAAAATTAAAGATATTTATGATGCAGCAATAATTGGTGAAGACGATTTAATATTTAACGTTTCAGCTCAAAAAGAATTTTATGGGGAAAGATTAAAACTTATACCAGACTCAAGACATAACATGTTTTTCAAATTTAGTAAATATAAGCAAATTTTTGATGTTCTTTAGCCTCGTTTTTAACCGGTTTGCCGTGCAAAATGTCTGTACAAACATATTTTTAATGAATTAATTGTAACATTTTGTAAAGTAAGGAAAAATAATTAATCTTTTTATGGCATATTGTTCATAATCAGTTATAATAAGTTATATGAGTTAATTTTTTAGTGAGGTTAATATTGTGTATAACAAAAGTGGATTATCACCGATTGAAATTAAAATATTACAATTAGTTGCTGAAGGTATGGATAATGTGGAGATTGCAAATACTTTGTATATAAGTCGTCATACTGTAAAAGCTCACCTTACTTCTGCTTATAGAAAGTTAGATGCAAGTAACAGGGCTAATGCTGTATATGTTGCTATGAAAAAACAGTATATAAATTAAGCACTCTTATATTTGTTATGTTGGGTTATACAATCTGATTATTAATAATTGTAACAATTATGTAACAATTATATACTCTTTACGCAATTTTTAAATATTAAAATACTTTATATTAGTACAAGAGATAGATAATATAGGAAAAAGTTTAGAGTATAAAGAACCATAAGATAAACAATATGCGTATAGCATTTGTGAGTAAATTATAAGGAGATTAAAAATGCCAACATTTGATTACGGAAACTTTAACAGGGACAATGATTACAGTCGTTTCCAACTGGGACAGCAAAAGAAAACGGTAGCTGATTCTCAGGTTGGTAAAACTCAGCAAAAGATTGATATTAATTTTAAAGAGGCAAAGCAAACGGAGGCTAAAAGTTTAGATGCACTCGGGTCATACGGATTTGCATTGTCGGGATTAGCTAAAAAGCCTGATTTAAGTGCATTAGCTCTTTCTCAAAACGATCAGGCAGTAGTCGGAAGATTTGTTACCGCAGAACAGCAGGCGAGAATTTCTGATGATATGCTAAGTTACTTTGCATAGGAAATTCTGAAAATAAATTTACTCACAAGTTTTAGGCTGACAGATGTCAGCCTTTTGTTTGCGTTGTAGAATGTTTTTCTGAAATTTATATCTACAAAGACAGAAATTGGGTAGAGTGTATAGGGATATAAGAAAAATGTGCTTAGTCTAATATGTATTGAACTAGCACATAGGGTTGCAAAAACTCAAAAAGCAGGCTAGCCTGCCTTAATAGATGCTGAACCAGTCTTGGATTTGCTCCACCGCTCGAACAGCCTCGTTTATGTGCCTTAAACGGCACAGTAAACTCGGTATTCTCGCTATCCGGATTACACTTCGTTTCATCCGTCCGCAAATCCGCAGAATCACCCTCGGTATAATCGGTGTAGTAGCGGCAATAACGTTACCTGCATTAATCGAGAATGTTACTGAACGCAGAAACCTCAAATAACCAATACCACGACATACGAAACCTAGCAGCTGCAAAATTTACCAAAGGTTGTGCGGGTATAGAAATTTCAGGCATAGGTTGTGTTATTGTTACAGGACAAAGTCTGCCATGGAATGATGCCAAAGCAAAATGTGAGAGTATGGGCATGACCTTACCTGATAGAGGAACATTAAAGAGCCTCTATAACCAAAAAGCAAGCAATCCAACCTTACCGCAATCAGGCTGGGTCTGGTCTTCCTCAGAGTTCAGTACAGAGTACGCATGGGGCATTGGTTTCCATAATGGGTTCGAGCTCTACGGCCACAAGTTCAATCATCCTTACGGGGTTCTTTGTGTAGAGTAGCGGATTTTCTTTGGGTGAAAAAATTAACAGTCTGTTTATGTGTATTGATTTTGCCTTCTCAAAAATGTGTCTGTGTGTATAATAGTAATTTATATGTGAAGTTTTGTAACAAAAATTTGATTAAAATAATTAAATCATTAAAGAAATAATGTTCCGTTTCCGATAAATATCATGTGAGTAAATGATAAGGAGATTAAAAGATGTCAAATTACGATTTTGGAAATTTCAACAGAGATAATGATTACAGTCGTTATCAATTAGGTCAGCAAAGAAAAGCAGCAGCTGACGCTCAAATTGCAAAGGAACAGGAAAAGGAACTTAAACAATTAGTATATGAGCCAAAACAGACTGAGGCTCACAGTGCAGAAGCATTAGGTGTATATGGACAAGCTTTCTTCGGTTTAAGCAGTAAGAAGACCGATGTTGGTGAATTAGGATTAACAGCAGCAGATCAGGCATTAATTGCAAAATATGTTACTCCTGAACAACAGGCAAGAATCTCAGAAAATATGTTAGGATATTTTGCCTAACAGCTTATAAATATACATTTACTCACAATTTTGAGGCTGGTTATTAATCAGCCTCTTTGTTTATGCTAAAATATATTCGTAAGAAGCCGAAAACATGAAGGGAAGTGTATTTATGAATAAAGTAGTTGTTGGTGCTCAATGGGGAGACGAAGGGAAAGCTAAGATAACTGATTTACTTGCTCAGGATGCTGATTTAATTATCAGATATCAAGGCGGATGTAATGCAGGTCATACTGTTGTTGTTGACAACAAGACTTTTAAATTTCATCTTATTCCTTCAGGAATTTTATACGGCAACAAGGATTGCTTTATCGGTGCCGGAACGGTAATATTACCTGAATATTTTGAAGAAGAAGTTAACGGATTAATTAAAGACGGTATTGATGTTTCAAGACTAAAGGTAAGTCCTCTTGCTTCTATTACAATGCCTTATCACACCGAGGTTGACGGTTTTGTTGAAAGTACTGCTACAAAAGGTAAGATTGGTACAACCAAAAAAGGTATCGGACCTACTTATACAGATAAATACGCTCGTATTGGCTTAAAAATTCAGGATTTATATTCAAAAGAAACTTTGTCTGAGAAATTAGATGTTATACTTCCTATTAAAAATAAAACTTTAGAACAGGTTTATGGTTTGAAACCATATTCAAAAGAGCAGGTTTTGGAGTTATGTGAAAAATATGCAAAAATTTTCGAACCTTATGTATGTTTTGAGTGGCAAGATTTGTTGGAAAAATCAAAAGACAAGACTATTCTTTTTGAAGGTGCTCAAGGCGTAATGCTTGATGTTGATTATGGTACATATCCGTTCGTAACAAGTTCTAATCCTATAGGCGGCGGTGCTGCAACAGGCAGCGGGTATGGCCCTAAAATTATTGATGAAGTTGTAGGTGTGGCAAAGGCTTACGTTACTCGTGTCGGGGAAGGTCCTTTTGTTACAGAGTTGAACGATGAAATCGGTAATAAAATTCGTGAAATCGGATATGAGTATGGTGTGACTACGGGCAGACCACGCCGTTGCGGTTGGTTTGATGCTGTTACTATGCGTTATGCCGTGCTTGTGGGTGGGTTAACTACTATTGCACTTACAAAAGTTGATGTATTTGACCAATTTGACGAAATAAAGGTTTGTACAGCATATAAAGATACCCGTAACGGTAAGATTTATAACTCTTATCCTACCGATGTTTACATGCACAAATACTTAGAGCCGGTATATGAATCTCATCAGGGTTGGAAGTCTAATATTACCGGCATTAAAAATTATAATGAATTACCTGAAAATTGTAAAAAATATCTTGCAAGATTAGAAGAATTGCTTGGTGTTCCTATTTCAATTGTCAGTGTAGGTCCTGACAGAGAACAAACTATTATAAAATAGTAAGATATAATAAAAAGGAACTTTGGCGGCTTTGAAAATTCTGCTTGTTTGACGAGATATTTTAACTATCTCTCACCAAGGAGAGATGGCAGGCAAGCCTGTCTTTATAGAAGTTTCGCTCGTTTGATGCAAAGATTTGTCGTGATAAATAATTTTAATTTAAGGATTGAAATAATCCTAAAAAATGTTATAATGATAATATAGAAAACCTCGGAGGATGTTATCATGATTGGAATTAAGCACAGGGGGGGGGGGCAAATCCTCTCGTAGTAAGGGTTTACAGGATTTTATAGCTGAGAAGTTCAGCTACTTTGGAATAGGAAATTTTCCCTCTACCGTCGGGAGAGGGCAGAAAATCAACTTTAGCAAAGCGAAAGTCAGATTTTCGGGTGAGGGGTCAGACCTTTCAGATAGTGTTAAATCTTTAGTATCAACAGTCGAAAAAACGGCTGGATTGCAGGTGTTACGCACGTAGCTCAGTCTGCAAAGCCTCGTCGTGCCGCATTTACTCTCGCTGAGGTTTTAATCACTCTCGGTATAATAGGGGTAGTTGCAGCTATGACTTTGCCTGCTTTAATTCAGAATTATCAAAAGGCACAGGCTGTATCTCAACTTAAAAAAAGTTATGCTGTTATTCAAAATGCTATAGAATTGATAAGAGCTGATAATGAGGGTTCTGATATGTTAGCAATGCCGTTTGTTCATAAACAATGGCAGCATCCACAGTATTTTGATGTGAATATGTTTGCGGAAGAATTTAGTAAACATTTAAATTATATGGAACATGGTTCTAACGATACATATTCGACAGACATTAGAATGTGTTTACCTGCCGATTCTACAAAATATTATAAGTTTGCCAATGGTCAGCGACAGACCGCAATGGGTATTGTAAAGAAGTGGTGGATATTGAATGACGGTAGTTGTATCGGTATTCGTGATATTGGTAGTTGGACATGGGATGATAATACACACATAATCATTTATGTAGATATTAACGGCAGTGACAAAAATCCAAATCAGTTTGGTAAAGATCTTTTTTCCTTTGAATTAAAACAAAGCGGTAAAGTAATTCCAAATCCTGATAATCAAGCGATGCATGGATGTCGTACAGGTTATCAGGGAATATCATGTGCTGAAAAAATTATAAATGACGGTTGGCAGATAAAACATGATTATCCTTGGAAGTAATTTATTTTTTAATTAAATAGTTTTTCAAATTCAGGGTTCAGGTTGTCGATAATTTCGCTGTAATTTACAGGAACAGGTGTTGGTTTTGCCGTTTTGGCAGCATCAAGAAATGCCTGTACATTTTTCGGTGCCTGACCGTCAAAGAAGTATTTTGAGTTTTGGACATCATTTCTTGCAGGAACTATTAAACCGCTTTTGGTAATTTTTTCGGAATTTTCTTTTGAAGACAGATAATTTACAAGTTTATGAGCTTCATCTTTGTGTTTTGAATTTTTGGATACAGCCCAGCCTGAAGCATCAAGTGAAACTATACTTCCTTTTGAACCTTTTGGAAAAGTTACAACATCCCATCTGAAAGTAGCTTCTTCTCTGTATTTTGGGACAAGCCATCTGCCGGTTAAGTGCATTCCGATTTTTTGTTGTAAAAATAGCTGTGCCATTGTCGCACTTGCTGCTTCTTCTTTTTTGGGTGCAACATGGTGCTTTTTTCTTAAATCAGCGTAAAAATTAAGCCATTTCTTGGAATTTTCATCGTCAATTATTATTTTTGACAAATCATCCGATATGATTCCTCCGCCGTTACTCATTAGATATGGCAAAAACATTAGAGGTTTTTCTTCAAAACTTATGCCGAATGTGTTTTTGTCGGTTAATTTTTGTGCGATTTTTAGAAATTCATCAAGTGTCCAGTTCTTATCAGGATATTTTATTCCGGCTTTATCAAAAAGGTCTTTGTTATAAAATATTACCAAATCTGAAATATCTCTTGGAACTGCATATTTTACACCTTTCCAGGAAAGCGATTTTAAAATATTTTCGTCGTATTGTTCCAAATCAGCCCAATCCCCTACAGGTTCAAGTACTCCTGCATTTGCATATATCGGTAAATACAAATTATTTATAAAAATAACGTCAGGTGCGGTATTTGATGCATACAATAAATGGATTTTCTGAAAATAATTCTGAGGTATGTGCATGAATTCAATTTTAATATCAGGATTTTGTTTTTCAAAATCTGTAAGAATAGGTTTTATAATATCTATTTCGGATTTTGAACCCCAAGAAGCAAATTTAATTGTTACAGCCGAATTTTTGCCGCAACCGCACAACAAACAGCAAAATACCAGACAGATAATTATTTTACCGAATATATTTTTCACAAAAGCTCTTCTTTCTGTTTAAGTTTATAGTTCAATCAGAACGCCCATTTTGTCGCCGCTGACTTCTACTAAAAATCTGTCCGAACCAAGTCTTACCATATATACGTTTTCTTCATCTTTTCTTACCTGTAATCTGGCATTAACATCTCCGTTATATTCTTTTAGTACGGTAATGTTATTGTTTATACTTCCGACTAATGAAGATTTGCCATCATTATCATTTATAAGGTAAAAACCACTGTTCTTGTTGATGTTGTATCCTGATTTTACTGTTTTATCGGTTAAGAAATTGTTTTTAGCCTTTGCTTTTCTCTCCTCAGATGTAGAATATTCTACAGACATTTTTGCCAGTCTGTCTGCTACTTTACTTGACAATGTAGCAGATGCCGTAATTTTACTTGACGAATCAATTGTATCAAAGAATTCATCAATAGTTACTGTTGAATACGGTTTGCTGTTATTTTTTATTACTGTAGTTTTTACTTCCGGACGAGTTGTATATCTGCTCTTTGCTATCAAATCGGCTGAGCTTAGGTTTGCATTATCAAATTTTCTTGATGCTGTGTACAGACCGGAATTTCCTAATTCTACATGTTTTGATTCTGTATTTTTTGATTTAATAATTTCTGTACGTTGTTTTGGTAAAGGAAGATGACGTCTGTTTTCTTCCAGTGCTATTTTGTTCTGGAATGCTTTAAGTTTAGGTGCTCTGTTTAGTGTATTAGGTATAGAGTTATCTTCACTGTACAAAATAGACAGATTTTTATCAAACGGACTTGCTTCTTCGTCTAAACTAATTCTTTCAACAGACGGAGATGTATGTAATGTTTTTTCTAAACTTGCAGCCAAATCTTTATATGTCAAAGCTTTTTTGTTAGTTGTTGAAGCAATTGATAATTTAGGTTTGCCTGTTGATTTCATGTTCTGATTTTTAGCTTGTCTTGCCGGAGGAACAGAATCCGGTGTAGAATTAGATGCCAATTTATTGAAGGATTTAATTCTTTGTTCTGAATCCGATTTTGGTAAAGCAGACTGAGCAGTATATTTTGTTATATTTTTAGATTTACCGATATTTAGTTCTTTATTATTTGCAGAATCTGTTTCTGCTGAGTTAACAAATTCATATTCACCGTTTCCAATGTGTTTTAATATACCGTCTGCCGGATTAATTTCTTCCATTGTGTTGACAAATTTTTGATATTTTTCCTGCCAATTCAGGCTGTTGTCATTTGCAATACTATCAAACGCAGGATTTGTTTCAGGTATTAAATCTTCCTGTGCATATTCATCATTAAGATGAACATTGAAAGATTTTTTTAATGCCAGTGAATTTTCCAATGAGTTCTTGACACCTTTGAAAAATGCAATTAATCCTCCTATTGCGGCCAGTAATATAATCAGAGTAGTATACATATCTTTTGATGTTCCTTTATTATCTGTTTTTGTTGGAATATTATTTACGGTTGTTGTTTCATTAATATTTTCTTGTACAGCCTTTTCTTGTTCGGCTCTTTTATTTTCATTTAGTATATCTTGTCTTAATTCGTGGAGTGTATTGTCTTTAACTCGTTTTTCGCTGCTGATATTCTTTACGGTAGTTTCAACTGCAGATGCTTTTACGGCAGTCGATTTATCAGCTTTTTTCTCCTGAATTTTTGGATTTTCCGAGCTAACCTTTGCAGGTTCCGGATTACTTGCAATCAGATGTTTGACCTGTTCAAGTACAGATTTTGGTTTTTGGTTTGAAACAGGTGCAGTTGCTGCCGCAGGTGTTGCTGCAGATTTTGTTTCAGTCTTAGGTTGAGAAACTGTTTGCGGTTTAGCTGCTTGTACAGGTTTGGCTGCAGGTTTTTGTGCAACTTGTGCCTGAGCCTGCTTAATAGGATCAGTAGCTGCATAACCCCTTGATTGTGCTATCAGATTTTTGTATGCTTTTTGCTCTTCAGTCAAAGGGGCACTCTTTCTTGTAGAAGTGGTAATTGTAACAGGTTTTGATGTGGTTAGTGTTACTTTTGTATATTTGTTTGAACCATCTTCAACTGATTTTAGATTTACATCAGAAACAATATCCTGTATAGAAGAATAATCTATATTTGATTCACTTGAGCCGGAAACATTCGGCATTAATATTACATACTTATTTTCACCTTTTTTGGTTACGGCGACATTTTCATCATAAGGATTGTCCGTAAATATTGTAACATTCAATGTTGAAGCAGATGATGTACTCCTTTTTATATCTACTTTATTAAGTCCGTTAGCTTTTACTTCCGCTATAAACGCAGTAGCACACAGGAGTAAGCATATTACAATATTACGAGTTCTTCTATCCATTTTAAACCTATATTATTTTCCCACTATATATTATATAATAACCCGAGACAAAAAAAATTGCCACTTTGTTAAATTTTTGGTACTTTTATGTTAAGATATGTGTATGAAAAGTGGTTTTACAGCAATAATAGGTCGTCCAAATGTCGGCAAATCAACCCTTTTGAACTGTATTCTGGGACAGAAAATTGTTATTGCTACAGACAAAGCTCAGACTACAAGAAAAAGAATTAAGGGTATATACACAACTGACAAAGGTCAGATAGTTTTTGTGGACACTCCGGGAGTTCATAAACCTTTGAATAAACTGGGTGAATTTTTGTTGGACGAAGCAAAAGTTGCCGTGCCTGATGCGGATTTAATATTGTTTCTTGTGGACGGTTCTGAACCTGCAGGTAAGGGTGATAAATGGATAGTAAAAAATATTTTGCAAACTGAAATCCCTGTCATTATTGTTATGAATAAAGTTGATAAGGTTAAAAAAATCGGTAAAGTTGAGGAAAATCTTTTATCCTATAAAACCTTGTTTGAAAAAAATTATCCTGTCGTAAAAATTTCAGCAAAAACAGGCAGAAATATTGATACTTTGATAAAAAATATATACAGAGAACTTCCTGAAGGTGAGTACCTTTATCCTGAGGATGTTGTAACAGAAGAAACAATGAGAGATGTTACGGAAGAAATTATCAGAGAAAAAATCCTTCTGAATACAAGTGATGAAGTCCCTCACTCTGTTGCTGTCAAAGTTGAAAATTATATTGAGGCGGATGATATTGATAAGATTTATGCAACAATTTTTTGTGAACATAAGAGCCAAAAAGGTATTTTAATAGGTAAGGGCGGTTCATTGCTCAAAAAAATCGGAACAGAAGCCCGTTTAGAACTTGAAAAAATTGTTGAGAAAAAAGTGTTTTTATCGCTGGACGTCAAAGTTGAAAAAGACTGGCGTAAAAAGCAAAATTCGCTTAACAATTTTGGCTATAAAAGTGAAAAATAGATTACAATACTTTTTTGCATTATTCAGATAATCTATATATTCATAGCTCTCAGAATTTCATCCATGTCTGCCGCAGTCTTTTTAACATCACAATTAGAATGTTTAATAGCATTGTCAGGATCTTTAAGACCGTTACCTGTCAATATACATACTATTTTTGAACCTTCTTTGACTTGTTCTTTAACTTTTATCAATCCTGCAACAGATGCGGCACTTGCCGGTTCTGCAAGTACACCTTCAGTTGAAGCAAGAAGTTTATAAGCATTCAAAATCTCTTCATCTGTTACATAATTTATCATACCGTTACTTTCATCACGGGCTGCAACAGCTTTATCCCAGCTTGCAGGATTTCCTATTCTGATAGCAGTTGCTACGGTTTCAGGGTGAAGTATTCTTTCTCCTTTTACTATGGCAGCAGCTCCTTCAGCCTCAAATCCCATCATTTTTGGTTTTGCATTAATTTTGCCCAAATCATAAAATTCTTTATAACCTTTCCAGTATGCAGTAATATTACCTGCATTACCTACAGGTATAAAGTGATAATCAGGTGCCTGCCCAAGTGCTTCACAAATTTCAAACGCACCTGTTTTTTGACCTTCAATTCTGTATGGATTTACAGAATTTACAAGTGTTACAGGATATTTATCGGAGATTTTTCTCACAAAATCAAGTGCTTCATCAAAATTGCCCTGAATAGCTATTATTTCTGCACCATACATCATTGCCTGAGATAGTTTTCCAAGTGCAATGTATCCGTCAGGGATAAGTACAAAAGTTTTTAGTCCGGCTCTTGCTCCGTAAGCAGCGGCTGAAGCTGAGGTATTTCCGGTAGAAGCACAAATAATTGCACCCGAACCTGATTCTTTTGCTTTTGTTACAGCCATTGTCATTCCACGATCTTTAAAACTGCCGGTCGGATTGCAGCCTTCAAATTTCAGATAAATTTCCGCATCAAGTCCGATTTTTTTTGCGAGATTTTCCGCCTTAATTAAAGGAGTGTTTCCCTCGTTTAATGTTACAATCGGTGTAGTATCCGTTACCGGTAAGTATGCTCTGTATTTATCTATTAATCCTTTGTACATATATTTATCCTCTGTTATTTAATATTCGTTCATATATTGTGTTTATGTTTTTCAAAAATTCTTGTTTATCAAAAATTTCATCAATTTCATTTGCAGTTAATCTTGAAGTTACATCTTTATCATTAAGTAAATTCTTTTTAAAATCTCCGTGATTTTCAAAAGCATCAAGAGCATTACGCTGAACAATTCTGTAAGCTTCCTCTCTGGTTAACCCTTTTTCTATCAGTGTCAGCAGTACCTTTTGAGAAAATACTATTCCGCCGAATTTTTCTGTATTTTTAAGCATATTATCAGGGTGTACTACGAGATTTTCGACAATATTGTTAAATCTTGAAAGCATAAAATCTACAAGAATTAAGCTGTCAGGGAAAATAATTCTTTCCGCAGAGCTGTGTGAAATATCTCTTTCATGCCATAGTGGTACATTTTCTAATGCTGCAATTGAGTTTGCTCGGACAACTCTTGATAATCCGCATAAATTTTCACTCAGTACAGGATTTTTTTTGTGAGGCATTGCAGAAGAACCTTTTTGGTTTTTCCCAAACCCTTCTTCAACCTCTAAGACTTCCGTTCTCTGGAGGTGTCTGATTTCTGTTGCAAACTGTTCAATAACGGTTGCAATTAGTGCTAATGCCTGCATAAAATGTGCATGATAATCCCTTGCAATAATTTGTGTTGAAATTGCTGCAGGTTTTAATCCGAGATGTCTGCATGTTATTTCTTCAATTTCAGGAGAAATATTGCTGTATGTACCAACCGGCCCCGAAACTTGACCTACTCGTATTTGTTCAAGAGCCTGTATGAAATTTTCTTTTTGGCGTCTTAAAATATCAAGCCAAGAACATACTTTTACTCCAAAAGTCATAACTTCCGCATGTATTCCATGCGAGCGTCCTATACAAATTGTATTTTTATGTTTTTGTGCAAGTGTTTCAACTGAATTAATCAGCTTGTCTAAATCTTCAAGAATTATTTTTCCGCTGTCCTGAATTTGAAGTGCAAAAGCTGTATCTATCACATCAGAACTTGTCATCCCGACATGCATATATTTTGCATATTCTCCGAGATTTTCGTTTACATTTGTCAAAAACGCAATAACATCGTGTTTAACTTCTCTTTCAATTTCATCAATACGATTAATGTCAAATGCTGCAAGTTTTTTTAATTCTTTAATATCTTCTGCCGGAAAATCTCCGTGTTCAACGTAGGCATCACAAACTGCCAATTCTACCGATAAGTAATAATTGAACTTTGATTGAAGTGTCCAAATATTCTTGATTTCTTCCCGTGAGTATCTGTCTATCATGCCCTTAGTATATCACGAAATATTTTTCACTTCACTTAATAAATATTTATAATTTTACAAAATAAACTTTCAGTACAATATAATTTAATTATGATAAACGCAGTCACTTTCGATAAATTTTCAAATGTGTTATTTGCTTCAAATGACAAACCTAAAAAATCTAATGCCAGATATTTAAATATAAAATATTCGGGATATGCTTCATTGGGATTTATGGGTATTTGTGCGGCAACCGGATTAAAGCAGGTAAAATTCCCACACAAAATGCAAGTCCATAAATATAGTGCAGTTATGACGGCAGTTACGGCATTATGGCATTTGGGTGCTATAAAAAGATGGGATAAACTATTTTCAAAACATAAAAATTAAGGTAGTTTAACAGACAAAATTCCGTTAATACTCCAGTTTCCACCGTTATTATCTCCGATATCCTGAAGATTATATCTTTGAGCCTCAACAGACAGAGAAACATCCTTGCCAAGTTTTTGTGTTACACCTGCAAATATTCCAAGATCACTTTTGTATTTGTTATTCTGATAGTTATAAGTTCCTGCATAATACGGTACTGCATATAAACTTGTATTACCTTTTCCTAAAGGTATTGTAACCGTGCAAGGTGCTACTCTTAATTGTGTTGAGCTGAATCCGTTATCATATTTTGTTCTGAGTCTGACATTATGTCCTAATATGCCGTTTTCGGAATAGCGATTACTTTCTTTTAAATCCAATACGCCTATTGTATCGTTATGAAAATCCATACCGATACCTGTGTAAATTCCAAATCCGTTTTTAAATTTAAAATCGAAACCTGTTGTAGTGAAATTGCTTCCATCCATTGACTGGAATGTAGATATGCTTAAATTCCCGTTTATAGGCATGTTTATCCCCTGTTATAAATTCCCCTTATTTATATAAAGTGTTTTGCTCTTAAAAAATTGCCTGAATTTTACATTTAATACTTGGAAAATTTTATATAATACCGTATAATATATATATACATTGTAAAAGGAATTGATAATGAAATCGTTAAAAGAAGTTTCGACAGAAAATAAAATTCACGAAAGATTAAAAAATTACCCTGATTGTTTAAAGTTAGTTGATTATTTGTTTGCGGATGAAGAATTGCAGGAAATGCAGGATTATGCAAACAATGTATCAATAAAAAGATTAGGTTTTAATGACCACGGGCCTGTTCACATGAGGCAGGTCGTAAGTAATGCAATAAAAATGCTGAAAATCCTGCATGAAGCAGGTATTCAGACTTCTCTTGAACGTGAAGAAATCGGAACTTTTGAAGATAGTATGTGTGCAGTTATTCTTGCAGGTATAATGCACGATTTGGGTATGACAATCGGAAGACAGGGACATGAGGAGATGTCTGCACTTTTAGCTCAGCCTATTATAGAAAGAACATTAATGCATATATTCCCGAATAATCTTCACAGGCGTGTTATCATAAAATCTATGGCAACCGAAGCTATAGTCGGTCACATGTCATCCAGAAAAATTCATTCTATTGAAGCCGGAATTATTCTGATTGCTGATGGATGTGATATGACTAAGGGACGTGCCAGAATTCCTATGGCATTGAACAAAACTCCCAGAGTCGGGGATATTCATAAATATTCTGCTAATGCAATTAACAGAATAGGTATTCATAAAGGTGAAAGAAAACCTATCAAAATTGATGTTGAAATGTCCGGAGATGTAGGATTTTTCCAGATTGAAGAAGTTTTGTTAACCAAAATTGATTCCAGTCCGGCAAAGGAATATATTGAACTGTATGCAGGAGTTGCAGGTCAAGAAAGGAAATGCTATCTGTAATTTGAGTATTATATTTCAATATCTTGGAATTGGTCAAATATTTTTTTGAACTCGGCATAACTCAGTTTAAGTAATTTACTGCTATCCCAAGGGTTAATCAGATATACATATTTATCATCTGCTTTTACAACGGTATATGCGTGATTTGAGTGGATTTCTTCACCATTTGAAGCCTTTACTTTTGACTCGTCATCAGAATTACTTATTGATGCCGTGACAAGAATGTTAGGGTTGTTGATTTTTTCTTTATATGAATCTTCAAGTTTTGTCCCAAGCCATTTCCACGATTTTTTGTTGCCTCCGAGAAGAATATCAAAAGCATCTCCTGACCATCCTCCGTTAATATCATCTCTTTTGGTTTCCATTAAATATCGCTCTACGGCAATTTCTATTGCTCTCACATCCAGATCGCCCGTTGCAAATTCTCTTGCGGCATATAAATCTTTTTTTGAAACGGTATATGATTTGTTTACACCATTTAGTCGTACTGTAACACTTCCGTCAGGATTTACTTTTAAAGAATTATTCAGTATTTTTAATCCTTTTGGTGAACGGGATATTGCATTAATTGAAGCAAGCAGCCAACAGTCCCCGCTGTTTCCCTGATAAGTGAAAGCATCAATTTTCCCGTTAGGAGCTTTAAGCCCATCTTGTTCTTCGCTGCCGTAATAGTACCCGTCTCGGTTGAATAATTTTGAATTAAGTCTGTCAAGAAATTCTACATCCATGTTATCAGGATTTTTACTCAATTTTGTTAACTCTTTTTCGATTAGTGTTTTAATATCGTCTTTTTTGGTTTCCGGACTAATATAGTCGTTCATAATTCGGTTTTCCAATTGTCGGATGAGATTAACTCTTGTATTTGGACTAAGTCCTTTTTCTTTTGCTATTATTGCATTTAATGTCGGACTTTCAATATCATCATAATCAGTTTTTACTCTGTCATACATATATTCCCACATCTCAAGATTATTGATGTGTTTTGAAATTGCCTGATTTATGTGATTTAAATATGAATCTTTTACCGATTTTGGCAGTCCGGCATGTTTTGCAATAATTTCTGTAATACTAATGCTGCTTTCCTGATATTTTTTTAAGGTTTCCTCTATGTTGTCAGCATTTATACCTTTAACAAATTTTTGCAATTGTGTATTAATTTTATCCATAAATGCCTGTTTTTTATCTTTAGGCATTCCTGAATTTTTTGAAATTGAGTCAAGCATAGATAAGTTTGTTTTATTCCGGAAATCATTTATTGTATTTATGATATTCCCTTCTGCGATACGAGAAAATGCTCTGTCTAATGTGTCATTCAGATGTTCAATATAAGCTTTTCTTGTATCACCAAGTCCGATTTCGTTGTTTATTGCATCATATAGGGATTCACCGGTCTTAGCTTGATATAACGCCAAAACTTCAAGGATATTATCTGTATTTATTAATTTTATATTTTCGCCCAGAGATTTTCTTGTTCCCGGTACAACTCCGCCTATTTTGTAATATATATCTTCAATAAGTTCGTTAACGGTATTATCTACACGAGTTTGTTGACGTTTATTCCAATCCAATCCGCGATAACCTTTCCAAACGCCATCTACACTAAAGTAATCCAATGTCCCATCTGTATTATAGCATCGTACTCGTGTATATTCATTATTTTTGTCGTATTTGTCATAAATTTTTAATTTACCTTCATCATCTTTATCCAGTTCCATAAACATAGAACCGTCTTTGTTTTTAATAAGTATAATATTTCCCATCTGACGACATTCTTTATCGGGGTATTTTTTCTTTAGGGCATCAATCGTAAAATCTTTAAAATTGATTTTTTCAGGAACATCTTTTCGATAATTTGTTACTTCTAAAATTTCTGATGACCATTTCTCAATAAATTTATTTATGGATTCCATACTTGTTATCTGCTGATATTCTTCTTCAGCAGAGTCTGCACAATACATATCTTTACTTTTTGCCTGTTCTATTAATGGTTTACAAATATATTCTTTAATCGTTTTTTCATCAAGTCCCCATTCTTCATCTATTGCATTGGCAATAGATTCTCCTGCAATTTTTTTATATTCACTGACGACTTGAGCAGCGTTATTTTTACCGATTTTTTTTAGAATTGCAATTGTATTTTTATTCATACTCGGCCCTGAAATCTGGTCATAAAGTTGTTTTGCGATATCAGCAGGCTTTTCATTATTTAAAGGTTGTTCTTTTTTTTGAGTTTTTTTAGGTTGATTAATAGGTTGAATTTTAGTTTTTTGGGAGGTTTTAGAACTTCCGAATTTATAATTTTTTATAGTGTTTCCGATTGCATTACATAAGGTTTTGGCAAAAGAATTTAATTTTTTTACATCATTTTCACCTTTGTAATAATCATGAGTAACTTCAATTCCAAGGTTTATTGCTTGTGAGACAAGTGGTTTGAGAACATAATGTTTAATATTGGAAACAGAAAAATTCCATTCTTCTCCTAAAGCTTGAACAAGTGGTTCGTTTGCCATTTTTTCGTATTCTGTTAAAATATAGTAGGCATTATAGAATTCAATTCTCTGTAGTTGTTTAATTGTTTTTGTATTCAAGCTTGGTCCCGATATTTGATTATATATATCAGTTGCAATATCTTTTGCTACTGTTTTCAGAGAATTTATATTTTTGTCGTTAGCTTTAACAACAGCTTTTATAAAAGATTTTACTTCTGAAACTGAAAAATCTTTTAATATTTCATTTTCATTAATTGCTTTTTGTATCTCATCATCAGTGAGAATGTTATCTGATTTGTTATTTTTATCTTTTACATCCATATCCTGAAATATATTAAATACATTTTTAAGTTCATGTGTACTGAGATATTTATCTCCGTTATCAAAAGCAGAAAAAATCTTTTCGAGTTTTTTGTCGTTACCGACAATCTCCTTCATATTGACGCTCAATTCAGGCAAATTAAATTTATATTCTTTACCGTCAATTTTCACAAAATTATCTCCGTAGAACCTTTTACATGAAGTTTATCGGTATTGAATAGTAATTTCTTTAGAAAGTTTTAAGAAATATTAATAAAGCATATAATGCCGTAATATGTCTATATGTTCAATCCATCCTGCCTGCTGTAATTAATTATTTTGGTGCATTAACACGCACCCTGCTAACTGATTATCTATATGTATATCAACTATATCAGAAAAGTTTTCAATTAAAGATGTAGACATTATCTACTGGTTATGTCAATTACATCGCTTTTAAGATTTTAATTAAAATAGTAAAGTCGTAAATATGATTATTTTATTTTTCCATATTTTATAAAATCTTTAAAAACAAATTTGAAAAACATATGCATTAAAAAAAATATTATATAACTTGTAGTAACCCCACCTAATGATAAAATAGTAATTCCAATAACTAAGAAAAAGCTTTCAGTAATCGCAATTGTTCTGATAATAGATATTAACATTGAGGTTAAAATTATAATAATAAAATCCAGTTTTATAGACCATAAAAGGGTATGTTTTTTATTTATTATGCTCCTTTTTTAACTCATAATGCATTTTTGGAAACATTTTGCCAAAACCATATATGATGGGGAACGAAAATAATTTTATAAAAAGATAAATACTTCCAAAAATAAAACAAAAAAAGAAAAAATAACTATCATTTTCACTTAAAGGATGACTATTGAATATTTTTATAGATAATATATGGGAAAACGATATAATTAATGCCCAAAAAATTGCTGAGGCACTACAAACAACATTTAATATCAAAAAAAAAATATTTTTAGTTTTATTCATATAATTATTATTTTAACATAAATAAGCCTGCTTAGTAATGTAGGTTGGGTGGAGCCAAAATAACCATTGAATAATAAAAGTTTTGATGAAAAGCAAAACCCAACAATAAATTTATGTTGGGTTACACCTGTATCAATTATCGTTTTTACTTTTTCAACCCTTTAAGTTCCACCCAACCTACCAACTTTAAAGAAGTATAAAGTTGATACTTTTAAAATTGATGATTTGTTAGAATATGCCTATGAAAAAGAGAAATATCTCCACAAGATTTATAATGCGATGAATGAATAAGCGAATACCAAAAGTTAATATTAGGTTTTAAACCTTGATTCTATCCATGGTTTTATTAAAAAAGCAATATAACTACCCGAAACACCACCAAAACTAAAAATATAAAAGATAAGTACGGAAGAAACATTTGATATTATACTATATATATCTAAAGTGTGTTCTATAATATGTAGGCTAAACAAATAAAAAATAATTAATAATATTAAATCAAAGAAAAAGAATATAATTAGCCAAAATATCCTATATTTTATATTACTCCTTAGTTCATTCAAAAAATTAAATATAAAGGAACGTTTCGGACAATTATTATACAAGTAGTCCATTATTGAAATTTTTAATATAGAAATTAAAATACAATATAACAAAGAGCCATATCCCGATATGAAAAAACCCTTATCGTCGGGTAAAAAATAAAAAGGTAAAATAAATATTATCCATATAATATTTGAAGAAAGGATAACGTTTAATATTATAAATAAAATCTTTTGCATACTTCTATATTAAAATAAAGGCTTGTAATAAACAAGCCTTTATGAATTATTAATAATTTATCCATTTATTATATGGTATCTTTATTTCTGTAATTGTATAAAAAGTTTCTAATTTACTTTTTTCTTGTAAATCTCTAGCCGTTTGTACCAAAATATGTTTTTCATTTGGGTTAAAATCATATGTATCTAATATTTTTAGAGATAAATTATCCTCTTCATCTAAATGTATATCAATCAAATCAACAAAATGAAGTGCGTGATATAAATTTCCTGATTTAAATTCTAATGTTTTATCGTCAACGTGACGTTTTTTTATCAATTCATCCTTTATTTCGGATATTTTATCTTGAAAATTAATTGATTCTTGTATATTTTTTGCTAGACTACTTTTATTATTAAAAACAACTCCTTTTGAATTTTCTTTACCCAGTTGTTTTTGGATTTTATATCTTACTTTATTTACTAAATTTTTATCTTTTAAGTTAGATATAGAAAAATAAAATTCTCCATTTTTCTTAATATATGGGTCATTTTCTAATATCCCAGTAATTGACATATCTCACAACGCAGCTGCATCTTTTTCTCGCAAACCTATTAACCATATTCCATAAGTTAACCCATGTAATTTTATCTCTGCATAAAGATTATTTAATTGTTCTTTTAATTCATTTATCTTAAATTCGAAAGCACTTATTTCTTTAATCGTACCGATAGGTTTAAAATTATCTTTATATTTATTTATAGAAATTTTAGTCTTAATAACTTCTTGTTTATTATTTTCTAACTCTTGCTTAACTTCTTGAATTTTTTCGACATCAAGAGGTTTAAGGTACTCCGGATTTATTGTATATTCTATTCATTCTGCTTCAATACACCTTAAATCACCGTTCAATTTTTCAAACTCTAGTTCAAGATTTTTTCGTTCTTGGATTTTTTCTCTATGGTATTGTATAGGGTCAGTTGACGGATTCTTTTTTCTTTCTATCCAACATTTACAGTTTGGATGTGGTTTATCAGGAATAGTATTCGCATCGTCAAAAGTTTTTCCGTCCATTGACAGGCATTTTTCACACGCTCCGGGTTCTGAGTACCACTCAAAATAATAATCATTTAAATTTACATTTCCGTATAATATTTTTGTATTTTCTTCGGTTGTCATTATTTTTCCTCCTCAGTTAAGTTTTCTGCTACCTCGTCTACAAATTCATTTGTATCAATTTGGCTATCATCCTTTGTTTCCCATACTGCATTATTTGAAGCTCCCATTTTGATATACTCTTTTATCACCTCTAACGAATAATATTCCAATGCTGACTGTAACATTGCATAAGTCTTTTCACCGAAATCAGAGTCTTCTTCAAGTCGGATTTGTTCTTCTAGTACGGTTTCTTTTTTGTATCCTGTTAAAAGATTCAACCCTGTTTGAAAATCTTTTACTGCCTGTTCTTGTCCGACGGATTTTATGTGTTCCCGGATAAATTCCGCAAGCTCCGTATAAATCTTGTGTTCATTTGCAATTTCTGCAAGTTCGGGGTTGAACTTTGCACTGTTTTCAATTTGTTTATACGCAAATTCATTTCTTAGTTGTTCGCTAAAACTTTCACTCGCCGGTCGGTTTAATGTTTCCTCATCGGGAAATAATATTTCTTTTGTTTCTTCTAAATATTAAATGTTAAAACGATTTAGACTTGTTGATAATCATTCCATATATGTAACAAGGGAAAATCCCCCCTGCAAAGTACATAAAATACAACCATAAACTAATATGTTCAGTATTTGGTAGTCCTATATTATTAAACAATAGCACCCATATAGCCCCAAATATTGTATCTGTAAATAACACTATAGACAAAAATAATAAATTGAAAACAAATGAATTTTTTATTTTTTCAATTATTTTACTTACAAAGGTGTACTTGTCCACTAATAAAAATTTAAATAATAATATTTTTGTAATTAAACACAATATAGGCATCAAATATAGCCATATAATAATTAAAACTGCTTCTAATACAGTATTTTCAAAGAAAAAAGTATATTTGGCTAAAAAGTATAATAACATTATAAAAATAATATTTGACGATAATATTAAATTAATTAGCACAAATACAATATATCGCATAATATTATATTATGAGAAAATAGGGATGCTGTCAAGCATCCCTGTAAAATATTAATATTGTTTCCATATTTCATTAGGGATTAATATATCTGTAATCGTATAATATGTTTCCAGTTCCCCGTGTTGCTGTAAAATTCTTGCTTGACCAACAAGGGAAAAATATCCTTCATCGTTAAAATCATATGTATCTACTATTTTTGCATGTAAATTTAGCTGATTATCTATATGTATATCAACTATATCAGAAAAGTGTATTGCATGGTAAAGATTGCTATCATGAATAAATTCTATAGAACTGTTTTCACAAGTTCTGTTCTTTAATAATTCATCTTTTTTAGATTTTATAAAATTTTTAAAATCTTCAGAATTTGAATATGAAAGTGATAAAGAACTATTTTGGTGGAACCAAACCCCTTTTTTATGAATTGAACCTAATTGCTTTTTTATTTTTTTAGTAACAAATTCTTGCAAATCATTGTTTTGGATTTCCTCAATATTTTTTATTACTTTTCCATTAGTTTCTATATAAGGATTATTTTCAAATCCTTTGTAAGCACCTATATTCCACAATTCAACTGCATCGGGTTCCGAATTATATTTGGCCCAATTTATCCCACAATTCATCAGTGGCTTTCTTAATTTTGAAATCAGGTTTAATTTGTATAGAAAATTTGATACGTTTTCCATAATATTTTTTAATTCAATAATCTTAAATTCGAAAGCACTTATTTCTTTTATTGTTCCACTCGGGGTAAAATTATCCTTGTATTTAGTTATAGATACTTTTGCTTTCATAACTTCTTGTTTATTATTTTCTAACTCTTGCTTAACTTCTTGAATTTTTTCGACATCAAGAGGTTTAAGGTACTCCGGATTTATTGTATATTCTATTATTTTTTCGTTCTTGGATTTTATCTCTATGATATTGGATTGGGTCTGAAGATATGTATTTCTTACGTTCTAACCAACACTTGCAATTAGGATGTGGTTTATCAGGAATAGTATTCGCATCGTCAAAAGTTTTTCCGTCCATTGACAGGCATTTTTCACACGCTCCGGGTTCTGAGTGCCATAAGTAATAGTAGTCGTTTTGTTCAACATTTCCGTATAATGTTTTTGTATTTTCTTTGTTTGTCATTATTTTTCCTCCTCAGTTAAGTTTTCTGCTACCTCATCAACGTATTCATTTGTATCAATTTGGCTATCATCCTTTGTTTCCCATACTGCATTATTTGATGCTCCCATTTTGATATACTCTTTTATCACCTCTAACGGATAATATTCCAATGCTGACTGTAACATTGCATAAGTCTTAACCCCGAAGTCAGAGTCTTCTTCCAGTCTGGTTTGTTCATCCAGTACGGTTTCTTTCTTGTAGCCCGTTAACCGTTAACAAATTCAACCCTGTTTGGAAATCTTTTATTGCTTGTTCTTTGCCGACTGATTTTATGTGTTCCCGTATAAATTCCGCAAGGTCATCAAAAATCATTCTCTGATTTAACGGTTCTTCCAATTCAGGATTAACCTTGCATAAATTTTTAATTTTAGTGTACAGAATCTCTTGTTTGATTTTGTCACTAAATAATTCTTTAGGACTTTTGTCCAAATCTTTTTCGTTCGGAAAGATAATATCTTTCGTCAATTCTGCATCAAATTCTTGCATTCTAACCTCCTCTTTTGGCTTAAAAATTGTGTAAAATCTGTAAAACTACAATATTCTATTATGACAGGTTAAATATAAAAATAAAAGTCGCTATTATTAGCTAACTATTATCAGCTACACCTCAGGGATTAATTCTTTGGGTGGAAAGTCCAATTTTTCGCACCAGTATGAGGTGCGTCTACACGCACCCTACACAACTGTTTTCTTCTTTTATATCTGCACAACAATACAAACTATAACTGAAAATAGTTATAGAAAGTTCCGATTTTTAAATAGAGGGTTTAACTATTACAAAAATTCAAACCATACCGGTATCGGCAATTCCGATTTATTCGCAACTGCAATTATATCAAGTATAATAATTACTATATTTAATATACATATTACAGGTCCCAAAATAAGACCTAAGAACCAGCCTATAACAGGAATCATAAATGAAAGCATTATCAGCAAAAGCAAAAGTTCAAAATTGAACAGTGCTTTAGCAATATTATATGTGCTGTCACTGATATACTTTTTTAGTCCGACAATAACAATAAGTGCCGGCAGGCAAGACAAAAAGAATGATGCAACAAGCATTAATATCAATATCAATTTATCATTATCATCTTTACATTCAACTAAAAACTTTTTCATAACTTTCTCCTGTTTATGATGATTTAATAACAAAATATCAAATTTTTTGAAATCTGTCAAAGGTCAAGTTAAACCAAACTTTTCAACAGATTAATTTTTTCAACGGAATTACTTTCAAAATATATTCTCAAAAGAGGTTCTGTACCGCTCGGACGTACAAGTATCCAACTGTTATTATCATCAAGATACATCTTTACTCCATCCTTTAAGTCAGTTTTTATTATTTTATAATTACCTAATGCGGTTTTATTTTTGTATTTTTCAAGTATTGGTTTTACTTCATCCATATTTTCTAATTTTTTATCAATTCTGTCATTAAAAAATTTATAGCCGACAAAGTTGTACAAATCTTCCTGCAACTGAACAAGAGTTTTGTTTTCATAAGCCATTGCTTCTAATATAAGAGAATTTGCAAGTAAACCGTCTTTTTCAGGAATATGTCCCTGTATGCTTAATCCTCCGCTTTCTTCTCCGCCTATAATCGGGTTATATTTTCTCATGGCTTCTCCGACATGCTTAAATCCGACAGCAGTTTCAATTACGTTTACTCCAAGTTTTTCCGCAACTTTATCTAACAAAAAACTTGCTCCTACTGTTTTAACGAGTGAACCTTTAAACCCTTTGTTTTTTATCAGGTGTATAAGTAATATTGATATAATTTCGTTAGGAGAAACGTATTCACCGTTTTCATTAATTACTCCAAACCTGTCGGCATCCCCATCGTTTGCCAGACCTATTGCATTTTTGGAATTTTTAACTTTTTCAATTAAGTCGCTCAAATATTTAGGTTTCGGATCAGGCATTCCGCCACCAAAATTCTTGTCATGAAACATATTCATAGTTTCAAATTTTATGTCATGTTTTTTCAGTATGTTATCAAAATATCCTATACTTGCGGAATAAAAGCCATCGAAAATTATATTCATATTCACTAAATTTTTAATTTTGTCATAATCAATAAGTTTTTCAAGCTGTTTTTCATAATCAGGTTTGAAATCATAAAATTTTATAACCCCTTCTCTTTGTTTAGGAATGGATTTGCCAAGATTTTCCGTCAATTTATCAGTTATATCGCTCGTTGCAGGTCCTGCATAATCCGGAATGAATTTTATACCGAGATATTCCGGAGGGTTATGTGATGCGGTAAACATAATAGCACACGCATTCAGATGTTTTGCATTATATGCCAAAACGGGTGTGGGTATGATTTTATCGCTGTATAAAACTTCAAACCCTATGTTAGAAAGAATTTCTGCACTTTGTTTTGAAAAGATATCTGCCATATTCCTCGGATCGTATCCGATAATTATTTTTTTATTGATACCGAATGTATCAAAAATATATTTTGCAACGGCATTTGTAACTACAGAAACATTATCTGCATTAAACTCTTTCCCTACAACTGCTCTCCAACCATCCGTTCCGAATTTTATATCTGACATCTGCTATACAACCTCATTTAATTTGCAAATACAACATAATCTATACCTAATATTGCATAAATATAATGTTTAGTAAACAAACAAAAAAGCACCCATAATTATATGAGTGCTTTTCTGTATCTTATTTTCAAAATTACTTAAGGCTAACGCTTACAGAAGTACCTTTTTTAGAAATAGATACTTTATCTTCTCTTGCTAACCAGCCCAAACCTAAATCAGCAAAATTGCCTTTTAAGTCTAATTCTTTTTTCATTTTTGAAAAAGTAGTTGTGCCGTTAGTATTTAAGTAGTTATAAATTTCTCCGGCAGATGTTCCGATTTGTTCCATTAATTCTTCCATGTGTTTACCTCCTGTAATTTTTATAAATGGTTTACATCTCTTTGTTACGATTATAATAGAATAAATTATTTTAAAATGCAATAGTATAACTTAATTAGATTATTTGTAAAATTTACACTTATTTTTATGGTAAAATACAACATAAGGAGTATTGCATAATTGATTATAGAAGGGACTATTTCTTCTGACAAAACGAGTATTTTGACAGACAAGTATGTATCACTTTTAAATTCAGGAGTAGATACATCAAAAATTCTTGTGCTGGTTTCAAATTCAAATTTAAAAAATAAATTTACGGAAGAAGTTTTAAAAAATACTGATATAAATGTTTATGAAAAGCTCCAAATACATTCATATTTTTCTTTGGTTTACAATGCCATAAGCGATAACTGGGCATTTTTGGAGAATAAAAATCCGTTTCCCAACCCAAAAATATTACCAAATCTGACAGGATTAGAAGTTTCACAATTCATTCTAAAGGACATTTTAAAAACAATACCGTTCAAAGGATATAATTCCAAAAAATCATTATTGCATCAACTTTTCAGGAGGTATTCATTAATCGTCCAAAATCATCTTTCTGATGATGACGTAGATTACAGGGCGAGGATTTTAAACGAAGGATTTGCACAGGATGCAAAGCTAACTCTCAAAAAACTGCTTAAACAAACTTTGTATTTAAGAGATTTTGATTATCTTCGTCAGGGTTTATTATTTGAACATATATACAAAAATACTGATTATTTTAAAAATATTGAATACTTAATTCTTGATGACGGAGATGAAATTACTCCTGCTTGTTACGATTTTATTGAATTTATAAAGCCGCAGTTAAAGGACTGGTTTATAGCATTTGATAAAAAAGGTTCCAGCAGAATAGGATATTTGAGTGCTGATAAAACTGCCGTATGGGAGTTTGAAAAACTTTTTGGAGAGTCTGCAATATCTATAGATATCAAAACCAAGTTGAAATATGATGCAGAAAATTTATACAAAAATGTAACTCTTAATTCTGCTGAAAATCTTGATAATTTTTCATTATATTCGCCGTCAAAACGTTCAAAAATGATTGAACTTGTTTGTGAAAAAATTAATGAGTTAATTACCGGCAAAGTAAAGCCGGCTGAAATTTCAATTATTACTCCAATTGTAGATGAAATGTTGAAATTTACGTTTGCTGAAACTCTCGGTAAAAATATTAATCCGCTGTACATAACAGGAAGTGAAAAATTAATACAGAATAAATTAGTATTGACTTGTCTTACGATATTAAAACTAAATTCCGATTTAAAGAATAATTTGACAGAATTTGATTTGCGTAATGTTCTCATAAACTGTCTTGGAATCCCGTTAAAATATTGCCGTAAGATTTTGCAGCACTTCGATGAATTTAAAACTCTAACTGAATACGAGTTTTATAATGAAGAATATTCGTTGAAATATAACAAACTTTTAGAAGTTGTAAAAAATATTATAGGTTCGGATAAAAAGTTATCAGAACAGGTGTATTATATATATTCGGAATTAATGACATTTATTCGTTATGATAAAAATGAAATTATAAAATTTAATTTTTTCATAAAGCAGCTTGAAGATTTTGAAAATGTATTTGGGGATGATTTTAATAAACGAAAGGAAGAAATTATAAATCAAATAGAAAATTCGATTATTTCAGAAAATCCGTATTCAATACTGGAAGTAGATGAAAATGATTTAATAATCGGAACTCCGCAGAAAATTATTGATAACCAGATTAAAACAAAATATCAGTTTTGGCTGGATATATCTGCTCAGGAATGGGTTAAATCAGACACAGGTCCTTTATATAATGCCTGGGTTTTTCAAAAAGGGTGGAATAAAGACGAATATACCATTGAAGATAATATTGAACTGAGCAAAGAAAAGACAGCAAGAATTTTAAGGAAACTTGCTCTTTGTGCAGAGGAACATATTTATACATATTCTTCGCTTTTTGACGGAAACGGAGTTGAAAATTTTGGCGGAATATCGGAATACATTAAAGTAAAAAATGAATTAAAAAAAGGTGATACTCGTCTTAATGTTTCCGGATTTAAAATTGTGCCAAGAGATGACCAGAAACCGGTTTTGGAATATCAAGACGGTAGGATGGCAATATCAGCAGTTCCGGGAGCCGGAAAGACAACTATTCTTCTTGCACTGATAATTAAACTTTTGGAAAGAGGTATAAATCCGCAAAATATTTTTGTAATGACGTATATGGAATCTGCTGCCAGAAATTTTAGAGAACGAATAAAATCCGTTAGGGATGACTCCTCTGAATTACCGTACATAAGTACGATACATGGACTGGCTCTCAGAATTCTGAAAGAAAATGGAAATTACGAAAGATTGGGGCTGAATGCCGATTTTGATATTTGTGATGATACACAAAAAACGAGAATAATAAGAGAAGTAACCAAAAAAATTAAAGTAGCGGATAAAGAGTTAAATGACTTTATACAGGGAATTTCCGTATATAAAATCGGGCGTGGCAGTTTTGAAAATATGAAGGGAAATTCTAAACTTCAGTCATTTAAATTATTTTTTGACGAATATCAGCGAATTCTTACTGAAAATAATCTTATAGATTATGATGATATTCTTTTGATGTCGGTAAAATTACTTGAAGAAAATGAGGATATAAGAAGTTATTATCAAAATATATGTCACTATATTATTGAAGATGAGGCACAGGATTCTTCTTCGGTTCAGCAGAGTTTGATAAATATGCTGAGCGGAAAATATAATAACCTGATTAGATGCGGGGATATAAATCAGGCTATTACTACAACGTTTACAAATGCTGATGTTGCCGGGTTTAGAAAATTCATAGAAACAAGTCAACAGGTAAGCATGAATTGTTCTCAAAGATGTACCAAAGATGTATGGAAACTGGCAAATACGGTTCTTTTAGATGCAGAAACCTATCCTGAAACAAAAGAAGCATTCTATCATATACTTATGCAGCCGGTTGAAGGGAGAAATCCTGTTAGTGAAAATGCGGTTAAGGCATCTGTTTTACCGACTCCGATGGAAGAAAAAAATTACATATTAAAAGAAATAAGAAATTATTTCAGGCATAATCCTAAAGCTACGGTCGGAATTCTTGTAAGAAACAACAGACAGGTAGTTGAATGGACAAATTTTATCAATAACAGCGGACTTAAATGTATTACAAGAAGTGAGTGTCTTGAACAAAAATCTATATTCAGGGCAATATATGCGGTATTGAAAATGGTATTATCCCCGTTTGATAATTCCGTAGTTGCTTCATCATACGAAACTCTATCCGAGTTAGGATTTTATAATAAGAAATATACATCAGTAATAAATAAGTATGAAAATCCGTTTATTAGTATTCCGGCTGACAATATAGCAGAAAAATCCCTTGTGCAGTTTCAATGGGATTTAAATTACTGGACAAATTTTCCGCACTATACTGCAGATGAAATGGCGATAAAAATAGGACTTTATTATTTTAGCGGAGAAATAGAAAAATCAAATGTTTATTTGATTTCAACTCTTATCAAAAGATTGTCGTTTGAAGCCAAAAATCTTGAAACGCTGCTGGACAGGTTAGGAGAACTTGCAAAACGTAACAGTCTTAGCGGATTTAAATTTTTCTCCGAGGAAGATGAAAATGATAAGGGTATTTTTGAAGGTAAGGTACAAATTATGACTTTGCATAAATCGAAAGGTGATGAATTTGATTTGGTATTTCTTCCGGAAATGACTGAGAGAAACCTTACGACAGATTTTTCTAAACTGAAATACAATGTATCAGATTTTATGGAACAATTAAAAGCATTAAATCCAAAATATAAAAAGAAAACCGAACATGAATTAAAGCAGGAAATTGTAGCAGAAAATCTGAGATTGCTCTATGTCGCTATAACAAGAGCAAAACGTAATTTGTATATTACAACATCAGAAAAAGTAAAGGCTTTTGGGAAACTAAAAGTTGAAGAACCAAGTAAAATTTTTGAGATTATCGGTCAATAAATTTAATCAACGGCAATCCCGTTTTCCCCAAATAAAAATACCTGTAAAGCGTTCTCTTTTTGCTTAATCGGCTTATAAAAATCTTTTATAAGAACACATTGTGTCTGAATACAGCTATAACCCTTTGAATGCAGATATTCTTCAAATTTTTCCGAAGTATTTGTATATTGTTTCTGCTTGAAGAACATGTAAAAGTTAGATTTCTTATAAGAGATTTCTTTTGCAGCAAACGCTAAAACTTCATCATAAGAAATTTCGTATCCGTCGCATGTTGTCAAATCAAGAATAAAATTTGTGTTATCACCGGTAGTAATTGACAGATATGCAATAATTCTTCGGTGAGCAGCCTCTTCTAAAACATATCTGTTTTTATAAAAATTTGTAATTCCGCCAAAAAACGGTTCTTTAAATTCCGTCTTAATTCTGATTAATGCCGGCTTGTACAGACTGTTGACTTCTGCATTATACAGCTCGCTGACTTTTTTTGCATCGGAATTTTGACAAATTCTGAAACGTGCAGGGTGGTATTCTTTCCCGTTAAAATTTTCTATTTTCCATAAATTTTCGTATGAACAATGTCTGAAACCGCAATCATTTAAAAATAATTGTACAAGTTCATCATGAGAATTATCGATTTTAACAGAAAATGATACTGCTCCCATTGCTCCGTATTTTGCTATAACAAATTCTACCAGTTGTTTTCCGACATCATAGAGATTATTTTGGAAAATCAGTCTTGTAATTATAATTTTATACGGATTGCCCATTTTGGGTAAAACTGTTATAAGTCCCAGAATTTCGTCATTTTCCGTTAAAACGTAAGACTCAGGCAGAAACTTGTATCTTAACGGAAATGTATAGTGAATAATCTTAACAACCTCATTCCGCAATTCTTTTGTAAATCTGTTTGAGTCGTCATTATCAAGATATTCGGTCATTTTCCGAATTTTGGGAATATCAAAACAATTTAGCCGTCTAATTCTTATCATATTGTAATTATATATTTTTTTTGCGAATAATCAAGAAGCTTGCAAAATGTAAAAAATCGTTTATAATGATAATGTATTAGAAAACCACGGAGGTTATTACCATGACAGGATTTGAGCATAGGGGGGGGGGTAAAATCCTCTCGTAGTAAGGATTTACAAGATTTAGGAAGTTTGGCAGCTAAGCAGCTTTGCAGCTTGGAAGATTATGCTTTTCCCTCTACCAACGGGAGAGGGCTGAAAATCAGCTTGAGCAAAGCGAAAGTTAGATTTTCGGGTGAGGGGTCAGACCTTTCCGGCGATAGTAAGTTTGCCCCCTCACCAACATCTGCTACGCAAACAAGTTTGCGAGCATCTGTATCCTCTCTCCAAGGAGAGGTATATAGTAAACAGTCCGTTATAAGTAAACAGGGAACGGTGAACAGTTCATTACGGTATTTTACTATACGCCACCCTGAACACCCCGTACGTCATTCTGAACTTGTTTCAGAATCTAGCCACAGTGACTTTTTAGGTAATATATTTAATGCAAATCGTAATAATATAACGATTGTTAGATCCCGAAATAAATTCGGGATGACGTTAAAGAAACCTGCTTTCACTCTTGCCGAAGTATTGATAACCCTCGGTATAATTGGTGTTGTTGCGGCAATGACACTGCCGACATTAATAAGCAATTATAAAAAGACAGAAGTCGTAAATAAATTAAAAGTTGTATATTCTTTAGTTGAACAGGCATATAGGCTTTCGACTATTGATAACGGGTATTTTAATGAATGGCAAATTCCGGAATCAGCGAAAGAGTACGCAGAGAAATATTGGTTGCCTTATTTTAATGGTGCAACGATTTGTAGTACTTACTCTGAATGTGGATATAAAAGTAGTACACCATATTATAAAGCGGATGGTACTTCTGCTACGACGCTGATTGATAATGACAGATATAGACTTCCGCTAAAATTAAAAAATGGTATGTATGTTTTATTTTCTGTTGCATCAGGTGGTGCATATAGTTCAGTAATAGTAGTTGATATAAATGGTTCAAATCTTCCTAATAAGTTAGGTTATGATGTGTTCGAATTTCAAATAACTGATAAAGGTGTTGCTACTACGAACTCTGATAAAAGTATGGATGAGTTAAAACAAAATTGCGGTATTGGTGGTTATACATGTTTTACTCTAATATATAATAATGGTTGGGAAATTCCTAAAGATTATCCGATAAAATTTTAAATTCATATTTTTATACTGTTTCTATTTTGTGATAAAATCAAGATACAGAAAGAGCCAAAAATATGAAAATAGCAGTTATTGAAAATGAAAAAATTGTTGTAAAAAATGCTCCAAATATTACATTGGATAATAGGGATGGTGCAATTGTAAAGGTATTAGGTTGCGGTTTATGCGGATCTGATATCGTAAAATTCAGAGAAAAAATTTCACCTGACGGAACAGTATTAGGTCATGAAATTGTTGCAGAAATTGTAGATATTAATTCAAAAACCGATTTTAAAAAGGGTGATAGAATAATTACTTCACATCATATTCCATGCGGAACGTGTCATTACTGTAAGAGCGGTAATGTTTCAATGTGCAAACACTTTAAGAGTACAAATATACGTCCGGGTGGGTTTAGTGAGCTGGTTTATGTTTCTGAAGAACATCTCAGTAATGTTGCCTATCTGATACCTGAAAATTTGACTGAAGTGGAAGCTTCTTTTTATGAACCGTTAGGATGTTGTGTTCGTGCAGTGAAACGTGCAAGATTAATGGAAAGTTCTTCTGTGCTTGTAGTAGGGTTGGGTTCTATTGGAATTCTTATGGCACAGGCATTGAGGGCATTCGGGATGAATGTTATCGGATGTGATTTGATTGATGAACGTGTCGAACTTTTAAAAAGTTTTGGAATAAATGCAATTAATGTTAAAGATTTAGATGAAAATTTTGAAAAAACAGATGCCGTGTTTATGACATCAGGTGCCGATAAGGCATTAGACACTGCACTGAAAGCAATTAGAAGCGGAGGAACAATTCTTGTATTTTCAAGTACTCCGTTGAATTCCGGATATCCGAACAATGAAATATACTACAGAGAATTAACTGTTTTAGGTAGTTATTCTCCTTCGCCTGCAGATTTAAAAGATTCGTTAGGACTGCTAGAAACAGGTAAGGTTAATGTAAAGGGAATTTCCACAACGTATAAGTTAGATGATATTCAAAAAGCTTTTGATGATACAATATCGAACAGGATAATGAAAGCTTATATAGAAATAAATAAGTAAAAAGGAATTTATTATGCGAGCAATTCAATATTACGGGCCACAAAATATAAAGTTAGAAAATGTTTCCGTTAAACCTCCCGAAGCAGGGGAAGTTGTTGTAAAAGTTGAGTCAGCATTGACTTGTGGAACAGATGTAAAAACATTCAGACGTGGGCATCCTGTATTGATAAAAAATATCCCGTCAGGTTTCGGGCATGAATTTGCAGGCGTTGTTGACAGGGTAGGAAAAGGTGTTACCAATGTAAAAGTTGGGGACAGAGTTGTTGCGGCAAATTCTGCACCTTGCGGAAAATGTTTTTTCTGTAAAAAGGAAGAATATAATCTGTGTGAAAATCTTGATTTATTAAATGGTGCGTATGCCGAATATATAACTGTACCGGCTCGTATTGTAGAAAAAAATATGCTTATATTGCCTAATAATTTAAGTTTTGATAAAGCTGCTTTTTGTGAACCTTTGGCAAATGTAGTTCACGGCGTCGAGAGAACGGATATAAAAGCAGGCGACACGGTCGGAATTATCGGTATCGGTCCGATAGGGTTAATGTTTGCAAGACTTGCAAAACTTAAAGGTGCAAAAGTTATTGTTGCAGGCAGAAATCCATTAAAATTAAAGATGGCGGAAGAATTTGCACATGCTGATGAAATAGTTGATTTAATAAAATACCCTAATCCGGAAAAGATTTTTAAAAGTTTTACGGAAGAGGGCAGAGGCTTGGATGTTGCCGTTGAATGTGTCGGATTGCCTGAAATTTGGGAGCGTATTTTCTCTTGTGTGCGTCCGGGTGGCACGGTTCACTTTTTTGGCGGTTGCAAATCCGGTTCTACCGTAACTTTTGATACTACAAAAATGCACTACGGCGATATCAGGTTAATGAGCGTATTTCACCATACTCCAAAATATTTCAGAATGGCTCTTGATTATATTGCGTCAGGTGAAGTTGAAGTTGAAAAACTTATAACGGGTACAATCGGTTTAGACAAAATAGAATGGGCTATGCACCAACATATTGACGGTAAAGCAATAAAATTCCTCGTAAAACCTTGGAAAACCGTTTAAAAATATTGTGTGTATGATTTTGCCTGATAAAAAATATTAATGTCTAATATTTTTGTTAGCCATTATAATTAGTCATGCTGTCATAAAAATTCTACTAACGGCTAATGGAAAGCTTTAAATTTTATTTTATTATAACAATGTGAAAACCGAACAGAGGGCTCCAATGCCGCAACTTCCCTACATATCAGGGAGAGAATGACAACATCATTCAATATATGCGGCGGAGTCCGGCATAATCGGAGGAATGGTTCCGATTATGAGGAAACCCCGAATATCGGGGTTTCTTTTTTATGGTAAATTTTTCCAGTAATTCTTGTCATATAAGGCCTTATAAGTGCATCCTATGCCATTATATTGGCCGGTACTTGTTTTAGAACAATAAGTAGAAGTATTAGAAAAGGTAGTCCCCTCAGCCCCACTCGGCATAAGCTTTCCATCACTCATTATTTCAAATGTAAATACATCAAATCCCCATCTGTTAGGGTTTTTGAGTGGTCCATTAACATCTACCGATAACAAGATATAATCTCCGGCTATTGTAGACGGATTTTCTATCATAAAAAACATTCCATCTTGTGTCAAAAATTGTCCATCGTCAAAATAATGACCATTTATTGTAGAATTTGTGTAAGTTTTATAAATTCGTGGTAAACCCTCGGTTCTGCTGTAACAATTCAATGTTCCGCAATCATCTGCAACATTAAAAAATTTGATAAATTTTGTTTTGTATGCTCCTGAAGATGTACCTTGTATATTAGTAAGTAAAAGGCCTTCCTCTACATGGATATTTTGTACGACAGTTTGCATAACCGAATATGCTTTCATCAGACCGCTGTGCAGTTCTTTATTTTTGGCATTATTTATTAGTGTTGGCATAGTCATAGCCGCAACAACTCCGATTATACCAAGAGTTATTAAGACCTCAGCCAAAGTAAAGGCGGCTCTACGAGGCTTTGCAAATTTAGCTACGTGCGTAGCACCTTCGGCAAGGGTAAATGCAGGTTTATATCTTAAAAATTTGTCGATGCAATTCATATATCCTCCAAATGTTAAGTAATATTATTAAATATTTATTAAATACAATAAATATTTAATATTTATAATAAATATTATACTATATTTCCAATAATTATACAAGCTGTCAAATGGTCAGTATAATTTATATTATGAGCTGTAGTGAAGATTTAAGAATATTGTTAATTAAAGAAAAGATTTCTATTACTGAGCTTGCACAAATGGCAAGTGAAAAATCCGGTAAAAAATATACTGTTTTTGGCATTTCACAAAAATTGTCAAGAAATTCAATGAAGTATGATGAATTTCAGTTCCTTGCGGAAGTATTGGGATATAGAATAAATTTTGAAAAAATATAATATTATAGGAATTTTCTGATATTCTGTCAGATTAATTTTTTTCATGATAATATTTTTCTGTAAAAGATTTTTTAAGGAGTAATCTAAGAATGGTGATGAATTTTGAAGAAGGTGTACCTTTTGATCCCGGTTTTGTACAGCATATTTCTGCAATAATACCTAATATCCAATATGTTTATTCTGAGTTAAATAAATATAAAAACTTCGGACAAAAGAAAAATCAGTTTAGAATGATATTTCCTAAATTGGATGAATTGGTTAATAATTATGTAGGTTTCTATGCGGGTTGTATTTTATGGGCTCAGGCTATTAAAGACATGGATAAACCTATTACAGGTAATTTTTGTTGCGGCGGAAAATATGATGAAGAAGAAACTTTACAGGAAGTCAGATTTTTGAAAGAATATTTGGAATTCTTCCCAAAAGATGTTAAATACTATGTTGGTAAAGATTATTCATTGCATCCTGATACATTTAAAATTCTTGATTTGTACGAAGAATTTTTAAAGGTAAATGAAGGATTTATTAGTGTTGAAAAAACTTCGGATTTAAAAATACCTGAAAATTGCAAACCATTGGAAAACAAGGATAATATTCTTGCTAAGATTGAAGAAGTTGTTGGAAATGGTAAGTTATCAGAATTAAGAGAATATATAAAGTGACTGATTTAAAGACAAAATTGTATCAGATGTTTATACTCGGGACTGATGGTGACGGGTATAAACTTGCTTTGGGAAAAGGTTTGGGTGGAGTTATATTTTTTACTTATGATATAAAAACTCAAGACCAATTCAAACAGCTTATATCTGATATTAAATTAAAAGCAAAAATTCCCCCATTTCTGGCTATTGATCAGGAAGGCGGCAGGGTGGAAAGAACTGAAAATATCCACAACGGCAAAAAATATCTTTCTGCTAAATATGCGTTTGAAAAAGGTTTTGAATATTTACAGGAGCAAACAACAGAAATAGCACACGAATTGGTATCATACGGCATTAATTTGAACTTTGCACCTTGTATTGATGTAAATACAAATCCAACCAATCCGATAATAGGAGTGCGAGCTTTTTCGGATAAAACAGATGAAGTAATAATGGCTGAAAAAATAGTATCTTCTGCATATCGCAAAAATGGGATAATACCATGTGTAAAACATTTTCCTGGACACGGAGATGCCAATGCGGACAGTCATTTGACTCTGCCGGAAATTAATATGGATTTTGAAGAGCTTGAAAAATATCATATAAAGCCTTTTAAATATGCAATTAAAAATAATATTGAAATGATTATGGTTGCTCATTTGCATGTTCCGTACTTTGAAAAAGAAGTTATCCCTACGTCATTAAGTAAAAATGCAATAGATTATTTAAGAAATAAATTAGGCTTTAACGGTATAATTATTTCAGACGATATGATAATGAAAGGTGTTGCGGCATTCGGGGACATTGAAGCCTGTGAAAAGGGTATTCGTGCAGGATTGAATATGTTTATTTACAGAAATTCACATGAACAAACTGTAAATATAATTGAAACACTTGCACAAAAAGCAGAAAATGATGTAGAATTAAGAAGTAATATTGAAAAATCATACGAACTTATAAGTAAATTAAAGCAAGAGAGAATTAAACAGGGAATAACTTAATGACTAAAACTGTTTTAAAAATTGAAAAATTAGCAAATAATAAATTTATTCCTGAGTACAAAACAGAAGGAGCTGCAGGCATGGATTTGTGTGCAGCAATAGATGAGCCTGTTACTCTTGAGCCGCTTGAAAGAGCTTTGATTCCTACAGGTTTAAAAATAGAACTCGAGCATGGGTATGAAGCTCAAATAAGACCTCGTTCAGGATTATCAATAAAACACGGAATCACTCTTATAAATTGTGTAGGTACAATAGATGAAGATTATCGTGGAGAAGTTTGCATTCCTGTTGTAAATCTGTCAAATGAAACGTATTCTATACAACCGGATGAAAGAATTGCACAAATGATAATTGCAAAAGTAGAACAGGCACATATTGAAGTAGTCACCGAATTAACCGAAACCGCAAGAGGTGAAGGCGGCTTTGGTTCAACCGGTAAATAAATTTAAGGGGAAATAAAAATGTTAGAAGTTAGAAAAAGATCAACACCGCACTATCCTAAAAACTTTATCAGAACCATATTATTGTGTTGGATTTTAGGAATATTCGGTATACATAGATTTTATACAGGATATAAACGTCTGGGGTTACTTCAATTATTGACATTAGGCGGCTTTGGCATTTGGTGGCTGATAGATTTGGTTTCTATTTGTATGAATAATTACAAAGATAAATATGGCATAGAACTTGAAGAATACAATATGTATCTTGCTTACTTTATTTTATCAGGTACGGTTATTATTCTGTTAACTGTCGGATTTTTATCATTACCGCTTTATTTCGATAAAATGGTATAGGTAGTGTATTTCATATCTTGTAATTTATGATAAAATCTGGATATGGAAAATAACAGAAAAATAAAAATTGCATTAATAGGTCTTGGTACTGTAGGTTCCGGAGTTTATAAGACCTTACGGAATTCTGAGTATATTGAGATAGTAAAGATTGCTGTAAAAAATATAAATAAACCTCGTAACATAGAGGGATTGGATACTTCTATTTTAACGGACAATCCTTACGAAGTCGTGAATTCTGATGCTGATATAGTTGTTGAGCTTATTGGCGGAATAGAGCCTGCTTTCGATTTGATTAAAAAGTCAATTGAAAATGGCAAGCATATTGTAACAGCGAATAAAGAATTACTTGCAAAATGTGGTGAAGAGCTTTTTAATTTTGCTGAAGAACATAACAAAGTTGTATTATATGAAGCTGCAATAGCCGGCGGAATTCCTATTATCATGCCTATAAAGACGATTTTGGCAGGTAACAGAATTAATCATATAGAGGCTATCCTGAATGGTACAACAAATTACATTTTAACTAAGATGGATGTTGATGGTGCTTCCTACGAAGATGTTTTAAAAGAAGCACAAGAACTTGGATATGCGGAAACTGATCCTACAGGTGATGTCGAAGGATTTGATGCTGCATATAAAATTACAACTCTTGCAACTTTGGCTTTCAGAAAAAGAATTAAAATAGAAAATGTGTACAGAGAAGGTATTACAAAAGTTCGTGCAGAAGACATGAAGAATGCAAATGAACTCGGTTATAAAATTAAATTAATTGCTTCTGCTGATTTAAAAAATGACGGCAGTGCGGATGTCAGAGTTCATCCAATGCTTGTATCAAAGGATTCAACTCTTTCACATATAAACTATGTAAAAAATGCGGTCAGTCTAAAAGGGCATCCTGTCGGACATATAACATTATCCGGACCGGGAGCCGGTGAATTCCCTACTGCAAGTTCTGTTGTAGGTGATATTTTAGCCATATCTGCCGAATTAGGTAAAACAGATTACCTTTTACCTATGATGAGGTGTAATCATAATGAAACGGCTGATGTGATTGATATTAATGATACCGAAAATAAATACTATATGTCCTTAAATGCTACCAATAAAATGGGCGTAATTGGTACTATCGGAAAAGTTTGCGAAGACAATAATATCAGTGTTGCATGTATTCTTCAGCGTGGTTTAAAGGACAATAATACCGCCGATATTATTGTTATTACGGAAGTATGTAAGGAAAGTGATATAAGACGAGCTGTTTCTCAATTCAATGAAAGTGAATGCGTGAACAAAGTTAACAGTCTTATAAGAGTCCAAAGTTAAAAATAACGTTTAGACGAACAAGTTATATTTCGCAGCCTGTTTGTCTTGTCCTATGACAAGCTAACCTTCGGTCGAGTACTATAAAAAATGCTCACGACTTCGTCTTTATCGAAATTTTTGTTCGGACATTATACATCTGCAACCGGTGGAATATCAATACTCTTTAATCTTTGTTCTATTCTTCTGTACCACTTTAGATGTTGTTTGAATAATATTTTATAGTCATCAACTTCGCCATGAGAAATATCATACATTTGTTCATCACAAACTTTTGTCATTGCATTTTCCAAAATATGAGTTAATTCTTTTCTGTCCATTTTTGCACTTTCTTCCGCAGTCAGCTGAACAGGTTTCCCAAATTTGACAATAACCTCCGGTCTGTTATCTCTCAAGAAACAATAATCTATTGCTATCGGAACTAAATTAACTTTACCTGTTTTTTTAACTGCTTTTTGTGCAATATATGCTAATCCCGTTTGAAATTTAATCGGTCTGTAATGAGGCGGTCTGATAATCCCCTGTGGAAATATAAATAACAAATTCTTCAAATCCTGTACGACTTCTACTGAATACTGCAGAGCCTTCATAGCAGATTGAGGAGATTTTTTGTTTACAGGATATCCGCCACCTCTGTGTAATAGCGGAAATCTGTTTAATTCTTCAATCATAAGACGAATTTCTTTGTGAAAAATCCTGTGAGCAATATTATAAAGAACAATTCCATCCCACCAGTTTGAGTGAGGTGCATAAATAATAGACGGAACTCCTTTTTCTATTGAGTCTTCATCGCCTTTATATCTGAATGCGTAAAAACGATTTTGAATCATATTAAAGAAAAACAGACTGGCAACCATTAACCAGAATTTATTTGTTTTAGCAGGTCTGAACTTCTCGTCCTTGTTTCTCAACTTGGTCGGAGGAACATCCGAATATAATTTTTCTTCAACGCTCATAAATAAATTACACCCCTTAGTAATATGTAATTGAAGCATATATATAAATATACGACTTCATATATATGGTACAACAAGTTATATGTTTATGCAAGTCTGTCTATATATTCTTTCGTAAGCTGTCTTATGTTTTCATCGACTTCAAATATTTCATCAATAGTCGGATTATTGATTACTTTATGGTTATCGTATATAGCCTTTGTAATTTCATAAATCCGGTATAACTTAATTTTTCCTGCTAAAAATGCAAATACGGCTTCTTCATTAGCTGCGTTTAGACAAACAGTAGCTGTTCCACCTGTTTTCCCTGCTTTATAAGCAAGCTTAACCGTAGGGAATTTTTCAAAATCAGGTTTTTCAAAATCTAATCTGGCAATCTCTGAAAAACTAAAACTTTTTGATTTTATACCTTCATATCTTTCAGGATATGTTATTGCATACTGAATAGGAATATGCATACTCGGTAAACCAATCTGTGCAATTACGCTGCCATCAATGTATTCTATTGCAGAATGTACAATGCTCTGAGGATGTACCACAACTTCTATATCATCATAATCAAATCCGAAAAGATGATGTGCTTCAATAATTTCCAAACCTTTATTCATTAATGTTGCACTGTCAACAGTAATTTTTCTGCCCATATTCCATCTCGGGTGTTTTAAAGTTTGTTCTACCGTTGCGTTTTTTATATCATCTATAGTTTTATGTAAAAATGGTCCGCCGCTTGCTGTTATTATCAGTTTGCTAACCTGAGAAATGTTTTTTATGCACTGATGAATAGCACAATGTTCGCTGTCAACCGGAATTATATTTACTCCGTAATCTTTAGCCTTTTTCATAACAATATCACCTGCCATAACAAGTGTTTCTTTGTTCGCAAGTGCGATATCAATACCGTTTTCAATCGCTTTTAATGTCGGTTTTAAACCAATTTTGCCGGAGCAAGCAACCAAAATGATGTCATTATCTTTATTTTCTGCTATCTCATCCAGATTTGTCAGTGTGCTTATTCCGTCAACAGCAATTGGTTTTGCGGCATATATGTACTTAGGTTTAAATTTTTCAGCCTGCTGTTTTAAAAGTTCTGTATTATTGCCTCCGGCTAATGCTATAATCTCAAATTTATCCCCAAGCTTTTCTATTACTTCAAGTGCCTGTGTTCCGATAGAACCTGTAGAACCTATTATGCTGATTTTTCTCTTCTTATCCATACAAAAATTATAACACGAATATAAAAACCGGCTTCGGAAAAATCCAAAACCGGTCTTCAATTTTTGGCATTATCAAGAATTACTTTGCAGAAGCTTGAAGTCTTTTAACTGCAAGAACTAATCTTGATTTTTTTCTTGCTGCGGTATTTTTATGTAAAATACCTTTGCTTACAGCTTTGTCGCATAATTGATATGCTTTTGAAATAGCTGAATTTAAAGCTTCTTTATCTTCACTTGTTGCTAACTCTAAAACTTTCTTTAAAGCAGTTTTTATAGAAGTTTTGAAAGCTACATTCTTAATTCTGTTTCTTTCAGCTGTAAGTACTCTTTTTTTTGCAGATTTAATATTTGCCATTTGTTTTGCCTTTCGAATAATTGCGGCACTTAATGACGGTGCCATACTCGAGGATGTGAGTAACTATATTTTTATATAAAAAAATTTTATTTGCAATACTTATTATAAGATAAATATTTAAAATTATTAAAATATGTAACATTATATAACATAACGTAACAATTTTTAGGGAAAAAAAACTTTATATAAGTAGGGAAAAAATATAAGGTTATATGTTATGAGTGATTTGAATTTTAGCTTATCTAGCGGTGTAAAACCGATGATTCGGGAAGCCGCCAACATGAACAATGATGGAGGCGGCGGTAATCTGGGGTATATGCAGCAGCGGAAAAAAGACAAAAAAGACAAACGTAGTAGTTTTGATGAAAGTATTTTTAGCTCCAAACCGGAAGACTTATTTTTAGGTACAAAGCAAATAGAATTTGTAGATGATGAAGGTTCAGTTTTAAATTTTGTAGGAAAAATATTTGATAAAATCAAAAAAACAGTAGGTATATAATTATTTTTCGTATGAGCCCATTATTTTAAGGTATGTGGCTTTTTCCTCAATTTCGGACATAGCATTACTGATTTTGCTGTCTTTGATGTGTCCGTCAAAACTAACTACAAATACATAATTTTGCGGGTTTTCTTTACCTTGTTGTGATGAAATATACGATAAATTTATATCTTTGTTGTAAAAAATGTTCAGAATTTCCATCAATGCCCCCGGTTTATCTTGTGTTGTAAACATCAGGGTTGTTTTGTCATTTCCGGTAGGTTCTGTATCTATAGAACCTATCAGGACGTAATTTGTTCTGTTTGATTTGTCATCATTAATTCCGTCTTTTAGTATATTCAGGTTATAAACTTCCGCAATTTTTTTACTTCCTATCGAAGCATATGTAAGATTATAATTTTGCAGACTACGGGCAGCTTCAGACGGATTTGTTGCTTCAATTACGTTAAGATTTCTGGGTAACTCCTCCGATATGAAATTATTGCACTGTCCTAATGCCTGTTGATTTGCTATAATACCTGTTATGCTGTAAAACTCAGTCGTTCTTGATAATAAACAGTATTGGATGGGAATTGTTGTTTCAGCAAGAATTTTAATATCCTGGTTTTGAGAAATCATAAGGTTATCCAAAGTTTCCCTGACAGTACCTACGATGGAATTTTCTACAGGCACAACTCCGAGTGTTGCAGGATTTGTTCGGACATACTCCATTATCTGTCTTACTGACGGCATTGGAGTCGGATAAGCTTTTATATTATATCGTTCACAAAAATAATCTTTTGCAATTTCAGGAAAGGATGCTTCCGGACCAAGATATGCTATTCTTATAATGTTATCGAAATTCATCATTCAAAAACTCCACCACTGCCATCCATTATATTATATCTTAAATACCATAGTCTTAGCAAGAGTTGTTTAGTCAAAAAAAAGCCGCTTTAAAAAAGCGGTAGGGGAAAAGTTACGAAATTTTGTTTAAAAAATAAGGAAATTAAAGGAAAGGAATCAATTAAAATTCTTCTAACCGTTAAATACTTTGAATGAAGTCTCTACATTCTTATTAACGATATCTTTCATAACCTGATATTCAGTCTGTAAAGCGTTATGCTCTGTATCAAGTTTTTTAAGTTCAAGGTCATATTTGTTATCTTTTGCTTCAAGAGAAGCTAATTCATTTTTGTATTTCTGTTCAACAATAGCAATCTCTCTTTCATCAGTTACTTCCTGAATAGAGTTGTCGGAATCAATTGAAGTTGAAATAAATCCTCTTTCAACAGCAGAGAATATTTCCAGCTGGAGGTTGCCTTTTCTTAATTCTTCTTCGAACCAGCCGTTATCTTTCAATGTTTCTGCTTCATTATCCTGAGTGTAGAAACCTGCGGTAGCCATTTTCTGGAATAAATTTTTCAGGTAATTTATGTAACCTATGTTATCAGGAACGGCAGCTGTTTTCAGAACTTCCGCAGAACTGGATGCTCCATAGTATGATTCTGTCAGTGCTTTTGCGTAATCATAAAAATCTCTTTGTTCCTGATTAGTACCCTCGTAATTTAATGCCTTTGTAGACTGTTGTCCTGTTGCCAAATCCGTAATTGTATAAGTAGGGTATCCGTCAAACGGTGATGTGCTGAATGATGTGAAACCAAAATCAAGTCCGTGTTCTTCATCCTCTCCAAAATGAAGACCTACAGAAGTTAAGTATTGATCCCAAGCTTCGTGAATTGCTTTATAAGCCAATGCTTTTTCTTCATCTGAAGCTGTTGTACTGTCAGCTTTTACTGTAATATTTGACTGTGAATATCCTAATTTTGCAAGAAATACATTAAAATCACCGTTACCTGCATTAAATGCATCTGCTTGTTTTTGGGTAACGAGAACTTTACCTTTTTTATCTGTAACAACATATTGTGCATTGTTTGCTACAGTGTTGTAACCGGTCATAAGTCCATAAGAAATATCAGTATAAATTTCATCAGAACCGTTAAATCCGGTAAGAACGGTTAACTTTGTAGCTTTAAGAGCTTCAAGGTAATCTTTATTGGCTTGTTCTGTTTGATTAGCAAGACGAATTTTAGCATAAGAGATTGATTGCCCCGAGTTTTCGTTATCACTCATACGAGCAGTCAAACTAAGTAATCTTGCTTGTGTTGCAGCCATACCCATATTGGTTAATCTCGTCCTTTCTTATATACCGTAACTTGTAATCATGTTTACGAACTCTTGAGTTTAAAACTTTAATTTTACGAGATTAAATATTACAATTTTGTAACAATTCATTAAATATAAAAACGTTATTTTAATTGAACTCTATAAAATGTAAAATAAAAAAATGACCTGTCATAACTTGTATACAAGCCAAGGCAGGTCATTTTTATGGTGTGTAAAATTTATTAGTAGCTTCCGTCAGAGCTATATTCGTCCTCTTCATCCTTCATTGCAGACAAATCATCTTTATATACAGCATCAAAATCGTCCGGCATCATATCCGGATCCGGCCATACTGTTTCATCGTCAAATCTGCAGGCATGCAGGTTATAAGAACTTGTAAAATCCGAATTGCTCAAGTTTGTTTCTGAGAATATACAACCTGCTAAATCTGCATCAGAAAAATTACAATATGTCATTTCTGCGTAACTGCAATCAGCACCGTTTAACAGGCTTTCAGAAAAATCACATTCAAGCACTTTTGCTCTTGTAAAGTCTACTGATGTTAAATCAGCATTATTAAAATTAACAAGAGAAATATTACATTCTGCGAATGAACTTGAATTTAAATCGGTATTTGAAAAATCAACTTCATTAAAAGACATTGTTGAGAAATCAACCTCGCTCAAGTCAACTTCGTCCTGTTCTTTTTTCCATTCGTTAAATTTCTCAGGGTGTTTATGTAATAATTCTACTAATTCTTCTTTAGTGTAGTCTATCATTAAAATTTTCTCCTTTTATTTGTGGGGTTTGTTATACAATCTTATATTTAAGTGCTTTTAATGCTGCCTGTAATCGATCATCAACTTCAAGTTTTTGCAAAATATTAGCAACATGAGCTTTTGTTGTATTAATACTTATAACAAGGATTTGTGCAATTTCCATATTACTATATCCTTCAGTCATAAGTTTTAAAATTTGAGATTCTCTTGCCGTAAGGTCGTAATCTTTACTGTTATTTTCATTGTCAAATACCGGAGATGATGTTGTTGCTTTCAATACAATGTGGGCAATACTCGGATCAAACCATGCTGCTCCGTCTGCTACTGACTGTACTACTTCTATCAGTCGTTGAGGATTAATTTCTTTGGAGCAATACGCATTTGCACCGGCTCTTAAGCTGTTTAAAACTTCCTTTTCATCATTGTGAGAAGTTAGTATAATAATTTTTACATCTTTATTTGAACCTCGGATAATTTTTGTCGCTTCAATCCCGTTCATTACAGGTAAGCCAAGATCCATAATTACAATATCTATCTGGTTATTGTTAAATATATCAATTGCTTTTTCTGCTGAATCAGCTTCAAATAGTGTTCCTACAAAATCTACACCGTCAAAGGCGGTTTTCAGACCAAATCTGGTAAGTTCATGATCTTCCACTATAAGAATATTCTTTTTCATATACCAAGCTCCTTCTTAGCAAGCTCATTGTTGGGATTTATAGCAAGGCTCTTCCTGAAATAATAATTTGCATCCTGATGCAGACCTTTAGCCTTGTATACCAATCCTTGATAATAATAATATCTAAAATCGTTTTCGTCAATATATTTTACAATCTCTAAATATTTTCCGGCTGCAAATAAGTTATTTTTATCTATAGAAGATTTTACCAATCCTGCCCACGCATCTATATAATTTAAATTTATTGCGACGGCTTTTTTCAGATATTCAAAACTTCTGTCACTTTCGGTTTGGGCAATACTGTAATACGCTTCACTGCAATCGGAATGTTCTTTTAATATCTTATAATATATATCTTTTGCCTGTTTTTCTTCTCCCATAGCAGAATATGTCATAGCCATCCACACAAATGAAGTTGCATCATTAGGTAATTTTGCCGATTTAAAATGCTTTAATGCCTTTTTGTAATCTTTATTTCTGTACGCAACTTTACCTGCTACAAGTTGTGCAAAATACATATTGCCGCCAAGCTGGATTGATTTATCCGCAAAATTTTGTGCTTTTTCATATTCCTTTTGGCTGTAAAATACTTCTGCCATTAACCCGTATATCATACGATTATATTTCTTTTTGCCGGATACCGCACTTTGTAGTGTTCTTATAGATTTGGTATCTTCTCCGATTAAATGGTAGTATTCTCCAAGATAATATTTTTTTAGTGTATCACTTTTTTCGGTTTTGTATTTTATGTAGCTTTCCAAAGCTGAAATACGGTTTCTGTATTCGTCAGTATAGAACTTGGTTTTCTTAATATGTTCAAGTGTTTTTAATGCTTCTTTTGAATTATCAAGTTGTAATACTACTTCTATTTTTAATTTCTGATAATTTATGTTATCAGGATTAATTTTTAATGCATTATTGATATATTTATTTGCATTATTAATTTGTCCGGCTTTAAGGTATCCAAGTGCCGCAATATAATTTGCATAATCCGAATTATTCATTAAATCGGTTTTTTTGACTAACTCGGTTGTTGCTTCACGGCTTTGAGCGTTGTACATAATATTAGAATATATTTCCGCCAAATATATTTCATCATTTTTGTTAAGTTCATTTGACGGAAAATAAAATTTCTTAATATCATCATACTGAATGTATGAAATGTCTTTATCAGAAACTTTTTTAATTGCTTCACTGCTTAAATTAAATAATCCTATCTGAGCCATTTCATCAGCTATTCTCAAATATGCGTAATCATTTGGTACAATATGCTTTACTAATGTAGAAAAATCCGCATAAGCTGATTTGACATTTGCTTGTCTAAATCTCTGCATTGCAATTTCATAATGATTATGAACATCATTTTGCGTGAGTTTAGCCTTATATGCAGGAGCATTATATATGCTTTCCATATTGTTAAGGGATTGTTTTTTGATAGGATCGGCAGGACTAATGTAGTCAAGCATTGCAGAATAAGACACATTTATGCCGGTCAATAATGCTATGGAAGTATATACTATTGCGTTTCTTAACTTCATATTATTAATCCTGTTTTCCTGAGTAGTAATAATTAAATAATGAAACAATTTCTGTTTCTTTTTCTTTTGGTTTTTCTTTGGTTGAAAAATTGTAAATATCTTTGAGAGTATATTTACTCAACATTTTATCATCTTTTACTTTAAACTTATAATGATTTTCCGTCAAGAAAACTTTTACGATTTTATTAACCGGAATTTTCAAAAATACTTCTACAAGATTTTTGTCAAAATGTGTATTTTCGCCTTTTAATAGTATATCAATAACATTAACTATAGGCATTTTATCACGGTAATGACGTTTTGATGTTATTGCATCGAATACATCCGATACGGCAAGAATTCTTCCGCCATAAGGAATTTCCTCACCTTTCAGATGCCTGTAATATCCTGTTCCATCGTATTTTTCATGGTGTGAACATGCTATTTCGTTAATTTCTTTAAAATCTTCATTCAAACCGATATTTTCAAGAATATTGTGTGTAATTTGTACATGCTCCTGAATATGTTTATATTCTTCGTCAGTGAGTTTACCCTCTTTCTGAAGAACAGAATCCCTGATGCCAATTTTTCCTATATCATGGAGTGTTGCGGCTTTTTCAATAATTTCTTTGGTTCTGGTGTCCAGTCCAAGCTCTTCAGCAATTAACATTGAATAAAGTTTTACTCTTGAAGAATGACCTGCTGTAATTTTGTCACGGGCATCAATTGAGGATGCAAGCGTATTAATAAAACTGTCAAATAAGAGTTTTTGCTCTTTATACAACTCTTTTTGCTGTTCAAATAATTGAGCATTTTCAAGTGCTATGCTCGCACTTCCACCGATTGCTACAAGCAAATCTTCGTCATTTTTTGTGAAGACTCCGTTTAATTTATTCAATACCTGAAAGGCACCTATAATTTCCTGATTATTATTTTTGATAGGCATACAAAGGATGGTTTTTGTTTTGTACCCAGTCGCTTTATCTACATCAGGATTAAAACGGCTATCATTATACGCATCCGTTATGTTTATGGACTCACCGCTTTTAACGGTATATCCGGCAAGTCCTTTTCCTGCGGGAAATCTTATTTCCTGACTATCCATTCCTAACGCTACTTTTGACCAGAGTTCGTCTTTTTCTTTATCAAGTAAAAATACGGTACATCTGTCAGCCTGTAATGCTATTTTTGTTTCTTCGGCAATAACTTTAAGTAATACGTTAATATCAGTTTGTGCCGTAATTGAACGTCCTATTTTTACAAGAGAAACCAGCGGATCGCTTGTAGGCGGAAACAGAAATGTCTGGTCGCTTCGTATCTGCTTAATTCTGGCAATTACATATCCCATAATGGAATATTCATCTTTAGTTGAAATACTTAAATTTTTGGCATTATTGTAATGGCATAATGCAACGGAGGTATCATTATTCTGATAATAAATTTCTGCAAGCACATATTCTTTTATTTGTTCTGCAAGGTTGCTCTTAGAATATTTTGCAAGTTGTGCAGCGTCTTTTAATGTTTCAAGAACTTCTTTATTTTTGTTTTTCTCGGAAAGAGTTTTTAATAATCCTTTAAGACTTAGAATAATAGAAATATTTTCTACAGATTTACATTCATTAAAAATTTTCTCTGCTGATCTTAATTCTTTTTCAGCTTCCGTATATTTTTGTGACAATATGTCTGACAAGGCATTTTTAAGATATTTTTTACCTTCGGTAATCTGATTTTTTTTCTCTTCCGTTTTAACCATTATTTATCCTTTTACAACTATCCATTTTTATTATACAATATATTTGTCAATAATACAAAGTATTAAATAATTATTTGAGGGAGTGAACTTATAATGCAAAAAGTAACTATATTGATTCCTGTATATAATGAGGTCTCGACTTTGGAACAAATACTTAAAAAAGTTGAAGAGGCTGATTTTTGCGGTCTGGAAAAAGAAATTATATTAATTGATGATTGTTCTACTGACGGAACAAAAGATATTTATCCTAACCTTCCGTACAAAATTTTGTACCACGAAGTAAATCAGGGAAAAGGTGCAGCATTGAGGGATGGTTTTAAGGAAGCAACCGGAGATATTGTTGTAATTCAGGATGCAGATTTGGAGTATGATCCGGTTGATTATAAGCCGCTAATACAGCTGATTTTGGATGGAAAAGCAGATGTATGTTACGGAACAAGACTTGCAGGAGGTAAACCTTCTCGTTCATTTATGTTTACTCATTTGCTTGGTAATAAGTTTTTATCATTATTAACTAATGTTTTGTACGGTTCTACTTTGACAGATATGGAAACTTGTTATAAGGCTTTTAAGGCAGATTTTATTAAGGGTATTGAAATTAAATCTAACCGTTTTGATTTTGAACCGGAGATTACTGCAAAAATTTTGAAACGTGGAGCGAGATTGTATGAACTTCCTGTATCATATTATGGCAGAGAGTTTGCCGAAGGTAAAAAAATTACATGGAAGGACGGATTTCATGCAATTTTTGCATTAATTAAATTTAGATTTGTCGATTAGTTTTTATATGAAAGGAGAAAAAATGAAAAAGGTATTATTATCTGTATTTTTTGCGGTAGCCATAATGTTGCCGTCAGGTGCAGCTACATGGGTGGCTGCGGACAGAGTTGCTCCTGTTGGTGCAGCTATTGTTAAGAAAAACAGTTTGCCGTCTACAATTCAGTTTAAGGTAGTTAACGGTGAAGCTGACAATTCATTAGCTACTTCTACAAATACAATTCAAATTAGCTCAACGGACTTAACTTACACGGGAAATGATAACGAAGTTGCTTACGTTGTTGCTCATGAATTGGGCGGTATTATTAACGACAATATTGGAAAGAAGAAGGTAAGAAGCTATTTAAAGAGTGCTATTGCAAGCAATTTAAGTTCTGATAATGTTCTTACTACTGCAATGAACAGTGAAGTAGTTGCTAAGAGGGAAAATATTTCCGATGCTAAGGCTGCTGACGTTATGGGTATAGATTTAATGATTAATGCAGGGTACAATCCTCTTGCAGGCATTGTTGTTCTGACAAAAATGCCGGGCAGCACTTGGGAAATTGCTACAGGTAAACCGGCAAACAGCGAAAGAGCTGTGTATTTGTACGATTATTTGACATATAACTACCCTTCAAAAATTACTGTAGGATATAACTGTCAAGAATACAGAACTTTCCTTGCCTATATTGAACCGCAGGTTAATGAAAGAAATGCTAATAAGAAGAAACTTGCAAAATTTAATAAAGCTCAGGCAAAAATTAAGGCAAAAAGAACAAGACAGCTTGCAAAATATAAAACCACAAACGGACTTTCAAGCTGGAACGTTACTTATGAGTTACTTCAATCTTTAACAGAATCTGAAAAGAAATAAAAACAGTTTATTTCTTCTAACATGATATAAAAGACCGATATTTTTATCGGTCTTTTTAATTAAAATTTTTATGCTAAAATATTTCAAGGGGGAATTTCCATGAGTGATGATTTTGATAGTTTAATGAATGATTTTGACATACCTGATGAAGTTATGGAAAAAATCCAGAAAAATATTGAGGAAATCATTACAAATTTTCCTGTGCCTGAGGATAACAAGTTAGATGTAATAAAAAAAATCAACTTTATGTATTCTCACACACGTCATTTATCTTTGACTGACGGACTTACAGGTCTGTATAACAGAAGACATTTTGATAATACGGTCGAAAGAGAATTCCTACGCTCAAAGCGATACGGCGGTGATTTAACTATAGCAATTATAGATATAGATTTTTTTAAGAAAATTAATGACACATACGGACATCTTTGCGGCGATTATGTCCTGAAGGAAGTCGCATACCTTATTATGGATAATTTCAGAAAAACCGATTTGGTGTTTAGGTATGGCGGTGAGGAGTTTGTTGCATTGTTAACTGAAACTACACTTGAAAGTGCAAAAATTCCTCTTGAAAGATTGCGTAAAACTATAGAAAAATATCAATTTGTGTATGAAGGTACTCAAATAAACGTTACAATAAGTATAGGTGCCGCACTTAATACTTTTGAAACAGTAAATGAGTTTTTAAGCAGTGCTGACAAGGCTTTATATGCGGCAAAGAATTCAGGGAGAAATAAATTAATAATTTAACAATTTTGCAAAAATTATCTGTTTATGCTACTATATCAGTAGAATTAAGTATTAGGGGAGAAATTAATGTCTGAAATGCAAGAAACAACAACACAGGAAACACCCGTTGTAAACGAAAAACCTGTGAATGAACATATAGAAGTTGTAGATTTACCTGACAATGACGAAGCTATTGAAACAAAAACATCTGCTGATTATAGTGCAGATAATATTCGTGTGTTAGAAGGTTTAGAGGCGGTTCGTATGAGACCGGGTATGTATATCGGTTCAACTTCACAGAGAGGTTTGCATCATTGTATATACGAAATTGTGGATAACTCTATTGACGAATCTCTTGCAGGATTTTGTACAGACATTCATGTTACTGTCCATAAAGACAACAGTGTAACGGTAGAAGATAACGGTCGTGGTATTCCGGTTGATATTAAACAAGATTCAGGCAAATCTGCATTGGAAATTGTACATACGGTTCTCCATGCGGGCGGTAAGTTTGGTGACGGCGGATATAAAGTATCAGGCGGATTGCACGGAGTAGGTGCATCAGTTGTAAATGCATTATCGGAAAAATATATTGTAGAAGTTTCCCGTCAGGGTTTTGTTTGGAAACAGGAATACATGAGAGGCGAACCGATGACTCCTGTCGAAAAAGGTGCTGCTACGGAAAAAACCGGTACTAAAACGACTTTCTGGCCTGATCCGGAAATTTTTACTGAAACAACGGTTGTGGATTGTGATGTAATTGCCAACAGGCTAAGAGAAATGGCATTTTTGAATAAAGGTTTGAAAATTATATTCCATATTGACGCAACAGGTTCAGAGGAAGTTTTCCACTATGCAGGCGGTATTGGAAGTTATGTTGAATTTTTAAATCAGAACAAGACTGTATTGCATGATAAACCAATATACATAGATAAGGTTGTTGGAGATATGCAGGTTGAAGTTGCTATGCAATATACAGATGCATATAATGAAAGCGTACTGTCATTTGCAAACAATATTAATACTCATTCGGGCGGTACTCATTTAACAGGTTTCAGAAACTCTATTACCCGTGTATTTAATGATTATGCAAGAAAAAATAATATATTAAAGGATTCGGACCAAAATCTTTCGGGTGAAGATGTAAGAGAAGGTTTAACTGCAATTGTTTCGGTTAAAATTCCTAATCCTGAATTTGAGGGTCAGACTAAAGAAAAACTCGGTTCGCAGGAGGCTTTGGGTGCTGTACAGGATGCCGTAAAAGAAAAATTACAGGAATGGTTGGAATTCAATCCGAAAATTGCAAAAACAATTCTTGAAAAGACTTTGCAGGCACAGAGAGCAAGAGAAGCTGCAAGAAAGGCAAGAGAATTAACAAGAAGAAAATCTGTTCTTGAAAATTCAACATTACCGGGTAAACTGGCAGACTGCTCAAACAGAGAACCTGAAAAATGTGAAATATATATTGTTGAGGGTGATTCTGCGGGAGGTTCTGCAAAACAGGGCAGAAACAGAATGTTTCAGGCTATATTGCCATTGAGAGGTAAAATTCTTAACGTAGAAAAAGCAAGACTGGACAGAATATACGGTAACAATGAAATTCAGGCTATGGTTCAGGCTTTCGGTATAAATATAAGTCGTAATGAAGAAGAAATTAATATAGATAAACTTCGTTATCATAAAATTATTATTATGACCGATGCTGATGTTGACGGAGCTCACATCAGAACATTGTTATTAACATTCTTCTTCAGATATGCAAAACCATTGATTGAACACGGACACGTTTATATTGCTCAACCGCCGTTGTTCAAAGTTACTATTGGTAAAAATACCGAATATTTATACAATGAACATGCTCTTGATAAGATGCTTAAAGAACGTGGTATTAAATCTTTGAGTCTTTCTGACAAGAAGAAGTCAAATGTTAAATCGGGTGATGAATTATTAGAATTGATTAAAAACATGTCTGTATTCTATAATTCATACAATAATCCGATATTGAACCTGTACCCTGCGGTTGTTTTGAGAGGGTTGGTTCGTTCCGGAATTACTCCTGAAGATTTTGATGATCAGGCAAAGATGACTGAAATAGTTGAATATCTGAATAATTATTTGCAGGATCACGCTAAGAATTATAATATTGCTGAGGCCGCAAATTATGCAGTATCGCTAAAATATAATCCTGAAAATTCAAAGTATTCGCTTCAGTTGAATACTAATGAAGAAGAACACGTTATTCTTAACCAGAATATTATTAAGAGTTCTGAGTATAAGAGATTGAAGACCTCCTATCCGTTAATCCGTGATTTCTTGATTGAAGAATCCGAGGGATTGTTGTTGGAAACTGATACAGAATCTTATGAAATTCATTCATTTGAAAAATTGCAGAAAATTATTGATGACAGGGGTCAAAAAGGAATGACAATCCAGCGTTTCAAAGGTTTGGGTGAAATGATGCCTCAACAATTATGGGAAACAACAATGGATCCTGCAACAAGAACGCTGTTAAAGGTTGGCATAGAAGATGCAATGCTGTGTGATCAGTTGTTTGATATATTAATGGGCGACAAAGTTGATCCTCGTCGTAATTTTATAGAACAGAATGCAGTTTATGCAACAAACATTGACACATAGTTAGAAAACAAAACCTGTTTTGTGTTTTGGCTCATACAGGAGTCGTGTTGCTCCGAATTGTCGTTCAAATTCGTATGATTGATTAGTTTTGTAGCTGTAAGAATTTGGTATTCGCCTTTTGAATGCACATAAACCTACAATTTTGTCATCATCATTGTAAAAATTTTTAAAAAATTCCATAATGTTACACGCCCTTCTGTTTTTGTTATATAATTCTATTAATGATTGTAGAAACAAAGTCAACATAAGGAGAAAATATTATGGCAAAAGTTACAAAAGAAATGGGTATTTTAGAAATTGCACAAAATCATCCGGAAGCTATTGAAGTATTCCAAAAGTATGGTATGGGTTGTCTTGGATGTGCTGCTGCAAGATTTGAAAACTTAGAAGCAGGTGCAAGAGTTCACGGATTTGATCCTGATGCTATGGTGGCTGATATTAACGCTCTTATCGGTGAATAATAATTGTACACAATATAATATTTGTAAAAGGGTTCTGATGTACAGAACCCTTTTAATAAATCTTAATATTTCCCAAAAATTCGGCAATTATGATTATTTATATTTATTAAATACATGTACTTTATAAAAATGCTATTAGTGTAATATAATAAATAAAAAGGAGTTTTTGATATGGAATTGGGAATCGGTTATATAAAACCTGCCACAGTTGAAAAGAAAGCAGGAAAAGTGGTAGATACTGTAAGAGATACTGCTTCAAGAGTTATAAACAGAAGCTTTGAACATGTGTCGGAAGAACCTGCATCAAGACCTTTAAATCTTGAAATGGAAGATATTTTAGAAGATAAAATTATGGTATATAACAGAATGACGGGTAAAGTATCATATAAATCTGCACATTTCCTTGATACATTAATATAATTACAAATATTTATTTACATACTTTCGTAAAATTTTAAAGTAGTGTATAATACAGCATGTGTTACAATAAATTTTACGGGCTACAATGGGTTTTTTCGATAAGATAAATGAAGTAAGAAGGAAAATTTCCGAGGTAGAAAATAACATCTACCACGGAAAAGAAGATTATCTTGAAATATACGAGAGAAATATACAGTTAGAGCAAGAAATTGAAGAAAGAACAAAAGAGCTTAATATTGCAAACAAAAGGATGCTTTCTCTGCAAAGTATTCTTGATATGATGAATTCTGCAAAACCTTTGAGAAACGTACTTGAAACTGTTGTGAATAATATTCAGGGCGAGCTTGGATATTTGCATAGTACGATAATGAGAAAAGAAATTGATGTTGACGGTGAATACTTTGTTGTGGTTGCTGAGGCAGATGATATCACAATAAAACGTGCTGACGGGATTTTAAAAACCCCAATTCAGGCAAGAAGACTTGCTTACACAAAAGAGTCTATTTTTTACAATTCTATCGAAAACAGGCATTTAATAAAGTCAAAAGATATTGGAGCTTCTTTGAAGGCTATAATGCCCGATATTTCAGAAGAAGAATTGAACAATATTTTGAGTGACAAATCAGTTAAATCAATTATTACAATTCCGTTGCATGTTCTTGAAAAGCCTTTTGGGATATTTGCGGTATTTTCATCAAGAGAAGACTTAGCTGAGTCTGAGACAGATTTTTTGAATATGTATGCACAACAAATCGAATTGGCTATTACTATTGCAGAGTTATTTGAAAAAGTAAAAGAACAAGCTGTTACAGATGGTTTGACAGGATTGTATAACAGAAGATATTTTGAAGAATATCTAAAAAAAGAGGTTACAAGGTCTTTGCGTATAAATCAGCCATTCAGTATTATTGGGTTGGATTTAGACTTTTTGAAGAAGATAAATGATACATACGGGCATTCTTATGGTGATATTGCAATCAAAACTATTGCGGAAGTTTTAAAGACGAATGCACGTTCTATTGATACGGCTGCAAGAATGGGAGGTGAAGAATTTAACGTAATTCTTCCGGGAGTTACTTCTGAAGGTGCAATGATAGCAGCTGAGAGAATTCGAAAAGCTATAGAGAGTGTAGAATTAGATACAATAGGTCATATTACCGCCAGTGTAGGTGTTGCAACATTCTTAGAACATTCGGATAATATCGAAGATATACTTGAACTTACGGATCAGGCCATGTATATGTCCAAAAGGAACGGAAGAAACAGAGTTACTCTTGCTAAACCTATGAGTGAAACTTCTTGGCAAGAACTTGCTGTTAGTGCATTTTTGGATATTCTTAACAAGAAGAAAATCCCGCTTTCCGAAGAGTTCAAAAATGATTTGTCGTCAAAACTTCTTGCTTCAACTCCTCAAAGTGAGGTTTTGTATTCGGTTGCAGATTTGTTAACACAAACATATAACGATATGCACATGCAGGGTGGGGTTAAACTCAAGGTTTTGGCTGCTGTTAGTCTTGCAAAACGATTTGATTTGTCAAAAGAAGAGATTGACAATCTGAAAATTGCAATGCTGCTTTATGATATAGGAAACTTATTAATTCCTCAGGAAATATTTAAGAAAAAAGGACCGCTTACGCCTGAGGATAAGAAGTACATATACGAACACCCTGTAATTGCGGTCAGAGAGATTTTAAATCCTATTTCATATATTCAGGATGTTATTCCTATAATTGAGGCACATCATGAGAACTGGGATGGAACTGGGTATCCTGCGAAGCTTTCTCACGAGAATATCCCTATGGCATCTCAGATTATATTAATTGTCGATGCGTTTTTTGCATTGACAGAACAACGTTCATACAGAGATAAATTATCTCCTAAGGAAGCTCTTGAAATTATCAAACAAGATGCCGGAGTTAAATGGAATAAAACATTGGTGGATGAGTTTGTTGCCCTTATTGAAAATGAATTAAAATAATGAAAGAAAAAGAATTTATAAAAATAATAACAGAAACTCTGCAATCTTCTTTTATCGGGGATGATTGTGCATTGTTGGAAGATTTAGGAATTACCGTTACTCAGGATAGTCTTGTTGAGGATGTTCATTTTTCTTTAAAATTTGCGACTCCGTACCAAATTGGTTATAAATCCGTAATGGTAAATATTTCTGATATTTGTGCAAGTGGTGCTGTTCCAAAATATCTTACCATAGCTTTATCGTTACCTGATAATATTGATGAAAGTTTTATAAAAGAATTTTACAGAGGGGCAAAAGCTGCTTCCGGAGAGGCTAAAATTGTCGGTGGGGATATTACGGGTGCTGACAAAATATATATTTCAGTGACCGCAATAGGTTGTACCAAGGAAAGGAAAATATCTTCAAGAAAAAACGCTAAAATAGGGCAAAAAATTGTAATTTCAGGTGAACATGGCTCTTCCGGTATGGGATTAAGTATTTTGTGCAAAAATAATTATACCGAATTTTCAGAAGAAGAAAGAAAAAGCTTTATAACTGCACATTTGATGCCTGAAGCACAGATTGAATTTTCTAAAAAGATTTCCACTTCACAAACATCTGATTATGCAATGATGGATACTTCTGACGGTCTGGCTGATGCTTTATTTGCTATAGCAGAAGCCGGTAATGTTATGTTGGACGTGGATTTTGAGAGAATACCGCATAAAAAATGTCTGGAAAAAATTAACGATTACAACAAAGTAATTCTGTATGGCGGAGAAGATTACGGATTGATAGCAACTGTAGATAATGCTGACGGCTTAACTGTTATTGGTAAAGTTAAGAGCGGACAGGGTGTCAGAATAAATTACAAAGATTTTTCGGAATTTTTAACAAAACAAGATATAGAAAACAATACATATAATCATTTTAAGGAGTAAGTAATGACAATTAATGCGATAATAACAGCCGGCGGTACATCATCAAGATTTGGGACAAAAAATAAGCTGTTAGAAAAAATTAACGGTATAGAGGTTATTAAATATACTGTAGATGCTTTCAGATACTCTAATGTGGATAAAATAATTATATGTGCAAATATTTCTATAATGCAGGATTTGAAAAATATATTTAAAGATTACGGTAATATTGACATTATAGAGGGCGGGGATACTCGTCAGCAGTCAGTTTATAACGGATTAAAACATGAAAAATGTGACTATGTTATTATTCATGACGGGGCAAGACCTCTTATTACAACAGAATTAATTAATGTATGTGTTGAAATGGTTAAAGAAGTAAAAGCTTTATCTGTTATGACAAAGACAATAGATACAATCAAAGAAGTTGAACACGGTAAGATAGTTAAAACTATTGATCGTTCTAAATTGTATAATACTCAAACTCCTCAGGCATTTGAATATGATTTAATAATGAAAGCTCACCGGAAGTATGAGGGAAGTAATTTTACAGATGATGCCGGCATGGTTGAAAAAATGGGAGAAGCCGTGTATGTTGTTGATGGCAGTTACAAGAATATCAAAATTACTACTCAAAGTGATATTGAGCTTGCAAAAGTTTACCTGCAAAGTATGTAATTCTTTTATTGTTTAATTACTTCTGCCAAAGCATTGACTACATCAGGATCCCATTTATGGGTAGCTTCTTCTTTTAAAATAGATAAAGCCTTTTCAGGTTCCATAGCCTTACGGTACGGGCGATCCGTAGTCATTGCACAAAAAGCATCTGCAACTGCAATAATCCTTGAACCAAACGGAATAGACATTCCTTTAAGTCCTTCAGGAGTGCCGGAACCGTCAAAACGTTCCTTTTGATATGTTACATAAGGTACAACTTCTGACAGGAAGTTAATATTCATAAGTAAATTAACACCTATATTAGATTGTTTCTGCATCATAGCGAGTTCTTCAGGTGTGAATTTGCTGCTTGAAGAGAACATTGCTTCCGGCAGCATGATTTTACCGATATTCTGTAGAAGTCCTGCATAATATATTAAGTCTGTTGTTTTTTCGTTTAATCCGATTTGCTTACAAATTTTTCTTGCAAGTTCTGCGGTATTCTTAGAATGAGAAACCTTATAATGACCTTTTGTATCTACTGCACGGGCAAGATGTTCAACAAAACCCTGCTGATATTCGCATAAATCTCCGATTTGTGCCGTCAATTCTGCTCTGGAATGCTTCAAATCACTTTCAAATGCTTCTTCATCTTCCATTAGGTGATTTGTATTATCAATTTCACCCTGCAAAGCCATTGATGCGGCAAAAAGTTTTGCCATGCTTTCTAACAGAGTCAGATAAGATTTTTCTATCAGACTTGCTTTTTTATCCTCAATAGCAATAACGCCCACCTTCTTTGAATTGGAGGACATAGGTACAGCTGTTATACCGTCAGCGGATATTGTATCACATTCTACAAAACATACGCTGATGATAGATTTTTCACCGAGTTTATATCCGTTTCTTCTTAAATTTTCAACGGAAGAACCTACAAGTACCAAGTCAAAATCAGGATTTGCCAATCCTCTTGCATAATCTTTTGCAAGATAAATATTACATTTTTCAACTTCCAACATTTGAACGATAGATTTAGCAATAGCTGTATATATAGCATAATCAGCTTTGCTTTCAAAATTTAAAACACATAAAGTATTTTTTAGGGAATAAATGGATACCAGCTCTTTAAGCTGTTCTATAAGTCTTTTCTTTTTATCTTTTGCATTAGTACTTATTTTTTTAGCCAAATCCTCTGAAATCAAGTGTTCTGACATAAAATCACCAAGATTTAATGCAAAAATTTCTTCTATCGGGTCTGCACCGGCAAAATATTCTTCGGATTGTCCGAAAAGTGATATGCCTGTGTTTTTTTCATTGTTTTCCATTAAAATATTTCCTTCTACTTGGTTGCTTTTGTTTTATGTTACGGCATGACATAATAAAAACTTGAATACTTTTTTACAAAAATTCATCCAAATGGAGGATATATGAGTTAAGGATGTATAAAAAAACACCTGCTATTATAAACAGGTGCTTCTCTAATCTTTTTTATAAATTATTATTTCATTGCGTAATCAGGAGTTTTGTTTGAATCATAATATGATGACGCAGAACCTGCTGTAGCTCTCTGCTGTTCTAAATATACCTGATTACTTTTTACAACCTGCTGTAATTTGTTCAAGCCAGTTTCAATATCAGTAAGAATTTGCTCAGCATAAATTTCAGCACCTTCTTTCTTTCTCATTGCATCTTCTGCTGCCTGAGAACGAATACTGTCAGCTTCTTCCAGTGCTTTTCTCTTTAATTCTTCACATTCTTCCTGAACCTGATTTCTTATTCTGATACCTTCACGCTCAACTGCTTTAATAAAATCAGCTTCGCTTAATTTTCTTTCAGCTTCCATTTGAGCATCAGCAATAATTTTTTCAGCTTTTTGCTGTGCTTCCATTTGCAACTCTTCACGGCGTTTCAGAAAAGCTCTTGCTTCCTGAACCTCTACCGGTAATGTTGCATATATTCTTTCAATCAATGTATATATTTCTTCAGGTTTTACAACTACAAATTTATTAGGAATAATAGTAAAACCATCCTCAATAGCTAACTCTAATAACTTTAATAAATCAAATACTCCACTTTGTTGCATGTCAATCACACATATTACCTTTCTAACTACATGATTTTACATAAGCTGAAAATAATTGTCAAATAATTTCAAATAAAAAACAAACATGTCCTTAACATATTTTACGATTTGAACATTTGTCTTGCAATTTGAATGTTCACAGGCAAATCTGCATATATATTATCAATTATTTCACACATTTTATCGTGTGGTAAAACGACGTAAGCATTAAAAAGACAATATCCGCTTTCAACAATCATAATCAATCTCTCAATATGACTAAATACACTGTTTTCACCGGAATGTATAATCCTCTGTTCTGCCTCCAACAGCTCAACCGGCAAGCTTTCTTTAATCTCAAATATTATATTTAAGATTTCCTTTTTATTGCATATTACATATGTTTTTGTCAAAAGTGATAAACCGTTATCAAGAGCTATTTCAAGATTTTTGAGTTTATCGTATATATTACCTGTTTCCATTATTTTTTCTCCATAAGGTAGTTATACACAGGCTCAGGAACAAATTTTGATATATCACCGTTATTAATATAGATTTCCTTTATTGTACTGGAGGAAATAAAATTATATTTAGGTTTTGTTGTCAGAAAAACTGTTCTGATTTCTTCACACAATGCACTGTTTGCCTGAGAAAGCTGAAGCTCGTACTCAAAATCTGAAACGGCTCTCAATCCTCTTATCAGAACTTTTGCTCTTTTTTTCTTTGCATATTCTATTGTTAAGCCGTCAAAACTGTCAACTTCAACATTATTAAAATCTTTGGTACTTTCTTTTATTAGTTTAACTCTTTCTTCAATAGGTAAAAATCCTTTTTTTTCAGAATTTTTGGCTACTGCTATAATAACTTTATCAAAAATTTCTGCTCCGGTTTTTAAAATATCCAAATGACCTTTTGTAACCGGATCAAAGCTTCCCGGATATATTGCAATTTTCATAAAATATTCCTTTCTGTGAATAGAATTATACGACAGAATAAAAAATAAGTCTATCCGAAAATAAGGGACATTGTTTTATTGCTGAAAAATTTATTATATTTGTGTTAAAATTCAGGTATTGAATATTTACACAAGAAGGAGAAGTAATGAAAATATTTGAAGAACTTCAGGCAAGAGGCTTAATTGCACAAGTTACCGATAATGATGAAATTCGTGACTTAATAAATAATGGCGGAGCCAGATTTTATATAGGATTTGACCCTACGGCAGATTCATTACATGTGGGGCATTTCATGGCATTATGCCTGATGAAGAGATTACAGATGGCAGGGAATAAGCCTGTTGTTCTTATTGGCGGCGGAACAGGTTATATAGGCGATCCGTCCGGTCGTACCGATATGCGTTCCATGATGACACCTGAGGTTATTCAGCACAATTGTGATTGTTTTAAAAAGCAGATGGAAAGATTTATAACTTTTGGTGATGATGCAGCCATTATGGTTAATAATGCGGACTGGTTATTAAAACTAAATTATATTGAACTTTTAAGAGAGGTTGGAGCATGCTTTTCCGTAAATAATATGTTAAGAGCTGAATGCTATAAGCAAAGAATGGAAAAAGGTTTAAGCTTTTTGGAATTCAATTACATGATTATGCAGGCATTTGATTTTTATCATTTACATCAACATTACGGATGCAATATGCAGTTTGGCGGTGACGATCAGTGGAGTAATATGCTGGCAGGTACAGAATTAATCAGAAAGAAAACCGGTGAAGACGCTTATGCAATGACCATAACCCTTTTAATGAACAGCGAAGGTAAGAAAATGGGTAAAACTGCCAAAGGTGCAGTATGGCTTGATCCGAATAAAACTTCTCCGTTTGAATTTTATCAGTATTGGCGAAATGTTGATGATGCTGACGTTATGAAATGTATTAGAATGCTAACGTTTATTCCTATTGAAGAAATTGAACAAATGGAAAAATGGGAAGATAACAGAATTAACGAGAAAAAAGAAATTCTCGCATACGAACTTACATCTCTCGTTCACGGCAGCGAAGAGGCAGATAAGGCAAAAACCGCCGCTTATGCATTATTTAGCGGAAACGGTGATAGCGAAAATATGCCGACAACCGAGTTAACGTCTGATGATTTTCAAGATGGTGTAATTTCTATTACAAATCTTCTTGTAAAATGCGGTTTGACTGCAAGTAAAGGCGAAGCAAAACGTTTAATTCAGCAAGGTGGTGTAAGTGTTAATGATGCTGTGATTAGTGCTTTAGATAAATCTTTTACAGAAAAAGATGTGAAGGACGGTTTGAAAATTAAGAAGGGCAAAAAGCACTTCCATAAAGCCATTTTAGCTTAGAATGATTTTACTTGATTTCAACCCATACATTACGGTTAGTTAAACCCTTCAGTGTATTCCTGCGGAGTTTGACTGATTTGTATTGGATTTCTGCAATATTCTCTCCGTCAGAATTCCATACACCGTATTTACCGTTTTTCTTTACCAAAATATATTCACCAAGTTCTTTTATTTTGTCATAATCAGGATTAAGTATAATATGCCCCGTCTTATCTGCTAATCCGTATTTGTGATAACGTTTTAAAATAAATAAATCAGAAACTTGTTTAATTTTTTCACAATCGTTTTTTACAAGAGTATTGTTATTAATATCAGTGATGCCATAATATCCGTTTAATTTTGTAAGGAAAATGCCGTGACCTTTTGCCTCAAAACTTTTATATTTTATCGGTACAACAGTATTTTCTTCCAAATCTATTATCCCGTATTTTCTATCAAATTTTACCAGTATTCTGTTTGGTTCAATTTCTTCCATACGGGTATATTTTCTTGTTGTCAGTATTTTTGCATTTTCATCTATAATTTGGTAACTTTTATTTTTGTTAATTATAAAGTAGTGTTTAGTGTCTGAAATAATATGTTTTACACTATTGCAATCGCCAACCAGTACAGAGCCGTCTGAGTTGTATATCGTGCTGTTAGTGAAGATTCTTCTTGTACCGTCTGAGTAGTAGTTGGTTATTGTTTCCGTAATGGCATAATGTTTATCGCAATTTGGGAAATTAACTTTATCCGTGCGAGAGTCCTTGTTAATAAGATAAACAGGATTGGAAGAATTGCTGTTACCGGAATGGTATGTATGATTATGTAAATGTCCATGTGAATGATTGATACACTGTGAAGAATGTGCGGTCGCTATGGGACAGCAAAACACGGTTAATACCAAAAACAAAACTATTTTTTTCATACTGAAAATTTCTCCATCACTTCTACTACTATTATAACACTTGTAGTATAAATTTTGTTCATTTTTTTCAAAATGTTAAATTCAAAAAGCAGTAATAAATGCCGTTGCATGGATAAAATAACAACATAAATATTGTTGTACAATAAATTCGAATTGTATATCCAGATTAAACGAATGATTTTATCGTAATATTCTTGACCGTATATTTAAAATTTGATACAATTTCGGTAAAAGAACGGAGAGAGTATTTATGGGATTTTTACATATATTTACGGATATTCCAATCGATATAGTATTGATACTGTTTATTGGTTCAACGGTTTTCACTATCAATAAATACACATTTGTAAATAAAAATTTGAAATTGCTGGCATCATTTTTCGGTAATTTTAAAAAAACGGATTTGAATTTCAGATTTAAAGAGATAGATGAGTGGATGTCACACAATCCTTATGTGCTTGGACCTTGGTTAGAGTTTAAAAATACACTTGTATTCTCTGAATCAATTGCATTGAAAGGACAGAATAACAATCTGACATATCAAGAGGTGTCTTCAACAGTTCAGTATATTCAGACAACAGTTGATCCTTTGTATTTTTTTGAAGAAGAATCTCTGATTACATCAAGATTTAATTATAAGTTTATCCAATCAGTATCAACAATCTTAACAGGTTGCGGTCCGTTGTTTACATTCTTGAATATTGCATTAGCGTTCGGTAAAGTAACATTTGAGTCACAGGAAAAAACTCTTGCATCATTATCAGGGTTTATCGGTTCCATGCAAACAGCAGCGTTAGTTTCCGTTGTTGCGGTATCTTGTTCATTGATATTTATTATATTTGAGAAACTTGCATACAATAATCTGTGTAAGAAACCTTTATATGCTGCACAAAGTGCAATTTCAAAATTATTTGATAATATTTCTTCGGAAAAATTCCTGCTGGAATTGTTAAAAGAAACAAAAATCCAAAACAATGCTTTGCAGAATTTGATAAGTGAATTACCGGAAAACTTTAAGGTAGCGTTGAATTCAGGTATTGCAAGCAACCTTGTTCCATATTTGGAAAACTTGATTTACGGTATGAATTTGAACAACAAGAATATCAAGGAAGCGATTGCTGCAAATAAGAAAGATGATGTAGACGATTTATTTTAACAAGTGAGGAAAAACGGTGGCAATTTTTAAAAAGGGCGGTGCAAAAGAAGAAGGAGCAGATAACATATTCTGGACGACAATGTCGGACTTGATGTTAGGTCTTTGTATCGTATTTATGACATTGTTTATTCTTGCTATGACCGGATTTACTCAGGAAACAATTAAACAGCAGCAACAACAGCAACAAACTGCAGAACAGCTTGCAGAAAAGCTTAAAGTAGAAAAAATTGATGCAGAAGTTGATATGTTTGGTAACGTTAAGATTTCTGATGTTGAATTGTTTGAAGTCGGCAGTTACCAATTATCACCTAGGGGTAAAAAATTCCTTGATAAATTTACACCGATATATTTGGATACAGTTTTCCAAAATGCATCGGTAAGACACAGTATTGATAATATTATTGTTCAGGGGCATACTGATTCTCAGACATTCAGAGATGCAAAGACACCTAATGAGCAATTCTCAAGGAATATGTTTTTGAGTTTACAGCGTGCTTATGCAGTACAGGATTATATGTTGCTGCATACAAATTACAATAAAAAATATAATAAAGCTTTAAGAAAAATGATGGTTGTAGAAGGAAAATCTTTTGCGGAGCCGATAATTGCAGGCGACGGAACAGAAGATTTTTCAAAGAGCAGACGTGTAGAATTAAAATTAAAAGTGAAAGGGCAGAGTTTGGCTGACATGCTCGGGTTTAATTTTGGCGGAAATTAACGAACAATTCATACTCGAAACTATAAATATGGTCAAGCTTCATAACCTTGATATAAGAACCGTGACGCTTGCAATAAGTTTGCGTGACTGCGTACATCCTGATATTGATGTGCTTTGTGAAAATATCAAACGCAAGATTAGAAAATATGCAAAAAATCTTGTTGAATACGCAAATGATTTAGAAAATGATTATTCAATACCTATTATAAATAAAAGGATTTCAGTTACACCTGTATCAATGATAGGCGAAGCTTGTGAAAATCCTGATTATGTAAGAATTGCAAAAACTCTGGATGATGTTGCAAAGGAAGTTGGTGTAAACTTTATAGGCGGATTTTCGGCTTTAGTTGAAAAAGGATGTACCCGTGGTGATGAACTTTTGATGGAGAGTATTCCGGAGGCTCTGGCATGTACGGAAAGACTTTGTTCATCAATAAATCTTGCAAGTTCAAAGGCCGGTATTAATATGGATGCTGTTCTAAAAATGGCAGAAATAATAAAGAAATCTGCCGAAATTACTAAAGATAATGACAGTATAGGAGCAGCGAAACTTGTATGTTTCTGTAATTCTGTCGGGGATAATCCTTTTATGGCAGGTGCATATTGCGGCGTAGGCGAAGGCGAATGTACTCTAAACGTTGGGGTTTCAGGTCCGGGTGTTGTCAGGGCTGCAATTGAAAGCTTGTCAAAGGATGCAGATTTAAGCGAGGTTGCGAACAAAATTAAGCAGACCGCATTTAAAATTACTTCAACAGGGGAACTCGTAGGCAGAAAACTTGCACAGAGGCTGGGTGTACCTTTTGGAGTAGTTGATTTGTCATTAGCACCAACACCTGCAGTAGGAGATAGTGTTGCAGGAATTTTTCAGGCAATGGGTTTGGAGCATGCAGGAGCTCACGGAACAACAGCAGCTCTTGCAATGTTGAATGATGCCGTAAAAAAGGGTGGTGTAATGGCATCATCTCATGTTGGAGGTTTATCCGGAGCATTTATTCCTGTATCAGAGGATGCAGGCATGATAGAGGCTGCATCAAAAGGGTATTTAAAGTTTGACAAATTAGAAGCCATGACTTGCGTATGTTCTGTTGGCATTGATATGGTCGCAATAGCAGGTGATACACCTGTATCTACTATTGCAGGTATAATCGCAGATGAAATGGCAATCGGAATGATAAATAAAAAAACAACTGCCGTACGTTTGATTCCTGCAATAGGAAAAAATGTCGGTGATACGGTATATTTTGGGGGCTTGTTGGGCGAAGCTCCAATAATGCCTGTAAATACAATATCCTCTTCGGGGTTCGTCGGAAGAGGAGGAAGAATTCCTGCACCTATTCATAGTTTAAATAACTGATAAATGTGGTATATAATATTCAGGAGGTATCATGGGCAGTAAGTCTTTTAATGAAATGGCAGAAAGCCTGAAAGATATCATAAAAGATATGTTAAAGAATTCTACAAATGTGAGTTCTGTTCATGCATATCGTTACAACAATTTAAAAGTATCAATGGATCCAACTACTGACAGAGAACCTCATGTAATTATAACTGTTGGTGTATCAGAAGTAAAATACAGTCTAAGTTCATTACAAAGGGTGTCAGGTTCATTAGGTCCGGACGAGAGATATATAATGAAATGGCTTGGACGATTGGGTGTAATAGAAGCCCTAAAAGACTTATGGCGTGAGCAGACAGGGAAAAAGCAAGACCATAAAAAACTTGCGGATGACAATGAAAATAAAATTAACTTGGGTGGCGAAGGTCAAAAATAATAGTTTGAAAAATTATTTTTGTGGTATTCTATCATTAAATAAAGCAGCCGGATAATCGCATTCTTTTAAGAATGAGGAAAGTCCGTGCATCCAAGGACAGACCGCCGGAGAAATTCCGGACGATGTGAGTCGGTGGAATAGGACCACAGAAAGACACGGCCGATGGACGTAAGTAACAGGCAAAGGTGCAATGGCGAGGTAAGAGCTCACCGTCAATATTGAGATATATTGGTTCAGGCAACCCCCGGTCGGATGCAAGATTGACAGGAAGGCTATAAAGGTGTCCGCCCACTTCCGACAAATCGCTAGAGATCAGGAGTAATCCTGATACCAGACAGATGATTATCTAAAAACAGAACACGGCTTATGAGCTGCTTTATTTTTATTTAGAAATTGAAAAATATCAGAAATAACCACAAAAAAAGTTATCCAACCGAAAAGGGCATCACCGGAATACTCCGACCCACATTCATTCTCGCAAAAAGCGATACTTGGATAACTATTTATATTATGTCATATTAAAGACAGAATTTAAATAATATTACAAAATATTAACAATAAAATTAGCATTTAATAATTCTGAAAACTCATGATAAATCATGAGTTTTGGCATAAATCAATAAGTGATATAAATTTTATTTTATACAGTAAGGATTGAATTTTTAATAAGATACGTTATAATGTATGTGTACCCTTGCTCAAAAGAGATAGGGCATAATTCTGCAAAACAGGATCCCTTGGTACAAAAGCAAGTAAGTGTATGCCTTGTGCATACACTTTATAATGGATATAACATTAAAGATATCATAAATAAAAATTTAAGGGTGTAAAAATGTTAGAAGAAAAGTTTATTGATGAAAGTAAAAATTCTGTAGATAAAGGTATTTTTGTAGTTACTTTATTGCAAACGTTAAATAATCTTCGAGAAATTGAAAATGTTGAAAATATATATATTAATTTTAATATGAATAAAATAGAATTATATATTTTTAATAAAGAAGAAAATTTTGATACAGAAAATGCAATTAGCGAAAAATTATCTGATTGGGAGCAGAAACAATGTTATTTTCCTGAAACATTTATAAATGTTTCAGGTTCTGAAATGAATATATTGCCGAGGACAGCTTTTAAAGTATGTTAGATAAATATTGTCAAGATTTTTTAGATAAAAGTGAAGAGAATTATAAATTATATGAATTTTTGCATTCATCAGGCAAGTTTGTTGAATGGCAAATTGTTGCAATATTTTATAGTGCGTTATGCTATGTAAAGGCTTATTTATACAGTAAAGGAATGCCTATAAATTCTATTAATTCTCATGACAGTATAAAGTTTTATTTAAGTACTGAAGAATACGCAAAAAGGTGTAAAGTTTTACCTTATTACAGCAATTTATATAGAGATAGCAGAGATGCAAGGTACTCAAACAAACAAATAAAAGAATCAAGAATAAATTTTGCAATAAGTAATTATCAAAAAGTTAAAGAACTATTGGATAAAAATTTTGAAAAATAATTATATGTTTACTTTTATTTTGTCAGTTCCTGATACATTTGCATTAATTGTGCGACGGTTTCGGATTCTGTAAGCCAACGAGATTTGCCGGTTTGTTCGTCTTTTATCCTGAATCCGTATGCTTCCATTACTGCTGCGTCATTAAGTTGATGTGCTTTGCGAAGTTCCGGAGGCATTGTGAGTTCGTCATACAAATCGGCTAAAGAACATTCAGGATACAATGCTCTTGCATCTAAAATCGCTTGAGCCGTTTTCTCAATTTTTGCTTTTTGTTCATCAGTCGAATTACACCAAGGGAAGTTGTTATAAACAATATCCTTTGAATATCTATAATCACTTTTTAATCTCCCACAGAATGCACGCACCCATGCCATGTGAACATTAGATGTTAATATACCAAAACAGTATTTATCTGCATTTGGAACAATAATTGCTGAATTATTAGCAATAGTATTATCGTCTAAAAATCCTATCGGAATATATTTTCTATTTTCAGATGATGTAGCAGGAACAATAATATATGATTTAGGATTATTTGTTTCCCTAAATAACCAAGGTGTTACAGCCAATTTTTGTCTATCTTCTGCACCATTTAAACGGTCTTCTTTGCACAATTCTACTCTCTTTAAAACTTCGGGCATAGTTCTTAATTCATTTGGACTTATTCCAACCAACCACAAACAATATCTAGGTTTATTATTGATAAATTCCATAGCACCAGTCAGATTTTTTATATATTTTTTTGCATTTGGTTCTTTTTTTATAAATTCTGCATAATCTTCTGCTTCAATTATTAAATGACCACCATCTGCAGGTCTATTTCCTGTAGTCATTTTAGGTACATTACAAATTGGTGTATTTGTACTATCAATAAAGACATTAGGAGCATTTACTAAATATGCATTGATATTATCAACTAATTGCATACGCTCATTTGAATACAATTTTCTTTTATTTTTATTATCGATGCAGCTAAATCCCACAATTACACAATGAACATGTGCTTTTGAATTTGATTCACTATCCCAACGGAAAGTTCTGTGTGCAAAATCAATATGGATTCCAAATCTTTCATATAATGGTTTCCAAACTCCTACCACTTGTTCGCCTTGTGTAATAGAATTAGTTGATACAAGAGCTGTTTTTATATTTGTGTTTTGCATTAATTCAGATGCTTTGAAATACCATCCTGAAACATAGTCGATTTTTCCGGCAGTTTTATATGGTTTTCCTTTCTCATCAACGTATATGGATAGAATATCGTCTTTCTGCTCCTTTGTTTGCAGGGAATAACCAACAAACGGTGGATTGCCCATAATGTAATTAAGTTTATCTTTGGATATTACATCTTCCCAATTTAAGCGGAGGGCGTTGCCTTCCACTATATTTGCATAGGTTTTTAATGGCAGAAAGTCCAAATCCATGTGAACGATGTCTTCGGTTTTCTTCATCATCTGAGATTCTGCAATCCACAACGCAGTTTTAGCTACAGTTACGGCAAAGTCGTTAATTTCAATTCCGTAGAATTGTTTAATAGAAACTTTTATAGGATTATTGAACAGCCCCATTGTTACTTGACCTTTTTGGAGTTCATATAAAACTTCGTTTTCAAGTTTACGGAGTGAAATATAGGTTTCTGTTAAGAAGTTTCCGCTACCGCAAGCAGGGTCTAAAAAGTTCAGATTAGCAATTTTGTCTTGAAATTCCTCAAACTTTTTATCTCTTGTTTTATTTTGCGGTAAAGCCCTAATCTCTTCAAATTCTTTATTCAAATCATCCAAAAACAGAGGGTCAATAACTTTATGGATATTTTCAATTGAAGTATAGTGCATACCGCCTGAACGTCTTGTTTCAGGATTTAATGTGCTTTCAAAAACCGCACCGAATATTGTTGGGCTGATTTCTGACCAGTCAAAGTTAGCACTTGCTTTCTCTAAAAGTAAATCTCTGATTTCATCTGTAAACTGCGGAATTTCAATATGCTCCTGAGCAAATAATCCCCCGTTTACATAAGGAAAAGCCTTCAAATCATCTTCCAAATACGGGTCTCTGTCTTCGTGTTTTGTATTTAAAACCTCAAACAATTCAATCAATGCCTTACGCATTTTTGAGGCATCATATTGTTTTAAGTAATCCAAGAAAATATCGTGCTTGCCAAAGATTCCTGCATCTTCTGCGTATAAGCAAAATACCAATCTAACGCACAAAATATTTAAAGCTTTTAGCGATTCTTCATTATTGCTGTCTTTGTATTGTTTCAAAAGAGCATCATATAAAAGTCCGACAATTTCTCCGGCTTTTATTGAAACTTCCATTTCTTTTCTCAAGTGTTCATTACCTGTATCAACAAGAAAAGAAAGTCTGTAATATTCTTTTTCTAAATCTTTAAGCAGGATTTCTTGCGGTTCGCCGTTCGGACGCTCCATATCGTAAACGCAAAACTTTTGGAAGTTGCATGTTACAACCCAACGAGGATGCTGCGAAAGCGGAAGTTCTGTTATATATCTTTTTGCCTGTTGGAATGGATTTAATAAACTTCCATCCGACTGTTTAATTGCTTTATTTAAGTCCTTATCAACACTCTTTTGTTCAATCAAAACCTTTGTAGCAGGGATATAGCCGTCAATAAAACTCGTATGGTCAAGATGAACTTGGTCTTCAAAAGAGATAAATTGAGCAGGATGTTCTACACCCAAGACCTCACCCAAAAGCTGCAACCAAAACTTTTGACTTTCACCTTTTTCATGTCCTTTTCCAGTCCAATCATCAACAAACTTTTTCGCTGCAGTTCTTTGTTTTACTTCCGCCATTTGATTTCCCTTTATATATAAGTTTTGGTAAATTTAGTATAACATTCCTTGTATGAAAACTCAAATTATATTTTTAATTGCTTTTTTGCTTGGAAAATGAATTTATGGTAAAATTCATTTATGGATTTTGAAGAGAAAAAGTTATCATCAAAAGTTGTATATGAGGGTAAAGTTATTACGGTTGAACGTGATGATGTTGAGCTTGCAACAGGGAAAAAATCTTTGCGTGAAGTTGCACGTCATCCCGGTGGTGTCGTAATTCTTGCATTGAAAGATTCTGAAACGATTTTATTGGTTAAGCAATTTCGCTATCCGATTATGACGGCGGATTTAGAGCTTCCTGCGGGTAAACTTGAAAGAGGGGAAAACCCTGATTTGGCTGCAAAACGTGAATTGGAAGAAGAAACAGGATATAGAGCAAAAAACTGGACTTCACTCGGATATATTTACACAACCCCGGGCTTTTGTGATGAAAAATTATACCTTTATAAAGCGGAAGATTTAGAATTTGTCGGTGAACATCCTGATGAAGGAGAAATAATTAAAGCATCTGAAATAAAGATACACGAGCTGAAACAAAAAATTAAAAACGGTGAAATTAATGATGCAAAAACTTTGTGTGCAATATTGAGAGGGTTGCATTTATGATTAAAATGGTTGCGACTGATATTGACGGTACTATTTTGAACTGGGATTTTAAATTTAGTCCTAAAGTTATTGAGTGTATAAAGAAGCTTACAAAAAACGGGATAAAGGTAGTACTTGTAACAGGCAGAATGCACATAGCAGCACTGAAATTGGCTCAGAAACTTGAACTTGAAACCCCGATAGTTTCATATCAGGGAGGGTTAATTAAAGAACAGTCAGGCAAAACTTTGTATGAAAAAACTCTTGATATTAATCGTGCAAAAGAGGTTATTAAATGGGCAAAAGAAAATAATATTCATATTAATCTTTATATGGATGATGTTTTGTATGTCGAAAATGATAATATAGCTGTAAAACGATATACGGGCGAAAGGTTTATCCCGTACACAGTTTGTAATTTTGATAATCTTGAGATAAAAAATGTGAACAAAATTCTTGCAATAGATTTTGATGATGCAGAACGTGTAACGGGCTGGGTAAATTACCTTAAAGAAATGATGCCTGAATTATATATTGTAAAATCTACGCCGTATTTCTGTGAAATCTCAAACCCTGATGCAAAAAAATCCTGTGCCGTTGAATTTTTATCGGATTATTACGGGATTAAAAAAGATGAAATATTAACTATCGGTGATCAAAATAACGATATAGAGCTTTTGAAATCAGGTGGAATTGCTGTTGCAATGGGAAATGCAACAGACGAATTAAAACAACATGCCGATTTTGTTACAGATACTATCGACAATGACGGTTTCGTAAAAGCAATCGAAAAATTTGTGTAAAGCTATTGATTTCTGTTACAGGCTTTCATACCATTCTTTCAAGTCTTTGCGTTTAACTTTTCTGGTCGAAGTTTTTGGCAATTCATCTCTGTGAATTACGACTACGGTAGGAGCTTTGTATGGTGCAAGATTTGCCTCGGAAAGCTTTTTAACTTCGTCTTCCAATATTTTTTGGATTTCTTCGTCAGATTGTTTTAAAAGTTCGTCGGACGGAACTATTATTGCTCCAACTTCTTCCGTACCTGCTTTATTTCCTGACTTAATCGTTAATGACATGACACAAACTTCTTTAATAATTGAAGATGTTTCTAATACGGCTTCTACTTCTTCTGGAAATATTTTCTTACCTCCGCCAAGAACAATCATATTTTTAATCCTGCCTGTAATTTTTATGTATCCCTGCTTATCTATTTCTCCGATATCACCCGTATGGAACCAGCCGTCTTCATCAATTACTTCGGCAGTCATTTCAGGTTTATTGTAGTAGCCCTGCATAACATTCGGACCTGTTGCAAGGATTTCACCATTGTCTGCTATTTTAACCATAACAGACGGTAAAGGCTGACCTACTGTTCCGATTTTTGAATGTCCGTATCGGTTTGTAGATATTGTTGGAGAAGTTTCCGTCAGTCCATATCCTTGGAATACCGGAATACCTATTCTTTCAAAGAATTCTGCAACATTATCTTCTAACGGTGCTCCTCCGCAAATAAAACATTCTAATTTGCCGCCTAACCCGTCTATTACGGATTTGAACATTATGCGGCGAATTTGTCTTGGCATAATTTTAGAGATTTTATACATAATTTTAAATGCCTTTTGTGCTGTAGGAGATTGTTTGTTTATTTGCTTGTCAATACTGTTTTTAAGCATTTTCGCCACAAGCGGAACAACAATCATATTTGTAATGCCTTTTTCTTTCATTGTGGAAGTAAGTTCTTTAGGGTTAAGTGATTTAATATAAACAACTTTTGCACCCATATAAAGCATTCCGAAAAATCCGCAATCAAGTTCAAGCAAGTGGTTTAACGGTAATATTGAAAGGAGTGTGTTGTCATTTGATAATTTGAACATATATTCAAAATCTCTGAGTTGAGAGTATATATTACCAAAACTAATCATAACACCCTTTGGATTTCCTGTTGTACCTGATGTATAGACTATTAATGCTGTTTCATCAAGAGTTCTGGCTCTGCTGATGTGTTTTTCCAAATCACCGTTTTTATCCGAAACATATTCGACTTCCGTATTTGATTTATCTTCATCATCAAGAACGTAAATTTTTTCAATCGACGGAACATTTTTCTTAACTTCAATTGCGTGTTCTATATAATGACTTGAACAGAGTAATATTCTCGGATTACAATCCGTAAGAATATGTGTATGTTCCGGAACGGTTAATTTTACATCCAGCGGAACAGTTATTGCTCCTGTCTGAATTGATGCAAACATACCTATAGAAAATTCCGGTCTTGATTCACATATAATGGCAATTCTTTCCCCACGTTCTATTTTTATATCTTCTATTAAATAATTGGCAAATCGTTTTGATTTCCTGTATATTTCAATGTAACTTAATTCATCGTAACCGTCTTTTGTTTTTAAAGTAAGAGCTTTTACCTGTCCGTAAATATCACTCTTTTCTCTCATTAAGTCAATAAAATTGGAGTGTAATTTGTGGTCAATTTTGTAGAATGCACGTCGTTCAAGTGATTTTTTCATAAAGTTTACACGGGATTGAAGTTCGTGTGCAATCTCTTTTTCATTATTATCAAGTTCTTTTATGGGCTGTCCGAATTGGACTACAATTGTATTGAACAATTTAGGTAATTTTCTGGTTTTTCCCCAAGTTTCAAATCCGCCCTTAATTGCAAATGGTACAATCTGGCAGTCTGCCTCTTTTGCCATTAAGCCAACTCCACGGTTGAATTTGCAGAGATTTCCGTCAGGTGTAAATTTCCCTTCAGGGAAAATTATTACGGCTTCACCACCCTTTAATTTATTTACTGCTGCTTCAATAGCCTCAACGCCTTTCCCGAATTTTAACGGTAATACATTATAATATTTTAGTAAATGCCTTACAATCGGTACTTTGAATGCAGCAGGACCTGTTACAAACCATAACTGTCTGTGAGTCGCCATCTGAATTATGAAAGGATCGAGGTGTCCTGTGTGATTTCCTGCAAGAATTACTTTACCATGTTTTGGTATATTTTCCATTCCCTCAACTCTGTATCTGAACAGAAGTAAGAAAATATGCCCGAGTGTGGCTTTGAGTAAGAAATATCTGAACGATTTATCAAACACAAGCACAAGTGATGCTAAAACAAAAGAAAGTATTGCAATACCTTTAAATACAACCAATGGGTTTATAAATCCCAGAATGTTTGCTACAATTGCTGTTCCGGCAAGAAAACTTAATGTACTGAATGTAAGCTGTAAACCGAAAACTTTACCACGGACTCTGTCAGGAGTAACTTTTTGCAGGATTGTATCCAACATTACGAGTACTACCGCATCTGCCATGCCGATAGGAATTAACCATGCCCATGCACTGTCGATGCTTTTGCACATAGGTGCTGTAATCAAAGCTATACACAATACTATAAACCCGCTTGCAAATAAGTGCGGTACTCTCATTAACCTTGCAAAATATAAAGTTACAAGCATACCGCTTATTATACCAATTCCCAGAAGTGTTCTGAGAAAAGTTAAATCGGAAAAAGTTAATCCGTAGTAATCTGTGATTAGGGCGTTCAAGCTGTTGGAAAATACTGCAACAATAAATTGTAATCCTATTGAAAGTCCTACAAGATATAATGCTTTCTTGTGATTTTTTAAGTAATTAAAAGCGATACCCATGTCATTTGAGGATTTTTTGGATGTAAAATATTTTTGCGGAATTAAAAATTTGATGCAGGCTGTTATAATAGCTGCACACAAGTACATTCCTCCAATAATTATAAATGCTTTATTATTACCGAGGTTAATTAAATAATTTGCCCCAAATGCTCCGAATAATAATGCAATAGCTCCAATAGAAGACGTCAAAGCATTTGCAAATTTTAGCTGACTGCTTTTTACGACGTTAGTTACGGATGACATTTTTGCAGGATAAAAGAATGCGGCTCCGCAGCCCAATATAAACGAAAAAGCATAAACAATATTTTGATTTATATGAGGTAAACAATAAATTATGCCTATTGTGGTAACAGCTCTAAACAGACAGCTAAGTGACATAATTGTTTTTCTTGAAAATCTGTCACAAATTGCACCCGAAAACGGGCTTATTAAAAATTGCGGCAGAAGAAAAGTAAAAAACATTATTGCAATAGATTTACCGGCACTTCCGGATATTTGCAGAAGGATTGCTACCATCAAAAATTGAACTATTGCATCCGCAAAATGTGAAAATAATTGCCCCAAAAATAGCTTATCGAACTCAATACTTGCTATCGGACCGAGTTTTTTTATTACTTTTTCCATACTTTTTCCCCACATTATTAAATATACAAATATTCTATAATTTGGAGCTGAAAATAGCAAAAATATTACAATTTATATATAACTTATAATTAGTTTACAATTATTTGATTTTTAAATTTTTTTGTAATAACATAAGAACATAAGCCGATAAATGAAGAATGTGATGTCCCACATTCTCTCTTAAAAAGCAAAAGAAAAGGGTTATTCCCGAATAAAATAAAAAATAATATAAACGGCGAAACGGCTTATAAGGGACAAAGACCAAATACAATAAAACAAAAAGGAAGAATAAAAATGGGTATTAAAGGTAAAAATGACAGAATGGTAGTTCTTGCTTGTGAAGATTGCAAAGAAAGAAATTACACAACAGTTAAAAACAAGAAAAACATCAAGGAAAGACTTGAATTGAGCAAATATTGCCCAACTTGCAAGAAACATACCAACCACAAGGAAACTAAGTAGAAATAAATAAGTGAATAAGTAATTAAGTGAGTGGTCTATACATAGTAAAAATGTAAAAACTTAATCACCTAATTACTTAGTTACTTAAAAACTAAAACTGGCGTCCTTAGTTCAGTTGGTAGAACGTCGGTCTCCAAAACCGGATGTCGAGGGTTCGAGTCCTTCAGGGCGCGATTTTATAAAATAAAAGGATAATTAAAAAGATGGATAATTCATTTAACGCATTTTTAGACTCAATGAAAAGATACTTCAGAGGTGTTCGTGCCGAATGGGGTAAGATTACTTGGCCTGAAAGACATCAGGTAATGATGGAAACGTTATTTGTTATCGTAATCGTTGCGGCTTTTACAGTTGCCGTATATTTAATGGATATTATTTTTAAGGCTCTGCTGGGTTTCATAAAGTAGTAACCGGATTTATAAATTAAATAAAGAATAAAGGTGGCTTATGGCAAAGAAACAAAAATCAATGGAAGAAGAACTGAACGAAGACAAATTGGCTGAACAACAAGCAGCTGAAGAAGAAGCGAAAGCTCAAGAAGAAGCTAAAAAAGCTAAAAATAGCGAAAAACGTTGGTATATCGTTCACACTTATTCAGGACACGAAAACAAGGTTAAAGTAAATCTTGAAAAACGTATCGAATATATGAATATGGGTGAAAAAATCTTCCGTATAGAAGTTCCTCAAAAAACTGTTACACAAATTAAAGGCGGTAAAAAACAGGAACGTGAAGAAAAAATTTTCCCGGGTTATGTTTTGGTTGAAATGATTATGGACGAAGACAGCTGGTATGTTGTAAGACACACTGCAGGTGTTACGAAGTTTGTAGGTTCTGCAAAACGTCCTATCCCTGCAAGAGAAAGTGAAATAAAGAAAATTCTTCACCGTTCATCTTCTCAAACTCAGAAAATTGAACTTGATGTTAAAGCAGGTGATAAGGTTAGAATTGTTTCAGGTCCGTTCGCAGACTTTATTGCGGATATTATTGAAGTTTACCCTGATAAGTCTAAACTTCGTGCGAATGTTTCAATCTTTGGACGTGAAACTCCGGTAGAATTGGAATATAAGCAGATTAATAAACTATAATAAATAGTAAAATAAAGTAGGGTGCGTTCAGGCGTACCGCAAGTACAAAAACGTGGAAGGGACTTAAAAGCCCCGCAAGTACCACAAAAGGAGAAAAAAATGGCAAAAAAAGTAGTAGGAAAAATTAAGCTTCAGATTGAAGCAGGAAAAGCAAATCCTTCACCTCCGGTTGGTCCGGCATTGGGTCAGCACGGTGTAAACATTATGGATTTTTGTAAGCAATTTAATGCTAAAACAGAATCTCAGGCAGGTTATATTATCCCTGTTATTATTGATGTTTATGAAGACAGAAGTTTTTCATTCGTTATTAAATCACCACCGGCTCCGGTTTTGATTAAGAAAGCGTTGAATATTCCTAAGGGATCTGCTGTTCCGAATAAAGACAAAGTGGCTGAAATTACTCGTGCTCAGTTGGAAGAAATTGCAAAAATCAAGATGAATGACTTGAATGCAACTACAATGGATGCAGCAGTTAAGATGATTGCAGGTTCTTGCAGAGCTATGGGTGTTACAGTAAAAGATTAATTAATGGAAGTGCAATAATAAGCACGTTATGACCATGAAAGGAAAAGAAAAATGGCAAAATTAACTAAAAAACAAAAGAAAATGCAGGAAATGTTGGCTGATTTCACTCAACCGGCTACTGCAGTTGATTCTATTAAAAAATTAAAAGAAATATCTAAAGAATTGTCTAAGTTCAACGAAACGGTTGAATGCCACATGAGATTAGGTATTGACGTAAGACAAGCTGATCAACAAATTCGTTCAACAGTTGTTCTTCCGGCAGGTCTTGGTAAAACCGTTAGAGTTTGCGTAATTGCTAAAGGTGCAAAAGCTACTGAGGCAAAAGATGCAGGTGCTGATTATGCAGGTGCTGAAGAAATTATTGATAAAATTTCTGACGGTTGGTTTGAATTTGATACATTAATTGCAACTCCTGACTGTATGGGTATGTTGGGTAAACTCGGTAGAGTTCTCGGACCTAAAGGCTTGATGCCTAACCCTAAGACAGGTACTGTTACAATGGATGTAGCAAAGGCTGTTAAAGATGCTAAAGCAGGTAAAGTTGAATTCCGTGCTGATAAACAGGGTATGATTCACTGCCCTATCGGTAAAGCTGAATTCAGTGAAGAAGATTTAATCAAGAACTATGCAACTTTAGCTGATGCTATATTAAGAGCAAAACCATCATCAGCAAAAGGTACATTTGTTAAATCTGTTTACCTTGCAACAACTATGGGACCCGGTTTGAAATTGGATCCAAAAGTTTTTGCAGCTGAAGTTAAAGAACTTATTGCCGGTTAATTTTACGGTTCAAATAAAAAGACTATCCTTATTATAGGATAGTCTTTTTGTATAACAAAGCCCGATGCTGAAAATTGCTCGGGCTTTTGTTTCCTTATCCTAATTTCCTTAACGAAATCTTTTTCCGTTTTCTTATTTCCTTAATTATCCAACGGCTTTCGATACAAAGTTTGCTATATCAAAGAATGTATCTTTTACAAATTCTTTTGCTAATGTTGAAACAGGTCTGTTTTCTATACAGTCAAAAATATAGAAAATCGGGTCTTTAGCATTGTTAAAACGCATTCTTCTGTCTCTTTTGCCGATAAATTTATATGTTTCCAAATCAAATTCAGCATTGTTTGCTTTTTTATTTTTTCTTGCGGTAATCATACCGAATCTTTGTGCTTGTGGGTTTGCTAACATAATTTCAAATCTCTCTCTTTATATCTTACATATATATAAAGTATGTATTATAAAAATTATTGCCTTTTTAATTTCATATTATTAAGTTTTGTTAACAAAGCTGTTAACTTAATGTTTGTTAATACATATTAAACCTCTGTTGTTTTTATTGTAATATGTACTAAGATATCAGAGAAAGAGGTATAAATGAATACAGTTGTTATAGTTGGACGAGTTGGTAGAGATGCTGAGATTAGATATTTTGAATCAGGCAAGGTAAAGGCAAATTTTTCTGTTGCGGTAAATCGTTGGGATTCAAAAACAAAGGCAGAAGTTACTGATTGGTATAACATAGATGTATGGGACAAGCAGGCGGAATTTGCAGGCGAATATGTTAAAAAAGGTATTCAGGTCGCAATAGACGGACGTATTCAGCAGGATAAATGGACTGATAAGGCTTCCGGAAATGACAGAGAACGTTTTATAATTATTGCGAACAGCATAAGACTGCTTGGTTCAAAAAGAGATGCGGAAGTTTTATGATAATTAATTCAAATGTTGCCTGCATTATTGCAGATGATCTGACAGGTGCAAATGACTCTGCTTTACAGTTTCAGATGCACGGGGCAGGTACTCAGATATTGTTAAGTGAAGATGTTGAGGGCTTAAATATAAAAGGTACCCAGATGTGGGCTATTTCTACGGAGTCGAGAAATATTGCTCCCGAGTTGGCTTATGAAAAAGTAAAGCATACCACTCAGGTAATGATTGATAAATTTAATCCTGATTTTTTCTTTAAAAAAATTGATTCAACTATAAGAGGAAATATAGCCGTAGAGACATTGGGAATGTTAGAGGTTTTAGGTTGGGATGCAGCGATTATAGTGCCGGCATTTCCGATTGAGGGCAGAGTTACTGTAGGCGGTTATCATCTTTTAAAAGGAATACCTATTGAACGCACGGAGATGGCAAGAGATCCTCATTCTCCTATAAGTGAATCGCATTTACCTACATTATTGATAAATCAAATTGGAAAAGATTATGAAAATATCGTGGCTTCACTGGATTTAAGAGAAGTTATGAAGGGTGCAGGGCCTATATTAAAGGCATTAAATGATTTAATATCTGCGGGGAAAAAACTTATAGTAATTGATGCTGTGTCAACTGTTGATATCGAGCAGGTTTTGCTGGCTATGAATAAATCTGATTATAAAATATTACCTGCAGGAACTGCGGCAACAGCCAGAATATTAAGTGATATGTGGTTTTCGGATATTAAACCTCATCATATAAACAAGACTATTCCCGAATTGCCAAAGCTTATAATCTCCGGTAGTGTAACTGAGATTACAGCAAGTCAGATAAGAGCATTTGAGGCAGCGGATGACTATGACGAAAACAGTTTGATAGTAAAGCTTGATACCGAAACTGTTTTAAAGGGTGTAAGCGATGAGTTGGTAGACAGGGTTGTAACTAATTTGGGACAGAATAACATTGTTGTTGTTCATACATCAAACGTTGTTCAAAACTTTGACGGATTTTCTGATGCGTCATTGGATGCCGAGTTAACAAAGGAAAAATTAGCATCAAGAATTACTGATTTTCTTGCGGAATTGACAAAGAGAGTTACCGAGAAAAAGGATGTCATATTAATTCTTTTGGGTGGAGAAACTTCTTACAAATGTTGTAAAGCAATAGGTGCATTGCAGTTGCAATTAATTGATGAAGTTGCTCCTGCTATTGCATTAAGTCTTGATCATAATGCTCAATGGATAGTTACGAAGTCAGGCAATTTGGGTTCTACAAGTACGTTAATAGATATTTTAAAATATTTTGAAAATCATGAATAAATATTCGGATAAAATAATAATAACAACCGGTGATCCAAACGGTATCGGGGCAGAAATTACGATAAAGGCTTTAAATAAGCTGGAGATACCGGAAAGTAATGTAGCCATAATTTCAAATAAAAAAATTATGGATTATTATGGCAAGTTGAATAAGAATTACGAGATAATAGAAATTCCGTTTGAAGATGAAATCAGAGCCGGTGAAGTGACTGCTGCAGCAGGTGAATTTTCTTACCAAAGCTTGAAAAAAGTATGCGAAATCAGACCAAAAGCTATTGTTACTGCACCTGTTGCAAAGAATGCAATGCATTTGGCAGGTCATCTTTATAACGGGCAAACCGAGGTTTTGGATAAGTTTTTGGCTCATGGGGAGCAGCATGCGGAAATGCTTTTTGTCGCAAGAGATTTCAGAGTATTACTTTTAACAAGGCATTGTGCGTTGAAAGAAATTAATTTGACAAAAGAATTAATAACTAAAAAAATTACTGATTTAGACGAATTTTTCAAATCAAGATTAAATATAAGCAGTCCAAAATTTGCATTATGCAGCCTAAATCCTCATGCAGGAGAAGATGGAATTTTAGGGCACGAAGAAATTGAAATAATGCTTCCTGCAGTTGGTGAATTAAAAAAATCGGGTATAAATATAACTAATCCGCTTCCGTCGGATACATTATTTGTAAAAGCCGGAAAGGCATATAATTCAAAAGAGAAAATTCCGTATGATTGTTATATTGCCGCATATCATGATCAGGGTTTGATACCTATTAAGACTGTTGCAGGAGATGAAACCGTTAATATGACAATAGGACTGGATATTATAAGGACTTCTCCGGGGCATGGAACGGCATTTGATATTGCAGGGAAAAATATAGCTGATGAAAAAGGCATGATATCCGCTATTAATGCTGTTTTAAGTCTGTAATTTCCCGTAAGACTTACAGATATTGAGCTGACACAAATTATTGACAACTGCTGTTAAAATATGTTAACATTGGCACATAAAAACGGAGGTTTGGTTATGGCTGATACATATAAAATTATTGATTGTCCTGCTTGCGGTAAGCCGATGAAAAAAGTATTTTTACCTGAGACAGGTATAAATATTGATATTTGTTTAGACGGTTGCGGCGGAATATTTTTTGACAATAATGAATTTAAAAAATACGATGAGCAGCATGAAAATCTTGAGGACGTTATTAAGGAAGCAGAAAATAATACGTTTCCTATACAGCCGGATGAAGATGCAGTAAGGGTTTGTCCTGCATGCGGTGCTAATATGGTAAAAAATTCCACCAGTGATAAAAATGAAATTACCATTGACGAATGTTATTCTTGCGGTGCAAAATTCCTTGACCATGGCGAGTTAACAAAAATCAGAGCTGAATATGCTACAGAAAAGGAAAGAGCAGATGCTGCCGTCAGAGCATTGTTATATTCTCCTGAAGGTGCGGAGTTAGCTAGATTAAATAACTCTTCCGAGAGAGTTCAAAGAAAATTGGACAGAAGGAATGCCTCACTGCTTGGAAAATTATTTAACCGTTTAATGGGTATATAATTATATCAGTGATTACAAAATTTATTATATTCACAGAATTTACAACGACTTAAATTTTTACTATATGATTTAGTCGTTGTAATTTTTGTGCAGGTTAAAGACAATATTTCTTTATAATGTTCATTTTTATCACTGTCAAATGTTATTAAATGATTTTGATTATTTTTAAGGTCAATATATACAAATGACAAGTTAAAATTGTTTCCCCAACCTTTTTTTAGTATTTCATTAGCACAGATAAGATAAATCATTGTTTGAAAATCTTCCTGCGGATTTTTGGGTATAGCACCTGTTTTATAGTCAAGGATGTAATAGTCGTTGTTATCTTTCATAAAAGCGTCAAGCCTGCCGCCAATCCAAAATTCACCAAGTCTTGAAGTAAGGTTGTATTCGGAATTTACATACTTCATTTGGAAATATTTGTTGTTAAGGAGTAAATTCCATATATGTTTTTCTTCTTCAGTCAGAGTAGGAATAAATTTTTCTATATTGTCACCTCTAAGATAATAATGTGCCAGAGCGTGAATTTTCTTACCTTTTTCATAAATTCCGGCGAGTTGAGGTACATTGAGCTTTTGAATATATCTGAACTCATATTTCTTTTGGCATTCTTCAAATGTTTTAAGAATATTTGGTGAAAATACTTGCATAAAATTATTATAATAGAAAATATTTCACTGTGAAATCTATTGTTTGTAATTTTCTTAAATATTTACTTTTAACCATGATAGGTGATATAATAATTTTACACTTGGAGTTAAGTTACCAATGATGAGCCAAACCAAAAAACTTTCAATTGCATTCTACTGGCACATGCATCAGCCGGTGTATCAGCTTTCACCTGAGGGTGATTATTTAATGGCATGGGTTCGTCTGCATGCCGTAAAAGATTACCTCGATATGGTTACTATTGCGGACAATTTTAAAAATATAAAAATAAATCTGAATTTAGTGCCTGTCCTGTTGGATGCATTTATTGATTATGGTATGAAAGATGCTCATGATTTGCATTCCAGATTGACAATTACTCAAATTGAAGATTTGAATGATGAGGATAAAGAATTTATTTTAAATAACTTTTTTGATGCGAATTATAAAACAATGATTTATCCTTATCCGGAATATAACAGATTATTTCAAAAAAGACAGTCATTCAGAGATGTTGATGTAAATGCTTTTTCCAATCAGGAATATTCTGATTTAATGGCATTATTTAATTTGGTTTGGTTTGATCCTGTATATATAAAAGAATACCCGTTACTTAAAAAATTGATAAAGAAGGGTAAAAATTATACTTATGAGGATAGGTGTTCAATTATTGAGTTACAGCGTGATATTATAAGAAGAATTATTCCAACGTACCGTGAATTTTTAGAAAAAGGTAAAATTGAAGTTACAACAAGCCCTTATTATCATCCGATTGTACCGATAATGCTGGATATAAATTCTATTGATATCTCAAACAGAGATGGACTTCCGTCAAATTTGAAAATGAACTTGGATGCTAAAATTCAGACGGAAACAGCCTTAGACCGTATGGAAGAATTGTTAGGCAAACGTCCGAGAGGGATTTGGCCATCCGAACAATGTATAAGTCCCAAGGAATTGGATTTATTTAAAAGTTTAGGGGTTGATTGGACTATTTCGGATGAGGGAATTCTTGCGGATTCTATAAAATTTGAATTTATCCGTGATTTTAAAGGTTATATGGAAGATCCTTATCATCTGGTTAAATCGTATGAATATAAAAACGGGATTAAAATGATATTTAGAAATTCTATGATTTCTAATCTGATAGGATTTGAATATCCTAATTTTGATTCTGAGGCTGCCGCAAAAGACTTGTATGAACGTATTAAAGTAATGCAGAGTAAATTGCTTTCATCTCCTGACGAAAACCACTTGTTAACTATTGCGATGGATGGTGAAAATTGTTGGGAAAATTATCCTGCGGATGGTAATGTATTCCTGAATACTTTGTATCGTTTAATAGATGAAGATGACTCTCTGGAAACAGTATTAATCAGTGATTACCTTGACAGAGAAAAACACCACAGACCTTTACCAAAAATTAAAGCCGGCTCTTGGATAAATCGTAATTTCAAATTATGGATAGATGAACCTACAAAAAATCTGGCATGGCAGTATTTGAAAAATGTAAGAGATGATTTTTGTAATTTTGTAAAGAAGCATCCTGATAATCCGAATATCGTCAATGCAAGAAAAGAATTATTTATTTGTGAGGGAAGTGACTGGTTCTGGTGGTATGGTGAACCTAATGATTCAGGAAGAGATAATATATTTGATTATCTTTTCCGTGAACATTTGAAGAACATATATATATATCTTGGTATGGATATTCCGGAATACTTGGATATTCCGCTTCTGTCAGTGATAACAAAACCTTCAAGATATCCTAAAGGCGAAATAAATCCGTCTATAAATGGTGAAGAAGATGATGATTCGTGGTTGAATGCCGGTTGTATTGATATTCCTGACGGGCCTGTCTTAAAAGAAAATAAGTTTTTTGACAGAATTTGTTTTGGATATGATAAAGAAAATTTATATTTGAGATTTTATGTAAACAATTATATTTTTGAAAATCCGGCTAAAAAAGACTGGATATATCAGATGTATGTTTACACAAGATGTGCATCTAAAAAACATTCTTTGTCACCGGTGAGATTGATAAATAAAACTGAAGATATTTTGCCGATTACAAAACAAAAATTCCATAATGAACTTCAAATTTCAATTTTCCATGGTAAACTGAATTTTGTCCGATTAATAAAATCTATACCTAACAATCTGTGGGTATTACAGTCTTCAAAGAATATCAAGTATGTTTTTGACAAGGTAATTGATTTAAAAATTCCTTTTGATGATCTTGATATAGGATATGGGGAAAATATGGAATTTGTATTTGTTAATGCTCTTGTAGGACTGAATGATATATTTATTCCAAATGAAATGTTGTTAAATATTATAAGAGATTAACCTTAAATTTTTCTGGTATGGCAGATTGCTATTGCAATTGAATCTACTGTATCGTCAAGTTTCGGCAAGGTATCCGTTCCTAAAGAAATTTTTACCATTTGTTCAACTTCTTTTTTCTCAGCTCTGCCAAAACCTGTCAGAACTTTTTTAACTTCCATAGGCGTATATTCAAATATCGGAATATTGTGTTTCTCAAGTATGGTAAGAATTACTCCTCTTGCGTGTGCAACCGGCATTACAGTAGTCTGATTATGTACGAAAAACAGTTTTTCTATAGCTGCCGTATCAGGTTTTAACTGTTCTACTATAGTATTCATATCGTTAAAAATTTCTAAAAGTCTGGAAGACTCCCGTACTCCTTTTTTAGTCTGAATTGAACCTGAGGATACGAGCGTACAAGTTTCACCGTCAAAATCTATTAATGAGTACCCGACTATTGCCATTCCGGGATCTATGCCTAAAATTTTCATAATATTGATTTTATCATGTTTAATAAATTAAGGCACAAATTTAAAGCTTCTTATCATTATTTTCTACCCATATTATTGTAAGGGACATCGGTTCTTTTACGTTGAATGGATTGGGATTACTGCTTTTATAGTTTGTGTTTTTGATGTTTTTGTCATAGAAATTTATTTTTTTGAAAAGTTTTTTTGTGTAATTTAAAAAATCCATAAGCTGTCATCTCCAACTATGTGAATAATATTATTTTTAATTATGCCCTTTTTATCACTGTACAAAATCCCCGTTAAGTATAAATTTTAAATGTAAAATATTGGTAATTTTGGTATATGTGTAATATAATATTTCTTGTTATGAAGAGAAAAATTGCTGCAATTTTAACCCTGGGAACTATTGCTGTTTTATATGGCAGCTACTATATTGGCATACCTCTTCTTACTAATAATTCAAAATTTGAAAGTTTTTTGGAAAACAGGATTTATGCTCAATCAGGAATTAAGATTGATTTTATAAAGCCGAGATTTAGAGCAGGCGTAATTCCTTCTTTAATTTTCAAGGCTGACGGCGTTAATGTGATAAATCCTGATGGGACAAATTCCCTTGAAGTCAAAAATCCTTATTTATCAATTAAATTATTACCATTATTATACAAAAATGTTTCTGTTAGTAAATTACAGGCAGATAGTGTTCTTGCAAACCTAAGATATGGTAAAGATAAAAATTTTTATATAGGACAATATCCGATAAAATTCGGACAACAGCCGATATTTACTTTAAGATGTATAGCTATGAATATTTCACAGTATGCGGTTAATCTTGATGATGAAGTCCAAAATAAAAAATTGAAAATTGACGGAAATTCATTCGTAGTTCATAAATATAAAAAGGATAAACGATTAAAATTTTCTGTAGATTCTAATTTATACGCAGGCGGTAATATTTCTTCATTAGTCGCTGATGTCGATGTGGCTTTGCCGATTACTAAAATTAAAGAAGATAATTTAAAAGTAGATATAGCATTGAAAAATCTTGATTTAGCAGATTTTAGCGAGTACGCAAATACTCTTTCTAAAGGCGAGATTGTTAGTTTAAGAGGAAAGATAGATTTATACTCAAATACAGACAATGTACAGGGGCATAAAAATATTAAATCAGATTTAATGATAGACAAGCTCGGTATTTTCCTTAAAGATAATGTTGAATCTATATATTGTGATTATCCGCTTGTAATAAGTAATGACGTAAATGTAATTAATGATGGTGTTAAAATAAATAATTTAAAACTTATTACAAAAGGTATTGATTTATTCCTGTCCGGAGGAGTGTACAAAACCAATGCTAAATTCCCGAATCTTGATTTAAAAGCAACTGTGAATAATGCCGAAGGAAAGTATTTATTACCGTTATTCCCCGGATTTAAAGATTTAAATCCTGATTTTGATTTTCATAAGTTAAAAGAAAATTATGTATCCGGTAAAGCTACAGGTAACATGGAAATCAAAGGTGAGGCAAACTATCCTCATCTGGGCGGCAGCATCTTGCTTACAGATGTTTTAATAAACAGACCGATAAAGGGTGCTCCTCAAAATGGTATTGTAAAACTAATGTTTAAAGATCATACAATGAATCTGGATGTTCATGTTATGACAGCTCCGGCGGAGTTTGTTGATGTTAAAGGTTCATTTAAGTTGTTTAAAGAACGGTACTCCGATATAACCGTAAAAACAACAAATAAAATTGATTTGGTTGAAGCTAAAAGAGTTTTAATGCCATTGAGAGATGTTTTTAAATTTGAACTTGGGCCTGTTCCTATATTGGATGTTCCGGCAGGCACAGGGAATGCGAATTTTCGAATTGCGGGAACAAGAACAGAACCGCACGCTTGGGGTAGTATAAATTTTAATAACGGAGTTGCATCTTTTATTACTATCAACAATATGGTTGCAAAGAATATTGCCGGTTGGGTAAAATTTAACGGTGAAGATGTTACTTTTAAGACAACATCTTTGACATTGAATAATCTTCCAGTTGACGTAAATGGTAAATGCTCAATGAGGGGAGATGTAACCGTTGATATTAAGGGCGATAATCAAAATTCCGCAGATTTACTAAAAATAGTGAATACCTCGCCTATTTTGGGAGAATTGCAGCACATGCTTGCTCCAATTACATCAGGCAGCGGCAAAACCAAACTAAAAATGACAATTTTCGGGCATGTTGACAGAGGTGTAATGCCTGTATTTAACAAAGATTTGTTTGCCAGAGGTTCTATTGAATTTGTTAATAATGTGATGACCTTTTTCCCGCAAAAAGTTCCTGTTTCAAATATCAATGGTATCGTGAATTTTGATAAAAAAGATGGTAACTTTAAAATTGATGCTAATCTTGTTAATTCTCCAATAAGTACAAATGGAGTTATCAAAAATAATATTCTGACTGCAAATGCTTATTCAAACAGATTTAATGCAGGTGACGGCTGGAAAATTGCGAGATTATTTTATGGAAACAGAATACTCCCTGTTCCGGGTATAAATACTGTAAACACTTCTTTTTCCGGTCATTATAAAGGTATCATAAATATTGACCGCTTTGATTACAGCAAGATTATAGCCAAGGGTAAGGTATATAACAACTATGGTTCAAAGTCTCCGATAATAGTTAATAACAGCGACTTTGACATTAAAAACGGACATGTTCATATTTCTCCTATTAGGGGTGTAATGAAGGGTAATCCGTTTAATATGCAGGTAGATATAGACCATTTAATGACTCCAAAACAGGTTTATAACGGTACTTTTTCTATGAAAAAGTTTGATATGGCTGCATTGAATGGTTTGTCTATCCCTGAAATTCCTCAGTTTAAGGATTTGAGTAATTTTAACGGTACTGTTGATATAGCTTCGAAAATTATAAATAACAATATAAGACTTTACACTCAGATAAATAATACGGAGTTTGTATATAACCCTAAAAATTTGAAAATAAAAATTGCAGACGGAACTGTTTTATATGATAAAGATGATGTAAATCTCAATCGCATAAATGCTCATTTAGGAGAAATGCCGGTATTTTTGAACGGTAAAATTTCAAATATTTCGTCTGACAATCCAAACATGAATTTATATGTTAATGCAAAACCTTCACAGGAATTCTTTGATCAGTTTATAAATGCAAAATCAGTTTATCCGATAAAGCTTAAAGGTGATATTATTGTATCTTCGAAATTACAAGGTCCTGTGTCAGGGTTATATTCAAAAACGAATTTAAAACTTGATGAGAATTCAAGTGTGTATTATATGGGTGCAACGGTAGGAGATTTGACCGGTGCCGTTAATATTTATGCAGATTGCTTATCTGGTAAAGATTGGGTTAAAATTAACAATTTTAAATATGATAAAATTGTAACCTCCCAAAATGGTAAAAAATTCCCTAATTCACAGTTAACAGCAAGCGGAGGTATAAAATTTGCAGGTACAAATAATTTAAAATTCACAGATTTCAGAGTAAAAACACATACTCCTACTGATGCTAAAATATTTAATATAATTTTTAGAAAACCGTTTATAAAACAGGGTGTATTTATGGCTGATATGCTTATAAACGGAGATATGCTTGCCCCAAAAATTACAGGAAATCTCGATGTTACAGGTATTGATGTTCCTGTTGTAGATGCTACGGTAAAGGATGTGAAATTCCTTTTCAAACCTGACAATATACATATTAATTCAAACAGCTTAATAATGGATAATAAAATGGTTCTGGATGCTGTAATGCAAAACAGACTTGTTTCTCCATATATTTTTAACGATGTTAAACTTCATTTTAATAAGCTGGACTTGAATGTAATATCTGATGCAATGCAAAATTATGATGCAAATTTATATAAGCAAAATCTGGGTGTTGAGCAGGGTACAAAATCAATGCCGGCTACAGATGTTATTGTAAAATCAGGTACTGTTACTGCTGATATCATAAGAATGCAGCAGCTTGATGCAAAAGATTTTATAGCTAATTTTACTATAAATAAAAATAAAATAGCAAAAGTCAAAAATTATTCGATAAAGTTGGTAGACGGAACTTTATTCGGAAATGGAGAGTATGATATAAAAAATAAAAAGTTAAAGCTGGTTACTGAAATGAAAGGTGTTAACGCCCAAAATCTTGCAGATAATTTGTTTAATTTAAAAAGTCAGTGTTATGGTGCGATGAGCGGTAAATTGAGCATACAATGCTTCGGAAGTAATCAGGAAGAATGCCTGAAATCTATGAAAGGTAACGGCAAATTTGATATTATTGACGGAAGAATGCCAAAACTGGGTTCTCTTGAATACCTGTTAAAAGCTACAAATATTGTTTCGAGTGGTATTACAAGAATTTCAATTAACAATATTATTGATTTAATTACTCCTTTAAAAACAGGTAATTTCAAAAGCATAAAGGGGCATTTTGACATTAATAAGGGTATTGTGGAAAATTTGGAAATTTTCTCAAAAGGTCAGGATTTAAATTTATATTTGAGCGGATCTTATAATATTGAAACTTACATTGCAAATATGGAAGTCTATGGCACGTTGTCTAACAACCTTACTTCCGTATTTGGGAAACTAAAGAATTTCTCACTCAATACACTTCTCAATACTATTCCGTTCCTTAATAATACGGAATATTCTCCTGAAGTTGCCGAAAAAATTAAGAAAGTCCCATCTGACTCAAGTTCCAGTGTCGCAAGAATATTTGCGGTAATCATTGATGGTGATATTAACGGATTGAGTTATGTAAAGAGTTTCAAATGGGTTAAGTAAATATTATTTAAGAGAATTAATTGCTTGTGCAATATTGTCGGATTTATATATGTAATTTCCTGCAACAAGAGAATTAACCCCATATTCTTTACAAATTTTACAGGTTTCATTATTTATACCGCCGTCAACCTGTATAATTATATTTTTGTTTTTTTCTCGTATGAGTTTTACTTTTTCGGCACAATCTTCCATAAATTTCTGACCGCCAAATCCCGGTTCTACCGTCATTACAAGCAGCATATCAAGCTCGTCTAAAAATTTAAAGCACACATTAGCTTCTGTTTTAGGTTTAATTGACATACCGGCTTTAATCCCAAATGACTTTATGTATGATATAAGTTTAAATATATCATCATCATTATCTATAGCTTCATAATGGAAAGTGATAATATCTGCACCGGCTTTTGCAAACGGTTCAATATATTTGTCAGGATTTTCTATCATCAAATGTACATCAAGAGGTAGTTTTGCTATTTTTTTTATAGATGCTGTAACAGGGACTCCGATAGTGATATTAGGAACAAAATGTCCATCCATAACATCTATATGAAGCCAGTCTGCACCTGCATCTTCTACTCGTTTAATATCTCTTTCCAGATTTGCAAAATCTGCCGAGAGTATTGAAGGTGAGATTATAATTTTATTCATGTTTTATTGCTCCTAATTTATGACATGCAGAATATGCTGCATGTTGTTCCGCATCCTTTTTGGATTTCCCTTCGCCCTGTGCAATAACTTCTCCTCTGTATAATACTTCTATTACAAATATTTTTTTATGTTCTGCACCCTTTGTCTCTACAAGGCGATAAACAGGTGTTTCTTTAGTTAAGCCTTGAGTGTATTCCTGAAGTATTGCTTTAGCGTTATACTTTTCAAAGTTTTTATCTATTTCTATAATTTCATCATGAAATTCTTTATCAAGGAATGACATTACTTCATTAAATTTTCCGTCAAGAAAAAATGCTCCTAATGTTGCTTCAAATGCACATGCTGTAACTGATTCCAAATTTGTAATTCCTTGTTTTTTATCGTGTTCACCGGCAATTATAAGCTTATTTAAACCGATTTTGTTTGCTAATTTTGCAAGTATATTATCCGAAACAATAATCGAGCGTATTTTTGACATCTGACCTTCTGTGTAATTTGGGTATTCTTTATATAAAATATCAGAAACAGCAAGTTTTAATACCGCATCACCCAAAAACTCAAGCCTTTCATAGCATTTGCTATATTCTAAACCGTTATCTTTAGTAAACGAAGGATGTGTTAGAGCATTTTTGTAGTATTCAGGTGTTACTGTTTCTATCCCGAAAATCTTTGAAACTTCAGACGATACCATTAAAATAATCCTTTAAATAATTTTAAGAAATCTACTAAAATATCGTTATGAAATATGAAATAGTAACAGAAATAGTACATAATAGGTATTGTAAATACAAAACTGTCTGTTCTGTCTAAAAATCCGCCATGTCCCGGTAATGCGTCCCCAGAGTCTTTTACGCCGGCGTCACGTTTGACAAGGGATTCTGCCAAATCTCCAATCTGAGCGAACACAGTACACAGCAGACCCGCTACAATAGCCATATACCATTCTAAATCAATAAAGAATCCTATAATCAAAGCCCCGAATACTGCAAATAAAATTCCGCCTATAGATCCTTCTATTGTTTTGTTAGGGCTAATTACAGGTGAAAGTTTATGTTTCCCGAAATGTCTTCCGATATAGTATGCACCAATGTCAGTTAAAAGAATTGCCGTAAACATCAGTACTACAAAGCCTAATCCGCTGTCATATCTTTCACAATTTAGATTTCTTAAAAATATGATATGTAAAGGGAACCAACCGCAATATATTATTCCAAGCAGTGTAGTTGCAACATTAGCTATGTATGGTTGTCTGCCGCAGAATAATACCCACATAAATGACGCAGCCGAACATAATGTCAGAACAAGTGCCGCCAGGTCAAAACGTTGATTATATGCAACCCAAGCAAGTGCAAATTCTGCCAGTATCATGACCTTTATGCTGGGGAAAAAACCTTTATGTTTAAGTATTTTTACATATTCGTTTGTTCCCAATATTATTATTACAAGAACCATTGCAAGTATAGCCAAGCCCCCGAGCATAATGGCACCCATGACGATTGCACCGAGTACAAATCCTACAAGCATTCTCGTTGCATTTTTGTTTAACCCTTTAATTTCATCAGACATTATACTGTCATTACCTCTTTTTCTTTATCTGATACTAAGCTGTCGATAATTCCAACATATTTGTCGGTCTGTTTTTGTATCTCGTCTTGATTATCTTTAACAGCATCTTCAGGTAATTTTTCTTCTTTTTCTATCTTCTTCAAATCATCTGTCATATCACGACGGATATTTCTAATAGCAACTTTTGAGTCCTCTCCAAGTTTTTTTACGTCTTTAACGATTTCTTTTCTTCTTTCTTCCGTAAGCGGAGGGAATACCAACCTTAAACAAGTACCGTCACTATTTGGTGTAATTCCTATTTCAGCTTTAATAATAGCTTTTTCAATTTCTTTAATTATTGATTTATCATAAGGTGTAATAACTAATGTAGTTCCTTCCTGAACGGTTACCTGTGCCATTTGTCTTAACGGAGTCGGAGCACCGTAATATTCAACAATAACTTTATCCAATATCATAGGATTAGCACGACCTGAGCGAATTGAACCAAATTCTTTTTTAAGCTGATTTACAGCTTTTTCCATTTTTTCTTCACCAAATAAAAATAATTCTTCTAAAGCTTCACTTGAAAGTTCAGACATTTCTACCTCTTTCTTTATATATTAATTGATATAAGTACCTATCTTTTTTTCATGCAATATGTCGGTTATTCCGTCAGTTAATTCAAAATCGAATACCACAATTGGAATATTATTCTGTTTACATAAAGCACAAGCTGCAGTATCCATTACTTTTAACCCATTTTTTATAATATCATCATAAGATATATTTTCTAATTTCTTAGCATCAGGGTTCGTCCGAGGGTCATCCGTGTACACGCCATCAACACCATTTTTTGCCATAAGCATAGCTTCAGCGTTAATTTCAGAAGCTCTTAATGCTGCTGCTGTATCTGTTGTAAAGAACGGATTACCAGTTCCTGCCGCAAAAATTACGACTCTTCCTTTTTCCAAATGGCGAATAGCTCTGTGTCTTATATAAGGTTCAGCAACCTGATTAATAGCCAATGCACTCTGAACTCGGCAAGGTACTCCGATTTGATTGAAAGCACTCTGTAATGCAATTGCGTTCATTACTGTCGCTAACATGCCGACGTAATCACCACTTGCCTGATCCATGCCAAGTTTTGCACTGTTTTTCATTCCTCTGAAAATGTTCCCGCCACCTACAACTACGGCAATTTCAGCACCTAAATCTCTTGCCTTTTTAATTTCTAAGGCAATTTTCTGAACAGGATTTTGGTCAATCCCAAATTGCTGTTCTCCTAAAAGTGCTTCTCCGCTTATCTTTAATAAAATTCTCTTATACTTTAAACCATTACCCATAAAACATGTCCCTCTTTCCTTTTATAGTATATTAAAAAACACTTCTTGTAAAGACATAAATCGCCCAAAATTAAGCAAATATGTAACAAATTTTATATTAAGAATTTTGATGTAGCAAAAAATAATTTGTTTTTACGTTAATATAGATGTAGTAGTAATGTGGAGAAATTTATAATGTCAGATTTAAAAGTAGAAGCTAAAGTTCAGGTTAATAAACCAAACTCAAGTCAAGTACAAAATGAAAATCAGAATAAAAATTCTCAACCTGAGGTTAAGGATTCCAAAATCAGTAAATCCACAAAATATATGATAGGTGCGACTGCTCTTGCGGCAACTATTGCACTGGGTGTTATCGGACATAAAAATAACTGGTGGCGAAGTGCTGAAAAGGAGAGTAAAAACCTTGTAGAAGATGTACAGGAAACTCTTACTGAAATGACTGCTGAGGCATTTGAAAAAGCAGGTAATAAAATTGAAAAAGGTATTGCAAAACTCTCTGACGGAACCCTGTATTCAGGTAAAATTACTACTAAAACAGAAAGCGGTAACGCCATGGTTTTGGAATATAAAAACGGCAAACTGAATTCTGCCAAAAAACTTGATGGTGAAAAAAGAATTTATACAAAAAGTTACACATACGATGAGGATGGAGTATTGACCGATGTTTGGAAATCGTATTTTGATGCAGCTCAAAATGCCTCTCACAATACTCGAATATACATGCATAATCCGTTTTATATAAGAGATAAAGGTCTAATTATAAAAAATATCCACGGCAAACAATTTATACAGGATGTAAAGACAGGTAAAATATTAAGAAATCGTGGCAAAGACTATTTCTACAATCCTGATGGAAGCTTAAATTGCACAAAAGATGCAGCAAACGTTCTTCCTGATCGTGCTGTCCAGCTCCCTGAGCAATAATAAAAAATGTTACAAAATCTTTACATTAATATAAGTCTAAAAGCCCTGCAAACACAGGGCTTTTAAAATTTATATATATTTTCTATATAAATTTTAGCACTTTTTTATTACATATTGTTTTTATATATATACAAGACGGAATTATATGAAAAAGAAAAGGAGTATATATGGCACGAGTACTTATTTCAATGCCTGAAGAGTTTTTGAACATGATTGATAATGTCGCTGATGACGAAAATCGTTCCAGAAGTGAATTAATCAGAGAAGCGTTAAGAACTTATATTTACAAACAAAAAGTAAGACAATCTGCTACCGCATCAAGAAATGCGGAAATGTTGGAAAGTTTGCTTGAATAAGTATAGTAAATTAATGTCGAAATATAAAGTATAAGAGGCTAAATATTTAGCCTCTTTTTGTTGTTTATTTTTAATACATACGAACAAGGTTTCTGACTTCTGCAAGAACTTCTCCGGCACGTTCACGAGCCTTTTTGTCACCTGCAATAAGAATATCTTTGACCTCATCAATATGAGTTTCGTAATATCTTCTGCGTTCTCTGATTTGTGACAAAGTTTCATTAATTTTTGCACCAAGTTGACGTTTGCAGTCTGCACAACCTCTTGTTCCTGCTTCACATTCCTTTCTGACGGTTGAAATTTCTTCATCAGTGCCGAAGATTTGCCAGTATTTGAATGCTACTTCGCATTCATCAGGATGTCCCAAGTCTGTTTTTCTCATTCTGCTTCTGTCTGTAATTGCAGTCATAACTTTCTTTGCGGTATCTTCTTCTGTATCTGATATTTTAATATCGTTATGGAAAGATTTACCCATTTTATTTCCGTCAAGTCCGCATATTAATGAGCATTTGTTCAAAATAGGCTGTGGTTCTTTAAAGAACTCCGTATTATATATGTTGTTAAATCTTCTTGCAATATCACGGGTTATCTCAATGTGTGCAACCTGATCTATTCCGACAGGAACAGCATCCGCATTCATCATCATAATATCTGCACTCATCAAAACAGGGTATCCCATTAGTCCGTAGCTGATTTGAGAATTTTGTCCTTCTTTTGTCCTTAAAATTTTTGCCATATCTTTCAGGGTCGGATCACGTTCTACCCAATTCTGAGGGGTTGCCATTCCAAGATATATATTCAATTCTGCAATTTCCGGAACATGAGATTGAACATAAATTGTTGCTATTTCAGGATCTATACCTGCAGCAAGCCAATCCATAACGACTTCCAAAACATCTTGTCTTAGTTCTTCTGTTTTATCATATTTTGTAGTCAGAGCATGCCAATCAGCAACAAAAAAATAGCTGTTATATTTGTGTTGTAATTCAACCCAATTCTGAATAACACCGAGATAATGTCCAAGGTGTAATTTCCCTGTTGGTCGCATTCCCGATACTATAATTTGTTGCGTCATAAGTGTATGTCCTTTCTCTTTTCCGAAAGTATTGTAGCATGAAAATATACGACGTGTTCACATTATTATGTTTTTGTCATATCATGGGTGCATGGTTAATTGTAAACAGGGAGAACTAAAAATGGCACAAAACAGAATTGGTATTGATGTAGGCGGAACTAATGTGAAATTGGCGTTGGTTAGTCCGGAAGGTAAAATAATTTATTCAAATTCTATACCTACTCATGCTGAAATGGGTTATGAATACACAGTAAAAAATATAAAAGAAGCAATAAGAGATTTATTAAAAGAGACTGAGTCAAAGACTGAGGATATTCAGGGTATCGGATTTGGTTTTCCCGGACAGGTTGATTACAAATCGGGTGTGGTAAGATTAGCCCCGAATATTCCGGGATGGGTTGATGTTCCTATTGCAAAAATGATTGAAGATGAATTTCATATTCCTACCCGTGTAGATAACGATGTAAGATGTGCAGCTTTAGGTGAATTAAATTTTGGTGCAGGTCAGGGATGTGAAAATCTTATTTGCATTACTGTTGGTACAGGTATTGGTTCAGGTTTAATAGTAAACGGTAAATTAGTCAGAGGTGCCGCTAATGCAGCAGGCGAAATCGGTCATATTAAATTGCAAATGAAAGACGGCCCTATATGCGGTTGTGGTGATACAGGCTGTTTGGAGGCTTTTGCATCAGGTCCTTCAATTGTTGCAATGGCTGAGGATTATATAAAAGGCGGAAAGTCAACTAAGTTCAGAGAACTTGCAAATCCTGATATTACTCCTTATGTTGTTTATGAAGCAGCTAAAGCAGGCGATCCGGTTGCAAAAAGAATATTTACTGTTACAGGTGAATATATCGGCATGGGATTGACAAGTGTTATTAACCTTTTAAATCCTGAAAAAGTTATTATTGGCGGTGGGGTTGCTGCTGCAGGTGATTTTCTGTTAGAACCGATAAGAGAAACGGTTAAAAAGCGTGCTATGAAGATTGCGGGTGAAGCTGTTGAAATTGTACCTGCTCAACTTGGAAATACCGCAGGTGTAATCGGTGCAAGCATGTTAATTGAAAGTTAGAAGTTAGCACAATTAATTATGTACCGTAGTATTTTATAAAACTGTTTATGAAAAGGGGCTGATTTTATCAGCCCCAAATAACCAGATTTTACACTATATAAGTGTTCAGAAAGGAAGTCTGTATTCTGTCCTATTCTCCCAAATTCAACTGAGAGAACTGAACGATTTTGTTTTTACCACGCTTTTTAGCATTATATAATGCGTGTTCTGCATATCTGATAATTGTATTAACATCTTCTTCCGTGTTTTCCAGACAAGGATATGTTGAAATACCGCCCGAAATTGTGATTGGATGTCTTTCTTCTTCACCTGCAGGGATAAATTCCATTCTTTCGATATCTCTTCTGAAACGTTCAGCGAACAAGAACGCATTTTCTTCAGAAGTGTTAGGAAGAATTAGTAAGAATTCTTCATCTCCGTAACGTGTTAAAATATCTTCTTTACGAATTAACTGTTTTAATTTATCTGCAATAGAGCGAAGTAATACATCACCCCAGTCATACCCGTATATGTCGTTTACAACTTTGAAGAAATCAAGGTCGAATAAAAGACAGGATAATTTTGTGCCATAACGTCTTGAACGTGAAATTTCCTGTTCAAGTCTTTCGTGTAAATATTTTCTGTTATGCAAGCCTGTTAATTCATCAGTTGTAGAAACCTGAGCAATTTTATCCCTCAATTCTTTAACTTTTAAAAGAGAGTTAGCTCTGATAGTGAGTTCTTCATTATCTACAGGTGCCTTGATAAAGTCATAAGTTACGGCACGAACGGTGCAGCCTTTAAATACTTCTCCGATAAATAACACAGGTGACTTAAATTTTGTAACCATCAAAACATCTTTAATATCAGGGACATCCTCAATAACCAGAAGTCCTGCATTAAGAGTTTCATATTCCTTTAACTGAGATGCATCTTCAAGTCTTACGTTTGAGTCATCAATCTGTGCCAAAACATCTGCCAGAGCAGAACTCTTTTTAGTTGTGTAAACTACTATATTTTTCATATTAAACCTTCATTCTCTTCCCTAATTATAGAATATCACACCACTTTAAGACTGGCAATTTGTTACAATATGTTAAATAGATTTTGTTATGTCTGTATTAAAATAACAAAACCCTGTAACCATTTTTAAATTTGGCTTCAGGGTTTTGTTTGATTTATATTTTTAAATTTATGTTTCCCGAACGTAGTAGTTGCTCTTTTGCGGAGAATCTTCTATGATTAATCCTTTTATATTGTTGAACCAAGCACACATCTCTGCAACTTCACTATTGTAGTTTGTTGCAAGAGATACAGCTGCTTTGTCGTTTTCCTGATCAGGAAACATTATTTTTGTACCGCCAACCAAAAATACATAGTTTAACTTTTGTCCTCTTTCGTAGACATACTTTGAGCATAATACGTCGTCTTTATCAAAGTTTACGTTACCGATATTAACTTTTTCCATATCTTGTTCTCCTTTGAAATTCACTTGCATATATACTAAGGATATATAAGTGCATGAAATTCAGTTTTATAACATTATCTTTACAATGCGTAACATGATATAAATGCTTATTATACTCTGTAAAATCTTATACCATCGTCATAGGTTGATTTTTCAGGTGTTGGAGTTAATGCTAATCCTGTCTGCATAAATAATGCAGAATTTGTACTTTCTATTTCCTGAGCAGCTTTTAGGGCTTTAAAATATTCTGTTTTATCAGGTTCAGGAATTTTGTAAGCATCAAATGCTTCGTAAGGTGGGTAATATGCAGCAGTTGAACCTCCGGCAGGTAGTTTGTTCATTTCAGTATTGTCATCAAATTTTGAACGGCAATTCGGATCATTTTTGTATTTTTCCTTTAATTTTTTCAATGTTTCTTTTGCATCTGCATATTTTATACCGTTTGAAGAAGTTTTTTCGTTAAGTTTATTCCTTGCTTCCAGTTCTTTTTCAGTTGGTTCTTTGGGTTTTGTGCCGAGAAGAGCTATATCTGAAATTTCTTCAAATCTGGAAGGTTTAGAAGTGCCTGCAGCATCTCTGTCAGCTACTTTTATTCCTGCTTGTTGTGCTAATGCTCTGTTATTTTGTTCGATTTCCGTTTTAGCGGCTTTTGCTTCTTTATATTGTGTTCTTGCAGGTTCAGGAAGTTTGTCGGGAGCAAAATGTTTTCTTGGTTTAATCGGGTTGCCGATAAATTCTGATAATTTTTTCATTTTGTCATCAATGACTTCTTCTTCAAAATATTCATCACTATTGTATTGTGCCTCAATATCCGCTATAGTTTTTGCAGCATCTTTATATTTTATACCTGTGCTTGATTCCTTATCATCCAGTTTTGTTTTTGCTTCAGCTTTTTTTGCTTCTTGTTCGGGCGTTGGAACAGGAGTTAATTCATCTTCTCCAAGTTTTGTTCTCATCTCCGAAATATCAAAATTAAAGTCTGAATCATAAACATGACCTTCTCCGGTCATACCTGCGGCGTCAATTAAGGCAGCATTATTTCCTTCAATTTCTTTCATCGCAGCAACGGCTTCCATATACGCAGCTCTGTCAGGTTCAGGAATTGAGTCAGGCATGAATTGTTTTATTTCGATTTCCTGTGGGGAATCTTCCAATTCCTTGACAAAACTAAAGTTTGCTTTGTATAGTTCTGTATTTGGGTTATGACTGTATTTAAAGAAATATTTGTCATCCGAATATTTTTCTCTCAGTTTCTTGATAGTTTCTTGAGCATCTTTATATTTTATTCCTGTTGAAGATGTTTTTTCATTAAGTTCTGCAGCAGCCTGTTTTTGTTCAGGTGTTTTCTCTTTTGGTTTTGATTCCGGCAGCTTAAGGTCTGCAGGGAATAGTCTATTGTTCGTTCTGTCAAAAGCTATATCATTTGATTTATCCGGAATGTTAAATATTTTGTCATTTGATTGAAATCTTGTTTTCAGAGCTTCATTCATATTAAAACTCTGTTGTGTTTTTTGAGTTTCATCAGCTTGTTTCTTGTCAGGATTGTTGTCATAACGAAATTTATCGCCATTAATAGAAATGTCTGCCATAAATTTATACTCCTCTGGTAATACTTCATGTATATAAAGTGTATATATATAAATTAATTGCTTATATATTAAAAAATGTTTACAAACTTTAAAAGAGATTTTGTAATATAATACGGTTATGGCAGTTTATTTTTTCTATGGTGAAGAAGATTATAATATAGAAATGGATATCGCAAAGCTTAAAAGTTCTTTGGATAAGAATTTTCTTGAAATGAGTTATAAAGTTTACGATAATCCAAAATTTCCTGATTTAATTTCTGTTTTAAGAACTCAGCCGATGATGTTTGGCAAGATGCTTGTTGTGATAAATTGTCTGGATTACTTTTCAAAGTCATTTGATGATAAGGAAATAAAACAGATATCTGAGGCTTTAGAGGGTAATAATGAAAATTTGGATATTGTTTTTGTTGCGGTTTTACCAAGAGAGGATGGGAAAAAATTAGACAGCAGAAAGAAATTTTTTAAGCTGCTTTCAAAGTATAATGCAAAGGAATTTGCTGTAATACCAACATATAAGACTGCAGAGCTTGAAAGTTGGATTAAAAAGCAGGCTCAGTCTAAAAAGTTAAAAATTACACAAGATGCAGTGACTGCATTAATTACTCAGATAGGAAATAATTTAAGACAAATTGATAAAGAATTGGAAAAGCTGCAAATAGTGGCATATCCTGATAATATGGTATCTGTAGAAATGGTTAAAGAAAATTGTCTGTCAAACGAAGATTTGTTTGCGTTTTCAGATTTCCTTATGGAGGGAGAAAAAGACTTGGCACTGGTAGAGTTTAGAAAATTATTATCAAAAAAACATTTTCTTGAAATTCTTTCTCCGCTGCAAACAATGTTAAGGCAGTGGATTATATTAAAGGGCAGTGCATCCGAGATGTCATCTTTTGAGTTGGCTAAAGTAGTCGGCTGGCATGAATACAGAGTAAAATTAACCCTGCAAAAACTTAAAAAAGCAAATTTAAAAGATTTGGTCAGGTTGAAACAGAACATAACTGAGACTGAATACAGAATTAAGGCAGGGTTGGCTCAAAATCCGGAAATGGAAATTGAAAATGCAATGTTCAGGTAAGAGGTAAAATGGGAACGACTATATTAGAAGAAAAATATCCGTTTTTAATAAATTATTTCAGGCGTGGTGCTGAAAATTCCAAAAGAGGAATTGCCCACTGTATATTGTTTTACGGAACAGATATTGAGGCTCAGTACGATTTAGCTCTTGAGGTTGCAAGATTATTAAATTGTACGGGCGATAAATCAAACGAATGCAATTGTCTGAACTGTAACTGGATTAGACAAAATCAGCATCCTGCGGTAATGACAATATCAAAGGTTGATAACAAAGAACCTGATGATACATCGAAAACAGTTATTTCTATTGATCAGTCAAGGATGATTAAGAATAATTTGCTTGTTACATCCGAGTATCACAGAGTTATGATATTTTGTGACAGAGATAAGGACGGGAATATTTGCGGTTTGAACAGAACTAATTTTCAGGAACCTACGGCAAATGCTCTTTTAAAAACTTTTGAAGAACCTCCTGCCGGAACGACTTTCTTCTTCCTGACAAAAGATAAAGAGGATATGATTTCGACAATAATTTCGAGGGCTCAATGCTTTTTTGTTCCGTCCATGAAATCCGAAGTAAGAGATTATTCACTGGTTGGCGATATTATGGAAAATTATTTTCAGCTTCAGAGAAATGAAGTTTTGAATTTTTATTTTGATATTCTTAATCTTACAAAAGAAAATGATATAGAAGAAATTTTCAATCAAATGCAGAATTATATTTTTGCCTTATTAAAAAGTACGCTTGATAATCCTGTAATGAAGATAAAATTTATAAAGGACATAAATTCAGTTGAACACGCAAAGCAGGAATTACGTTTAAATATGAATACTCAGACTATTGTTGAAAATTTGGCTTACTGTTTAGTTTTGGAATAAAATTTGTATTTTAGTTCCAGAGTATCTTTGTTTTCTCTTAAAGTTGTAGATAATGTGTCTTTGAGTTGAAAATTGTGTTCTTTATAAAATGACGGACTGATTTCGCAAGCCACTCTGTATGGGGTTCCGCTATATCCGTCCAAAAATACTTTATCACTAGTAGTAAGATATATGCACTCAATTCCCCTCACAGGATAGTAATAACCGCTGTTATAGTGCTTTTGAATATTAGATACCATTTGTCTGTCATCAAGATTAATTAGCATATCGTATTTGCTGAAATCCGTAATATCTGCATTTTCTGCAAGTGCAAAATCAATATCATAACCTTCAAATTGAAGCATTTTAATCAATAAAAGATTTTCGCTTTCATTACCAAAATACAGTACTTTTTTGTCTTTTGCTATTCCTCTTATTTTACTTTCCATTTTGCACATTTCGTTCAGTTTAACGTGTTTTTTAGGTATGGTTTTAAAGTATAATGAACATTTTGCAACTTCTCTGATTTGCGATACCGTTGCTCCTTGTCTGAAATATCCGTATATTTTGCCGAATGGTCTTGCCCAAAGGTGTGTTGATATCAGTAACAAACCGAACAAGGCAAACATTGTTATTATGAATTTTGCAAAGGTATTTTTTCGTGTGTATGAATACGCAAGTATTGGGGCGGATACTACGCAAAATGATGTGAGAAATCTTATGCTGTATGCCATATAAACTATTTTGTATGACATTACCAGTAATGTTCCAAGTAAGATTAAACCAAATGATAACAAATATATGGTTTTTTTATTTCTGACAAATATAGGTTTAATCAGTGAATATATCCAGCAAGGCAAATATACAAGAAATCCTAAAATGCCCATTCCCATAAGAGGTTCAAGTAGCGAGCGATTCATTGTTTCTGCTTTTTGGGTATATATTCCGTCTAAAATGTCACTGAGGTTTAGTGAACTTAAAATGTTTTCTTTTAAGTTCATGATGTGTATGCCAAGTGTATCATTCCATTTAAATCCGGTGAAATCAAAAAATAAAAATATATGTTTTATAAAGCCTGCAGCCATACCCCTGAAACCGTAATTATTTGTATGCGGAAGAAGAAAATTCTTAGGTCCGAATATGTTTCCAAAATCAACAAAATTAAGAATATAATTGTATGAGGAGAACAACAGAAAGTTTATAAGTCCAAACCCTAAAAATTTAACGAACGGTTTGTAAAAATCCCTGTTTAATTTCCTGTAACCAATCCACAGCATCCATATTCCGACAGGTATGATTAACATTAATGCAGGACTTTTTGTTCCAATTGCTAGTGCAAATGACAAAGCTGAAAAATATAATGCCGAAAGTTTCATTTCTTTTATATAATTCATATACAAATATATTCCGGCAAGGGTAAGACCTGCTATTATTATATCTGTTTCGGTTCCTGATATTTGTACAATGACTGACGGAAATGATGCCAGAATAAATATTGTCCATAATCTTTGTCGTTCCTTAATCCCTATATATTTCATAATGCCGTACAAAGAAGTCGTTGCCGTTAAAAATCCCGTGAATGAAAATATCCCGATAGCAAATTGTTTTTTTGTAAAAATTAAAAGCCAAAGGTATAGTATTTCCGAATTAATCGGCATTGTAATATTTCTTATATCACCAATTACAAAATGATTAAGGTTTTTGTTTCCTATCCAAAAAAGACTCCGAAGAACATGATAAGCTTCTGCATCAGGATTTACTACAGGTAAAAGTATTACCAAACATATTGATACAAAGCACATAAAAATAAAGGCTAATCCGAGTATGAGCAGGTACTTGTCTTTTAGCAGTGCATAGAAAATCCGTTTTGTACTTCTTTTTATTTTTATTTCCGGTACAGGTTTCCCTTTTTTATACCAGACAATGCCTGTTATAACTGCAAATAGTGTATTCAGTATCAATATATTGCCTGCGGTAATTTGTGAAATTAAGGATAATAGTTCAATGTTGAATACTATTAACGCAAACATACTCAGAATTGTGTATATAAAAAATTTTATAAAGTTCTTTTGTTCAAATATTGATGAAATAAAGAGTCCTGCAAATAAGGTTAGTAAAAATGATATAACCAATAAAATCATAATTCTCCCATCTTTTGTTAATACTAATTTTATCATTATATAAACTTTTTGCAAGCAGACCGCCCTGCCGATTGTTTTTTAGTACGGGGGGTTTACAAATAAACTCTTTTTGGTTATCATAATACTGTTATGATAAAAAGAATTCAAAACCGACGTACAGTAAGTAATTTTTAAAGGGCTTGTTTAGAAAAATAAGACACTTACTTATGTTGTGGGAAAAATAAATCATAAACAAGGCCTTTTGAAAAAAAGGTCTTCTTTTTTGTTAAAAAACGTAAAAACGACAATAAATTTTGGCAATTTAATAAATTTATGAACGTTAGTATAAAAGTGAAAGGTAGCAGTATGAAATATAATATCCGACGAAACTTAACAGTGAAGGCGAATGCCCCAATCGTCAAATTAATGAATTTAATTTGGGGTTTGTAATACTCATGTTAAGTTGAGGAGCGTACTGCTCCCGAAAGGTTAGAATAAAATGATATCCCCGATTACGGCAAGTAAAATATTTTCAACATTAGGTAATAATAACTCTTTGGTTCCTATGGGAATTAAAGATACGGCAAACAGCTTAGGTTTAACGGCAGGTTCTTATATAACAGGTCAAAGTGCCGAAAGTCATGACAGATTTATTGATGAATTTGGTACGCAGGCCATTTGGTTATTGGGTATTCCTGCATATAAAAAAGTTTTGGATTGGACAATGTTCAAGCCTCTCGGTTACGATGCAGGTGTTGACGTCAGAGTTATGAAAGATCCAGAAGTATTTAATCTGGCAAAAGAATATGCAAAAAAACACGATAATAAATTTAAAAATAATAAAAATGTAAAACAGATTTCTGAAAGTTTGGAAAAGGCGGCAAAAAATCCTAAAGCCTTTAAAGGTCTAACTTTTGGTAAATTTGTTGCATCTACCTTACTCACAATTATTTCATACGGTGCTTTAACAAAATTCAGACACGATTACAGAGAAAATAAGATTAAGAAAGAGTTTTATGAAAAGCAGGCTCAGGCAGCTCAGAATTCTGAACAGCAAGGAAAGCCAAAAACTCCTGCAAAAAACGGACAAACTTCATTTACAGGTATTCAGGACGTAATGTTTTCTCCTGTTAAAAATATGATGCTCGTTGATGCCGCTATTACAGGTGAAAGACTCGGAGAATCCAAAAACAGTCAGGAATTTATGCAATATGTTATAAAAGAAGGATTTTTCTGGTTCTTTATGTATTTTGCAGGTCAGCAAATTAAGAATTTCCTCGAAAAACATTCGTTGACGAAGAAAAATCTTCCGATTGATTTAGACTCAAGAGTTGTAGAATCCGAAGAATTAAAAGATGCGTTGCTGAATAACAAGATAATGAAAAGTGTTAACGAATTCCCTGTTGACGAACATCCGTCAAATGCTGATGTGTACAGATTTGTTAACGATAATCCTGATAATCTTGTTGTTAAAATGGCAAAGAAATCAGATATAATAGAAACTGTTAAAGAAAAAACAGGCTTCTTTAGTAAAGCAAAAGATACAGGCTCAATTGATAATAGAAAATATATTGATACCGATGATGTTGTAGGTGTTAAGAACAAATTAAAAATGCTTTATGACAAAGGTCAGGAGTTTATACAGAAAGAGTCTGACAGACTGGGGTTAAATGTTGAGGAATTATCTGAAACTGACAGAACCAAGATGTTGGAAACTTATTTGAACAAGGTTCAAAAAGCTAACAGATGGGCAACGATAAAGAATATCGGTGCTTGTATCGGTGTGTTAGGCTTAATTATGCCGGGTGTAATCGTTGCTTGGAGATTACTGGACAAGGATAATCAGGGTTATCGGGTAAGAGAAGACATCGAAAATAAGCTAAAGGCTGAAATGGCCTCTAAATCTTAGGTATATTTATAACAAAAAATAAAATTTACGGGTTTTAAAAATGTTATGAAGATAAATATTTATGACAGTAATACAAATTTCGGTATAAAGCTTGATACAGTGAAAGTTTTGGAAACAACTTCTCAAACCGTACTGAAAAGTGAAAATATTGAAGGTTTAAAAGAAGTTGCTACTGCCTTGAACGGCGGGCCTTTAAAATTTCCGGGGCATCAGGGATTTAAGCATTTTGCAAAAATTTTCGGGGATAAGATTTGTGCAAAATATCCTGATATAGCTGCTGTTACGGCAAGAATTCAGGAGATTAAAGCTGCAAATTCATTTATGCCAAAGGCTGAAATTTATGCTAAGGTCAAACCTTTGATAGATAAACTCGGACAAGAAGTAGACATTGAAATTTAAAATATTTTGTAAGGATTTAAAATATTATCCGGATCAAATACTTTTTTTATTTCTCTCATATAATCAAGAGTTGTTTTAGATATTACTTTTGATATATATTGGCGTTTATCCGCACCAATACCGTGTTCTCCTGAAATAATACCGCCCAGTGCTGCCGTAAGGTCGTATATTTCAGCTTTTGCCATTTTAAATCTTTTATATTCATCCTCATTTCTGTAATCAATAGGTATTTGAGGATGAACGCTTCCATCTCCGACATGACCTACAAGGCAAGTATCCAAATTGTATTTATCACAAATTTCTCTTATCCCGTGTACAAGTTTTGCTAAATTTTGGCGTGGTACAATAACGTCATCAGTAGTTACATTTGGTTTTAATTTCGCACATGCCCCCATTGAAGAGCGTCTTGCCATCCATATACGTTCATACTCTTCCTGATTGTGAGAAACTTGTATTGCTGATGCACCGCATTTATTTAATATGTTTTCAATAATTTTTTGCTGATAAATTATTGATTCTGCCATTCCGTCAATTTCTATAACAAGTGCGGCATCCTTATCGCACAGCAAACCGGCAGGATAAAATTTTTCCACTGTATTGATTGCATTTTTATCCATAAAATCAATTGTTGCCGGCATGATTTTTTGATCAATAATCATATCAACAGCTTTTACGGCATCTTCTACCGTATCAAAATACGCCATCATAACTTCAGCGGCTTCCGGTTTTGGTATAAGTTTTAATACAGCTTCGGTAATTATCCCGAGTGTTCCCTCCGAGCCTACAAATAAGCTCGTAAGATTGTATCCTGTAGCATTTTTTACCGTATCAGAACCTGTTTTAATTATTTCTCCGTTTGCAGTTACTATTTCTAAATTGAGAATATAATTTTTTGTAGAACCGTATTTAAATGTTTTAGCACCTCCGGAAGCTTGTGCAATACTTCCTCCGATTGTTGAAACCTTTAAATTTGAAGGATCAGGCGGATAAAATAACCCTGATTTTTCGATTTCTGTTAATAAATCTCCCAATACTACTCCGGGTTGAACGGTTGCAGTCATATTTTTTTTATTGATTTCGATTATTTTATTCATTTTAGAAAAGTTGAGTATAATGCCGCCATGTTCAACTCTGCATGCTCCCACCGTATTTGTGCCTGCACCCCTGCATATAATCGGAGTCTTATACTTTTTTGCTTTCTTAACGACATCAACTACATCCGAGGTTGAACGAACGAATACGACAGCATCCGGTATGTTGGTTATTATCCTTGAATTGGACGCATCTTGTGCGTATGCGTAACATTCCTCTTTTGTGGATAATACGTTATCTGCTGTTAAATCCTTTTTTAATTCTTTTATTAAGTTTTTAGTACTAATCGACATAAGAAGCCAACTTTTCAATATTTGTGCTTAATTTTGAGAGTTTGTTATCCAACTCATCTATTTTATCAGCCGTATAATTGCTATTGTTCTGTGTTTCAAGGGCAGTACATATTCTGTCTAATTGCATTTCTATTCTGTCCAGCCTTGATTCCTGACGGCTTATTTTTTCTTCAACAAAGTTTTGAAGTTTAGTGATTTTTGAGTCCTGACTCATCAATTTGCCTTCTATTATACTTTGCAGTTCCTCTGCTCTAAATTCACTCTGTGATACAACATTATCCACTATATTTTGCAAATTTTCAATATTTGCTTCCTGTTGATAATATTTTGAGTCAATGAATTTGTAGAGTTCTGATTTTTCAGGTAATACATCTTTTAATTCATCCGTAACTGTTGATGATATTGATTTGTTGTATATGGATTCAAGAGTATCTGTAGTCCCGTCCATCCATTCGCCCAAATACATCATTACATTTTTAAGAATATTATTGACGTTAACTGTATATTCAAGTTTCTTATCAAGTTCAGATAAATATTTTTCTATACGTCTCATTATAAACTTGCTGTCAGAGCCAAATGAGTTAGCCATTCCCTGTTCAACTTTTTCAATCAGTTTTTCGTCAGCTTCATTTTGACCTAAAATGAGTTTATTTAGTCTTGCACTTATACTCAGAATTTCGTTACCTAATTCTTCAAAAGAAACACGTTTGACTTCAGCATCAATAATTGCGTCTTTCAAATCCTCCATTGATTTTGACATTTTTGTAAGATTTGTGGAGACTACTGCTAATTCATTATCAGCAACTTTTGTTGATACATCATTTACGACTAAACGTAATTTTGCTAAATCTGACTCTACATCCTGCATTGTGTATGTGTATAATTCCATGTCGTCTCCGGCATTGGAAATAGCTGACAATTGATGTTTTACATCCAGCAGCATTCTGTGGAGTTCGTTTGTTCTGTCATTTACAAAATCTTTAATTTCTTCACTTTCTTCTGCAAATGAAATTCCGTTAGTAAGTGATACCACAGCTGTTATTACGGAATCTTTTATTTCAGCTGCACTCTTTGACAAGTCAATGCTTTTGAGGCTGTTATCAATTTTTATTAACTCATCATTTAATTTTGCATAAACATTATTTGTATTGTCGGATGAAGTTTCTTTTAATGCGTCAATCTGAGCTTCTACGATTTCTTTAATTTCATATATCTCATCAAGAACACCATTATCATCTGACATTGCAATTATGTCTATTTTGCTGTTGAGTTCTTTTATTAAATTTTCAACTGACAAACTTTCAGAAGTGTTTGTTTTTGAATATTCCTTGAGGTTTGTTTCTGTTGCTGTAAGTTGTTCTTTTAACTCATCAATCTTCTTTTTAAATAAATCTTTGTCAACTATAGTTCCGTTTGATGCATCTATGCTTGATTTTACGGATTGAATATCGTCGTTAATTTTTTCGATATTAGCAGCAACGTCATTCAAAATTTCTTCACTGTCACTTTGAGCAATGATATCAAGTTTAGTATCTATTGTTTTAATATAATTGTCTTTTAAATCTTTAACATCTTCAATAACAGTTTCAATATTTTCAGATAGTTCATCGTTGCTTGATTGTGCAAGAATATCGTTGCTTGATTGTGCAAGAATATCAAGTTTAGCATCTATTGTTTTAATGTAATTATTTTTTAAATCTTTAATATCTTCAATGATACTTCCAATGTTTTCAGAAAGTTCATTGTTCCCTGATTTTACCAGAACATCAAGTTTAGAATTTAATTCATCAATTTTTGCATTTATTTCTGTACTTGTCTTAGTATTTGCTACAATTGAATCAACGTTATCTTTGATATTTTTAATATTTTCAAAAACACCCTTTTCTTTGTCGTCAGTTCCACCGCTTGCTAAAACTACCAAACCTACTTTTCTGTCTAATTCGTCAAGCTTTTCTATAATCTGCTGTGCATTTTTGTTTGAGTTTTCAAATTTATCATTGATTACATCAAGAGTATATTCTACCGTATTCTTAACAGAGTTGATAACATCCGCCAAATCTTGTGCAGCTAAATCGGTGTCCTGCTTCATTTCTATAATTTTATCCGCAAGACTTTTATTTAGTCCTCTTATTAAGTCTATCAGTTCTTCATTATCTATTGCAGGAATAAGTATATTTTTTATTTCTTCCGGATTTAAAGAGTTGTGTTGTTCAACTATAGATTTAATTTCCTGCAATTTTTCCGTAATTGATTCGTAATTTGATTTCCCTGCTTCTTTTAGTCTGGTTTCCAGATTAATCAAATCTGCCTGAAATTCAGTCTGGATATCCTCTGCAATAGAGAAATTGCTTTGTGTTAAATCGTGTATATTGGATAATACGTTGTTTATTGTCTCTAAATTTGCATTAATTGAATCGTTAACGACTTCTTCTAAGTCGTTAAGTTTTGACACGGTTTCGTTATATGAATTTTCAACATTTCCGTAAGCAGGCTGATTTTTTAACAAATCTTTAAGTTCATTAGAAAGTGTTACATAAGAAAGTTCAATTTGCTCTTTTGTTGCTGTCAGTATATTGGTATAATCAAAATCAGCAAATTCTTTAATGGCATTTTCCAATGGCTCAAAATTTTCCGTAATGAATTTCAATTTTTCTTCAATGGTATTGCCAATGTCTGTAACGACATTATTTAAGTCAGTTTTAATTGAAGAAATGCCGGAATCAAGACTTGCTACAATGTTGCTTGAATTTTCTAGTTGTTTTGAATATATGGTTTCAACATTTTGACCTACAAGATATAAATTGTTGTTGATTATAGCAAGAATTTCGTCAAGAGTTGATTTTACATCTTCAATAGCACCGATTTTTTCTTTTCTTATGTTATCAGATAAAATATCAAATTGTTGTCTTATGTTGGCAAGTATTTCTATTAAGCCAGAATTACCTACCAAATTTGTCAGTTTGTTTGATAGTTCATCAAATCTTGTTTTTATTTCTCCGAATTGGTTTTCGGAACCCTCCAGATCATTATTGGTTTTTGCGGTTACATTTTGTACAGCTTCAACATAATCATTCAGTCTGCCGTTCAGTATGCCAAGCATTTGCTCATAATTTTGAGCGTAATCTGACATTTGTTCGTCAATCATTGATAATTTTGCAGATAATGCAGAATCATCATAGCCTATTGATATATTGCCTAAATTATCTCTTATTGTTGAGATAGAATCTTTAATATCCGCAATTTCATCAGCCATACCTGATTTATAATCAATCAACTTATCATTAATTATTGTTTCAAGGTTTTCTATGGCTTGTGCAGGTGTTCCGGTGTCAGATGTTCTGTTAGCTGCCAGTTTGATTTCGGATAATTCAGCTAATGTCATATCTGATTTTATTTGAATATCACTTGAAATTTTTTCTAAAGAATTTTTATATTCACTGACTATATTTTTTAATGTTTCAAGTTTTTCATCTTTAGATTGACTGTTGGTGTTAATAATATTGCGAAGTTCACCAAATTTTTCTTCTCTGTCGTTTACGTAATCCCTTATAATATCTTTTATTTCATTTTGTTGCCCAAATCCTGATACATTTAGTTCATTTATCAGATTTTTAATTTCTTCAAGCTTTTCATCTTTTATCGAGCTGTTGTTACGAATAAGATCACTAATTCCGTTAATCATGGCATCTTTATTCGCACTATTGGTTTCGATTAGATTTCTGATAGCATCAAGTTTCTCATCTTTGGAAGAACTGTTTTGATAAATAATATTTTTTAATTCTTCAAACTTACCGTCATCAGTATTTATATGAATGTTGCCGATAGAATTTTTAATATCTTCAAGCTTTTCATCTTTTGATGAACTATTTTGATAAATAATATTTTTTAATTCTTCAAACTTGCCGTCATCAGTATTTATATGAATATTACCAATAGCATTTTTAATATCTTCAAGCTTCTCATCTTTGGATGAACTGTTCTCATTTATAATATCTCTCAGTGCTTGGAATTGATTGTCTTTCGACATATCAATGTCATTCAGTAAATTTTCAATGGAAGCTAATTTTTCATCCTTAGAATTTGATTTTTCTTCAATAACAGCTTCTATATGCCCGAAATCAATATCTCTTATTACATTGTCTTTAATTGTGTCTATTGCTGCTGCATTATTTTCTATTAATGTTTGGAGTCTTGTGAAATTCTCGTTTTTTTCAACATCAAACCTGCTCATTATCACTTCTAAATTTGAAAGTTTTTCAAGAATTTCATCATTATTTTGTGAATTTTCAACCTTTGATGAAAAGTCAACAAATAATTCTTTTAAAGTTTCCAGATATCCGTTGAGATTATCTGCAGCAGAATTTTTGAATGCCTCTACAGAATCATTTACACCTTCTACTTTTTCTAACAAAGCGTTAAAATTTGAAGATGAAGAAGCAAGCAATTCATCTTTAAGATTAACTATTTCTTCGATATCAGTTTCCTGAAGTTTTTTTACAATATCCTCGGAGGTTTGGGCTATAACAGAAGATAACTCCTTTATTTCTTCTGATGAGTTTGTCATCATTTTTTCAAATCCGCTGTTAACATCTTGCAGTTGTGTGCCTAATTCCGATAATCTGTCTGTCAAATATGCTTCATTATCAACCTTTAAAAGACTTACAGCATCTTTAAGTGTATTGATAAAATCTACAATCTCATTAACTTTTGCCGCTACAAGATTTTCATAGTCGTGAGCTTTTGAAACTATAATTTCTTCAACCTGCTTAAAGTTATTCATTATGTTGTTAAAATTATTGGAAGCTAAATTAGCATAATCTTCAGATTTTGTGATAACTATATTTTCAATTCTTTTAACGTTATCCAGGATGTCATTACCAAGCATTGTGTCAGCTTCGTTTCCTGTTTCAATCTTGGTTGTTATATCTTTATTTAGTGCTGCAAATTCATCTTTTAAATGGTCTGAGTAATCCATTATATTCGCTTTCAAAACTTCTATTGTCGTTCTGAAATCAAGAGAATTGCTGTTCATAGCCTCAGACATGTTACTGCTCAAATATTTTAGATGATCAAATCCGTCATTAAGGATTTTTTGAATATCATCTCCCATTGAGTATAATTTCGAGTTAACATTTCCAAGATTTGAAGAAACTGTTGCTTCTAACCCTGCAATTTTTGAATTTGTATCGTCAATGGAGCGTTCAATTGTTCCATATACATAATTATTTTTTGATGAATAATCGTCTATTTTATTTTTTAAATCTACAAGTGCAGAAACCATATTCCCGTGACGTAAGTTTGAATCTGAAATAAAATTCTCATATCCTTTAACCAAATCATCGGTTCTGTGACGGAGAGTTTCTATCATAGCACCGTTTTTAACGGCACTTTCAAGTGCGTCAAGCCTGTCAAGAATAAGATTTTTTGCATCTGCATCTCTGTTGGCAAAATTAACGACAGACGTGAAGCCTGATTTGAAATTGTCAGAAAGTGTTTTAACCTGTTCCGTCAGTTCGGAATAATCTGTAGAGCTATATATTGCATTCTTTAAGCTTTCAAGTGTTGTGTCAAGTTCGGATAATTTATCGTTGTCTGATGTTAATTTTGTATCAATTATCTGCCTTACAGCCGCAAGAGCTTCAGCATTATCTCTTATGCCGTCAACTTTCCCTCTGATTTCAGCTAAAATTCTCTTGTAATCCTCATTATTACTATCATTTTCACGTCTTAGTCCTTCAATAAGACCTGCAATTTCGTCTATATTTTCTGCCATTATTAATTTCCTTAAAATACACTTTCCCAATAATATTTTAACAGAACAATGGGGAATATAGCAAAATGTTAAGCAATTTTATTATTTGTAACGAAAAAGAAAGCAAAAATTTTATTAAGTGATATAATACACATGGCATGGTTGAGAGGATTTAGGAATGAGTCACATAGTAATTGATGAAAACAGATGTAAAGGGTGTTATTTGTGTATAGAAGAATGCCCTAAAAAATTATTAAGAGTGGGGCAAAATGTAAATAGTTTAGGAGTGCATTTGGTAGAATTCAACGATCCTAACCACGAATGCCTCGGCTGTGCTATGTGTGCAACAAGATGCCCTGATATTGCTATTACTGAAGTGTACAGAGGATAGATTATGACGGAATGTTTAACGACAACAGATAACAAAGTTTTAACAAAAGGTAATTATGCAATCGCAAATGCTGCTGTTATGGCTGGCTGTGAATGCTATTTTGGATATCCGATTACACCGCAGAGTGAAATCGGTGAATTCATGAGCGGTAAGATGCAGGAATTAAAGAGAGCTTATGTTTCGGCAGAAAGTGAACTTGCTGCAATTAATATGGTTATCGGGGCTTGTTCAACCGGTGCCAAAGCAATGACATCATCATCTTCTTGTGCTGTTGCTCTTATGCAGGAAGCTTTATCCTATGCTGCATCTGATGAGTTGCCTGTAGTTTTAATCAGTGTTATGAGAGGCGGTCCGGGATTAGGTAATATTTATCCTTCTCAGGGTGATTATAATCAGGCTACAATAGGCGGCGGTAATGGTGATTACAAGTTGATTGTTCTTGCACCGTCAACTGTTCAGGAATGTGTTGATTTGACATACAAGGCATTTTATCTTGCACATAAGTATAAAAATCCGACAATAATGCTTGCTGACGGCTTATTAGGTCAGATGATGGAACCTGTTGAATTTAAGGAGTATCCTTATCCTGAAATTGATAATTCATCTTGGGCTTTGACAGGTGCTAAAAATCGTCCGGCAAGGGTTATTCGTTCTTATGCTCCGAGTGCGGATAATCAGTGTGAATTCTTGAAAAAATTACATGCAAAATATAAACTTATAGAGGAAAATGAAACCGATTGGGAAGAAATTAATACGGAAGATGCGGATATTATTCTTGTAAGTTTCGGTTCTCCTGCAAGAAATGCAAAGTCGGCTATGAAAGAGTGCCGCAAGTTGGGAATAAAAGTCGGCTTATTAAGACCTATCACGTTATTCCCGTTCCCATCAAAGAGGATATCAGAATTGGCTGATACTGCAAAGAAATTTATTTCCGTAGAAATAAATATGGGGCAGATGATTAGAGATATAAAGCTGGCTGTTAACGGAAAAGCTCCTGTTGAATTATTGAACAGACCGGTCGGAAATCCTCCTTCGGTAGAAGAGATTGTAGCTAGAATTAAAAAAGAAAGTGAAGTGTTATAATGGCAGCATTGACTCAAACATTTAAAATGCCCGATAGTATTAAAAAGGGTTCAAAGTTTTCTTTCTGTCCGGGATGTGACCATGGTGTTGCAGTAAGACTTGTTGCAGAAGTGTTGGATGAGTTGGGATTGAGAGATAATGCTATTTTGGTTGCATCAATAGGATGTTCTGTTACTTTATATGATTTTATGGAAGTTGACAGTATTGAGGCACCTCACGGAAGAGCTTTGGCTGAAGCAACAGGAGTTAAACGTGCAAGACCTGAAAGAACTGTTTTTACATATCAGGGTGATGGTGATTTTGCTTCAATAGGTATGGCTGAAAGTTTGCATTGTGCATTAAGAGGTGAGAGTGTTACTGCTATATGTATTAATAACACAACTTATGGTATGACGGGCGGTCAATTGGGGCCGACAACGTTGTTGGGACAGATTACAACGACATCACCAACAGGCAGAAATGTTGATTATTACGGTTATCCGGTAAAAATTGCTGAGCATGTGGCATTATGTGACGGTACAGCTTATTCTGCAAGAGTATCTCTTGATTCTGTTCCGAATATCAGAAAAGCGAAGGCTGCAATTAAAAAAGCTTTTGAAATTCAACAGAAAGGGTTAGGATTTAGTTTTGTTGAAATTCTTTCGACTTGTCCTACAAACTGGAAAAAGACGCCTCAACAGGCACATGAAAGAGTAAGGGAAGAGATGATGCCGGTTTATAAGCCGGGTGTATATAAAGATATTACGGCAGATGCGGAGGTTAAGTAATGGAAAATAATTTTATTATAGCAGGTTTTGGCGGTCAAGGGGTACTGTTAGCCGGTGAAGTTTTAGCTAACGCATTTATGCTTGATAACATAAATGTTACTTGGTATCCGAGTTATGGTGCCGAGATGAGGGGCGGTACGGTTAATTGTGAAATCGTTATGAATGATGCAGAAGATGTTAGTTCTGTAAATAAAGCTGAGACTGATTATATAGTTGCTTTAAATCAGGCTTCTTTTGACAGATTTTTATCAAAAGTGAAAAAAGGTGGTTGGATGATTGCAAATTCCACTCTTGTAAAACAATTAAAACCGAGAGCTGATATAAATTATATTTTTGCACCTGTTACCGCATTGGCAGACAAACTTGGTAATGTGAAGATGACCAATATATTATCGCTGGGTGTTCTTGCGAAGATAAGCCGTTTGGTTTCTCTTGAAACTCTTGAAAAGGCATTGGATATTGTAATTCCGCCACACAGAAAGAGTTTATTGCCTTTAAATATAAAAGCATTAAAAATCGGCTATGAGTATGATTTATCTCTGACAAATGTGTAAAATTCACCTAAAAAGTCGATTGTAAAATTTCAAAAAAGTATTATTCTTATAATGTAAACAAAAGGATTTATAAGGTAATATATTTTAACGAGGTTTTCTTAAAAGTGAAACGTAGATTAATTGAACAAATTGCAAAAAAACAGGTTCAGCTGGACAAACTGGCTGCTCATGTTGAAAAAAGCTCTATCTGCTCCCAATTGTATAATAAAGTCGTTATTGAAAAAGCTATCCTAAAAAAACAACTTGATGATTTGAGCAGAAACAAATTAGCCGAAAAAGTTGTCAGATTATTCCCGCACAAAAAATCATTAATATGTGACTATTTTAATTAAGTAATAACTATCTTACAACCATGTAGTTGTATATGACTTCTGAAGCTTTGACTATAAAATCTTTTCCGTCAGGAGAATTGTACGGTCTGTTTGCCATAATAATTACGATATATTTTTTGCCGTTAGGGGTAGTTACAATACCGGCATCCCCAAGCATTTTACCTATATCTCCGGTTTTATGAACGAAGGATGCTCCGCCTCCCAATCCAGCTTGAATTAGACGGTTATTTTTAACATTACTCATATAATTAAGTATTCTTTTTCTGGATTCATCAGAAAGAAATTTTGGATTTTCTATATTGTACAACATCCTTGCCAAATCTCTTGCTGTTGTATAATTTGTTCCCTGCATATCAGGAAGCCAGGTGTTCACATGTGTCTTTTTTAATCCCCAGTCCCTAATGCCCTGATTTACGTCATTCATAGAACCTATTTTAGACATAAGCATATTAGTTGCAGAATTATCCGAATCAGTAATCATTATGCGTGCAAGGTAATCCAGTGTGTAAGTGGAATTTTCCGCTCTGAACTGTAGATTACCTGAGCCTTCTGCTCTGTAATAGTCTACTAAATCCATACTGTCATATAATGAAACCTGTTTCGCTTCTATTGATTTAAACAGTTGTATAAGTACAGGTATCTTTATTATACTTGCCGCAGGGAACAATTCTTCTCCGTTTATATCGGCATAGTTTCCTGTATCATAATCCCAAACAAACACTGTCGGATGTATTGTCGGGTACATTGGCATTATATTTTTTATGCTTCTTTCCAAATCTGTTAATTCATTTGAAACAGGAAGTTCGGTCATAAGGGCTTTTTTCTTTATTGCAGCACCGTTAAGTGACAATTCATTCATAAAAATATTGTTATTAACATAATTCAATGTCGGTAATACAATATTTCTGTATTCTGCCTTAATTTTAGGATATGGAGATTTTGTAAAAGCAGAGTGAGAAATATTTTTGAATGCTGTAGGCAAAATAAATATTCCAATTATTAGCAGAACAGAAATACCTGCAATTCTTGCAATAAGAACATCTCTATCTACTTTTGCCTGCTGGCGTTTTTTGTGATGTGTTTGATATCTGTTAGTGGAAATGACATTTTGACCGAAAGTTCTTCTTTGGGGTATAGCCGTGCAGGTACGACGCTCATCACCATAATAATAGTAGCGTTCTTCGTACTTCCTTGCTAACTCCGGCATTCCCAAATATCTCCTTAAAAATCCCTAACAACTATATTTTACATTAATTTATAATGTCGGGCAAGAAAGTTACAGATTTCTTTACAATATGCTACAAAAATAATAATATTTTTAGCCATTTATTATTTTACGGTATTTTATATTTTGGTTTTTTAAAGCTTTTCTTACATTTGCAGCTGTTTCTTTTTGAAATGTAATATCTTCTATGTTAATATTCATGAAATTATTGTCAAATTTTGCAGGAACATTATGTTCTCTAACTATTTCAAGAACTTTATATGTTAAAAGATTATTTGTTTTGTTGGTTACATTTTTTGGATTAATTCTGTAACTTACTGATGCTCCTGTAAATGATGGGGTAATTGGGGTTATAAACATTGGGGTACTCTCCTTTTTCTCTCATCATAGCATGAATAAATTTTAATATAAGCTTTATTAAATTATATTAAGGTTTCTGATTAAATCTGTGATTTATGTGTAGGGATGTGTCGTATGTTTTGTAGCTATAAATAGTTAGCTATTAATAGCGACTTTACAAGGCATTTGGAGGATGTAATAATTGAAATAATGTAATAAACAGGGTTTTACATAATAAAAAGTGTGTATCAGTTAAAAAAGAAGGGAAAAAAGGAATGAATTTTAGAGAAGCGAATGAAGAATTTATTGTGACACAGATGAACAGGTTTGCATCTTACATAAATCACTTGTGTGAATTTGTAAAGT
>CACYTP010000006.1 GCA_902777385.1 uncultured bacterium
ACATAGTGCAGGTAGCGAAACTCTCGGAGCGTGGAAGAAATCCAAGGCAGTAATCCAGCCATTAGACTACAGAAATATAAAGGAAAGAGCAAGGCAAAAATTCGCAGTTATGACAAAAAAGCTGGATTGCTTCGTCGCAAAGCTGTTTGCTCCTCGCAATGACATGGGAAAGAAAGCCGCATTCACCTTGGCGGAAGTCTTAATCACCCTCGGGATAATCGGTGTGGTTGCGGCGTTAACACTACCGACATTGATACAAAATTACCAAAAGCGGGTATATATAAACCAATTGAAAAAATCTTATTCTGTTTTAAGTAACGGGTTTAGGCTCATGATGGCACATGATGGTGTAACAGAATTGAAAGATACGCATGCATTTAGCGGTATGGGGGCTAATTTTTGTGGTAGTCGTAGTAGTACTAATCTTAATAATATACTTACCAATGATTGTAGTAGTATAAGAGAGGGATTAACGAGTGTGTTTTCAGGTATTCAGTTTGCTCCGTGTGATGATATTGAGACAAAATATTTGAATGGAACTATTATTCCTTCCACCGGAAACGGGTTCAGAAAGTCAACACATACCTGTATAAAGTTTCCTGACGGCTCTGAATTGTTAAGTTATGAGTTTCGTAAAGATTCTACTACTACTAACGGTAGATTATATGTTGATATAAACGGACCTAAAAACCCTAATACTTTAGGTAGAGATATTTTTGAGTTCTGGTATTTTAATAATGGAATATTAGTTCCCTATGGTTCTCAGCAAGTTAGTGATGTAATGATGTCTTTAAGTAGTAATGCTGAATATTATGCACAGCAAGGCATAACATCATTTTATTGGCGAAATTCAACAGCTTCAAAGAAATGTGATATTTCAGGTCAAGGTCAAATGTGTGCCGGCAGAGTACTGGAAGAAGATGCAATGAATTACTAGGATCCATGTCATTGCGAGGAGCAAATGGCTTTGCGACGAAGCAATCCAGCTTATTAGGTAACGTTGAAAATTCTAATGATAAGATAGTTAATTAAATAATGTAAATTTAAAAACAGCCGAAAAAACGGCTGGATTGCTTCGCTGTCGCTCGCAATGACATGAAATATAAAATTTACATAAAAACACAAACCCAATCTCTTGACAAATTGCTACATTTGTAGTATAATAACTCTGTCAAATATTTTGGCATGTAAGTCAGGAGTGTGTAGAGATGAATGTTACATTGGCGAACAGCAGTATTATTGCCGGTATTATGAATCAGCAAAAACAGGCTTTAATTGAAAAAAATTATAATGAAATTTATAATCATGAACTTGCTCATAAACGTGCAGGGGGTGCTTTTGCAGGTGACATTGTTATTGAGAGAAACTCGGAGGGTATTCCTGTAGGCGGTCACGTTCCGATACAAATGCCTACATTGAATGAGAGAAATCCTCAGCAAACTATTGACCATGCAAATGTTGTAATTGCATCTGCTATGGCTCCTTCTGATCCGTCAGAACAGGATTATAAAGTCGCAAATCAGGCAAGGGCTATCAAGCAAAAAGCAATTGAAATTAAGAATAATAATCCTAATCTAGGTAAAAAATTGGATATTCAAGCTTAATTGGATGCTATTTATGTTGCCGTCGAAATTTTGTATCCAAGTTTATTTGTGCTAGTATAAAAACGGGATATGAAAATTCAGTTGTTAAATCCGGCAGATGTTGCCGTTCATAATTATAAATATATCACTAACCCGTTAAGACCTGTCTTTTATTTTACCGGTACGGATAAACCGGATACTTTTGAAAAGTTAAATCAGGAGAGCGACTCTATTGAGCCGCCTATAAATTTGGCTGCCGCAAGAAAAATCTCAGGAATACATTGTCCCGTATGCGGGATAAAAATGCTTTCCCGTAATGAACACCGAAAATTTATAGAAAATGCCGTAAATATTAAAGATACAAAGCAGCTTGTAGAAATTTTGAATAAAAATGAAGATTTTATCCCGATAAAGTTAAAAAGGATACTGTATGATACAAAACGTATACCTGATTACAAGAGTTTGTCCGTTCCAGAATATGTCATTGCCCTCAGGGATATTGCGTATAAAGATAAAGTAAAAGCAGCTAATAATGTACGGGAATATTTAATAGCATATCCGCAAGAAAATAATGTGAGTGACGAACACAGACAAGTAATTTTAAAGTTAGCGGATTCACTAAATGGGGATACACATTACCGCAGGTATAAAAAACATTTGTTAATGCTTGGTGATGAAAATTTACTTAGTATGAGAGATTTGAATGCCATTAAAAAAGATACAATGAGAGATTTTCTCTTTGCGGATATGTATTATGACAATCTAAACATCAAAAATTTGGATGATATGTCGCAGGACGAAGTTTTGAGAGCTTTTATAGATAATATCTTTGTACGTTCAAGAAATCATCTGCATAAGATTGAAAAGTATGATAATCACTTGAATAATCCAAATAATGTGATTCTTTTGTGCGGTGATTGTGAACTTAGGAGAGGTAAAAATACTTTTTACAATGACAGATTTCAGCCGGATTTAAAGCAAAACATTAAGGCATATTTAAGAGATATAGCCTTTCTGAATGGATCAAAAGTTATAAGTATTCCGACTGATTATCTGACTTATGTTTGCTATAGGTCCAATACTTTGAGCAAAGGGATACTTGTGTTTGAGCCAAGTGAAATAAAATATGTAACAAGTCCTCAAAATATTCGGTTAAGACATGAAAAGTTTTCCCCGATAATACAAACAAAAGTTGATATTCCTTGTGCGGAATGCGGTTCTACAATGTTACCACATCAGATAAAAACAAAGATTTCTTCTGAACTTGATAAATGCAGAAATCCTTATGATTATGCGGAAATTCTTAAAAAATACGATAAATATATAGGATATTATGCTCAGGATATTGCAATGATGTTTGTTGATACTGCTGAGTCAAAGTCGTTTATTTCAGAGGATGAATTTCTGGATACTTTTTACAGACGTGTAAAAGGGTACCTGAGGGTAGGACGGAATAACTCGCTTCAAAATTATAAGCAGGCAAGGGAATATTATCACAAGAATGCTCCGGAAAAAGTAAGAACTTATGAAAAGGTTTACAAGGAAGTAAAAAAATATATTGCACAGGGTAAATTTGATGATTATGATATCGGAAAATTGGTTAATGACTGTCTAAAACCTACAAATTATAATGAATATAATATCAAATCAATATCAACTTTACTGAGAGATTTTGCGATTTTGAACTATAAATACCAAATGGTATATCCTATAGGTAGAGATATTAAAACTAAGAATGATTATATTAGAAATATTGCTTATAATTTATTTGCGTCTGATACAGCAACAGCAGATCATCTTATTGCATATAATCAGGGCGGAGAAGGTTCAAGATATAATCTTATAGGTTTGTGCAAGGCTTGTAACAAACTTAAATCGGATAAAAGTGTAATTGCGTGGTACGATCAGCATACAATGGTAAAAAGAAATTTGCCGAAACAATTAGAAGTTATTGACGAGATGGCAAGGTATGGCGAACTTGACGGATATGATGATTGGGCAAGCGGTATTGCTAAAACTATGTACGATGAAACCAAAGGGAAATGCGATATAAGAGATATGTTTCGGGAAGAATAATCCGTAATTTTATTTAATTTTTCTTATAATAATGAGGTTTCTTATGTAGTTTTCTTCAAGCGGCAATTTGTATTCTATTATATCCGTAACTTCAGCTTTGTATTTTTTTAGTACTGATTGTGCCTGAGATATTTCTTCCGGTGCTTTTATTGATTTATATACAATAAAGCAGCCGTCATCTTTTAATAACGGTATTGCGTAAGGTATAAGTGTTTTTAATGCTGCAACGGCTCTTGATGTTATAAAATCATATTTTATATTTTTCAAATTTTCTGCTCTGTCGCAAATTGTTGTAAGGTTATTTAAATTTAAATCCGTTTTAATTTCTTCAATGGCACAAATTTTTTTTCTGATACTGTCAAGTGCATTGACTTGTAAATCAGTATAATTTATCGCAACAGGAACTGCCGGAAATCCTCCGCCTGTTCCTATATCCAAAAGAGTTTTGTTTTTTAGGTCATGGATTTTATATTTATCAAAAAATTTTTCTATTGAGAGGCTGTCAAAAATATGCTTTTCCCATAAAAACGTTTCATCATTCTTAGATATAAGATTAATTTTCGAATTTTGGCTGAGGAAACTCGTCATGTATGCTTCAAATTTCTGTTTATCCATTTTTTGTAACCTCAAGTTCTAATTTTTTGAAAGCTTCATCCCCGAGCCTAAGTTTTAAATCTCTCAGACGTTGTTCTATCTTGGTTTTATCTTCAGATAAAGCATTGTTTTTTGCTCTTGAGTAAGCTTTTATATATGCCTTCAGTGCTTTGGCAAATTCTCTTCTGTCAGCACAAAAATCACCATATTCAACATTTATGTTCATTAAGTAGTATGGTTCGCTAAGCTCCTTTGCTGCGGTCATTGCTTTTTTGTAGTAATCAATAGCTGTTTCAGGAGATTTTCTTCCGTTGTATTTTGCAAGACGGACAGCAGATTCATATACTCCGCTTAAATTTTTGTTTTCTTCATCTATAGACAAACTTTCCTGATAATATTTCATTGCCAAATCCGTTGAACCGGTGTCGTCATATATCATTGCAAGATTTATCATCGCAGAAGACAGATATTGATTATCTTTTGACGAAATATCAATGCAGCGTTGGTACAATTTTATTGCAGTTTCTGTTTCATCCAATTCATCACATACTGCCGCAAATTTGAAATATAATTCTGCAAGAACCTTTCTGCCTATAGTGTTATCAACGAGTGCATAAGCAGATTTGTAATTTTTATAAACATCTCTTATGTCTTTATTAGCTATTGATGCCAGCAGAAGTCTTGCTTTAATTTTTAATTCATTAGAAATATCTTCTTCAGGATTAAGAATGTCGTTGAGCAGTTTTTCTGCTTTGTCATGCTTATAGGTGTTATAAAAAATATTTGCCACCGCAAGCCGCATTTCATTGAATTTCTCTTTATCTCCTGCCTTAACAAAATATTCAAGTGCCATTTCGTAGTATTTAAGTGCATTAAACCAGTCAGATAATTTTTCATAGCACTTTGCAGTTTTTATGTATATTCTCGAAACCATTAGTGCAAAATTATCATCTTCTTTCATTGTCAGTGCAAGTTGGTAGTATGCCAAGGCTTTTTGATAGTTAAAATTCTTTTCTTCTCTGTTTGCAGCATTCATCAGTTCCATAAACGGAAGCCGCATTTCTTCGGGTGTCAGAATTTTATTTGAATAGTCGATATATTTATTTATCGAATCGGCAATCCCGTTCATGATGCTTTTTTCTTCATCTTCACTGTCAAATATAAAAGATATTTTTTTGATTTTGTCTTCCTTAGATTCTTGTTTTTCGATTTCAATATCAGGCTGAACAGGTATTTCTTCGGTCGTGGGAATAGCACTGTAATCAGTTTTTAAATCAGCGGCATATTCGATTGCCTCTATTGCGGCTGCCTCCATTTGGCGGAAAAGCATAGGCTTCTTCGGTAAAAACATTGTGTGATACTCAATTTCTGTTCTCATGGTTTGTCTTGAAATAAGTAAATCCCTCTCAAACGGTTTTAACGGAAGTTGAGTAGTGTATAATTCAACACAGGCTTTATGTAATTTTGCGGCTACATTTTCAGGAATTGAATTCAAAGATATTTCTTTGTAGTAATCCTGAAGATATATCATATTTTTTTCTCTGCTAAGCAGCAGGTTATCTGCAAAATACTGTATTTTTTCCTCATTGTATAAATTTATTGTTTCAAGCAGTTTTGTGCTGATAGGGTGCCTTAGTATTGTTAACAGGCGGAACAAATGCCCATTTGCAGGATCAACAAACGAAAGGGCTTCTCTGAAAATAAAATCGTTGTATGTCAGAAAACTTTTTGTATATCCGTCGATAAAATCAATTAAAGATAGTTTATGTGCATTAATGATTTTTACGGTTAATTCTGTGTATAAAAAGTACCCTCTTGTGTGTTTGTATAATTCGTCCGATACAGGTCCAATCATTTTTATGCCTTTTGAGCGAAGATATTTTTCAAATATACTTTTTTCTAACGCAAGAACGGTTACCTTTTCAAACGGGATTTTATCCGTAAAATCGTCGTAATCAAATTTTCTTGATATAAGTATTGTTTTTATATTATAAAATTCCGATATGTGGAGTAAAAAATCCAGAATTTCCTGTTTATTGTTTTTTAATACACTTTCAAGAGAATTTATAATTATTAGTATCGGTCTGTCTATAGAGTTAAAATATGCAGTAATTTTTTGAATAAAATTTTCAGATTTTATTTTTGGATGAGTAATTTCATCCCTAACCGCAAGTTCTTTAAAATCTTCAAAAAATGATAAAAGAATATCATCCAAAATTGTTGTTTCAAAACAATTGTATTCAAGTATTATTGTATTTTTACTCAAAAATTTAAGAGAGTGATTAACTATATGAGTTTTTCCGCTTCCAAGAAAGCCGTTAACCAATAACATTGGGGTTTTTGAGTTATAAAAACTCATTATATTTTCAAGTTGACGTTTATTATTTTCGAGTAAAAATTGATTTACCCCGCTAAGTTCTTCTTTTGTCAAATTTTTAGTATCAAAATTTTCGTCGGTAAATCTTATATCCATATCGCTATATTACATTATATTTTAATATTTTGCAAACATATTGTAAATATTTGGACTTTAGAATATGTTTATAGTAATATTTTAGTGTATAGACACAAGGGAAAACTATGGATTTTTTTAGAAAACATTCAAGATTAATAATTGGTATAATAGCAGTTACATTCATTGCCTGGACTGTCGGGCTAATGATGTTACCGTTGTATATGAAATAGGGATTTGAAGTGAGAATTAAAAATATCGTAAGATATATATGTATATTTTTTGCTTTTGCGACAGTAATGTGCGTATTTCTGCCGCAGGAAGGGTATGCTGCTCCAAATAACTCTGCTATCAGACAAAAGATAAAAAATAATCAGGCAAAAATGCAAAATACCCGTGAAAAAATAAAAACCCTAAAAGTCAAAGAGCAGCAAGAAAAAAGCAAGCTTATAAGAAACCAGCAGAGATTGGAGACTGCACAGTCAAATCTTGTTGTGTCAGAAAATAAGTATTCTTCTATGAGTGCAAAACTTGTAGATATGCAGAAAAAATTTGCAGATGCAGCCGCTGATTTAAGCAGCACCGAAATTGCAATGAAAAATCGTATCAGGCATGTGTATAAAGCTCAGCGTGTTGGTATGTTCGATTTAATATTTAAGGCAAAAGATTTGAATTCTATGCTGGATATATTATATTTTGAGCGTGTTATAATACGAAATGATTATAAGAATATGCTTGCACTGAAAACCAGAGCGGCAAAACTTGCTAAAATAAGAAATGATATAGAGGCACAAAAGCATTCTATTGCTATTTCAATGAATGAAATTAAGTTCCAGAAAAAGTCAATTCAGCAGGAAATTGCACATAATCAGAGTATGATAAATCGTCTAAAGAACGATAGAGCAGTTTATGAACGTTCGGAAAGAGAATTGGCAAGACAATCAGCAAGTTTACAGGCTATGCTCAGTTCGTATAGTAATTCAACTGTAAAAGCCGCTGTAGGTGGCTTTATGAAACCTATTGGCGGTTCTATTACTTCCCCTTTCGGATGGAGGACACACCCGATATTTAAGAGCAGATCTTTTCATTCCGGGGTAGATATAGCAGGTCCTAATTATGGAAGTATTAAGGCCGCAAATTCAGGGAAAGTTATATATACAGGTTGGTATGGAGGATATGGAAAAGTTGTTATTATTGACCATGGGGTAATTCATGGTAATCCTACAACAACACTTTATGCTCACATGTCATCTATAAAAGTAGGTAACGGACAGAACGTTACGAAAGGGCAGGTTATAGGTTTAGAAGGTACTACGGGATATAGTACAGGTCCGCATTGTCATTTTGAAGTGAGAATTAACGGAAGACCAAATAATCCAATGAACTATATTTAACGAAGGAAATTTTGTGAAGAAGTTAGCTTTAATATCATTTATAATCTTAATATTAGTGGGTTCTCAGGTATCGGCTGAGGTAATTCGTGACAGCAAATTTTATAGTCAGGATAATCTGGAAGAAATGGAACATGAATTTTTCGACAATGGTATTATTACAAGTACGCCGGATGATGATGAATCAGATGCTGAGTATGATAAATACTATCAATCATATACCGGTGGTAATGGCGATGCCGGAACTTCCAGAGCTATGCCTTTATTTAAAAAGTTTCGTATAAAACTTCAAAACAGATATAGAATAAAAGAACATGAAGAGCAGCTAAAACTTCAAGAGCAACAAGAAAAAGAATTAAAGGCTTTAAATAAACAAGTGGAAGACGCTGTTATGAGTGATGAAGATGTTGATGAACTCATTAACAGGTCGCTCAGAACTACTTACTACGATGAAAATGGTAATGAAATAAAAATTTCGACCTTGCAAAGATTTAAAAATTTCTTCAAACGTAATAAAGCTAAAATTTCTGAAAAGAAAAGTGCTGAGAAAGAAAAAACAGAAACTATAAAGTCAGATGATGATAGTGATAAAGATAAACTGCTTGCGGGTGGCGTAAGAGAAGTTGTTGCCGAAAAAGATATGGTTTTGGATTGCGACAGGCTGAATTATGATGATGAGTCTTCTGAACTTGAAGCTATTGGCAATCCGGTTATGTCTTTCCCTCCACAGGGCGTTACAATCAAAGCAAAACGTATTACTTATAACACTGAAAGTAATATTATTAAGGCCTATGATGATGTAGAGATTATGAAAAACGGTGATGTAATTACCGGAGATTATATAATGATTAATCTTAACGACGAGTCATCTATAGTCAATAATATGTCTACTGTAAAAACTAATCTTCTGGTAAATGCAAAAGATGTTGTTGCTTCTGAAGATGCTATAGAACTAAAAGAAGGTTTTATGGAGGGGGAACAGCACTATATAATCGAATTAAAATCATTGATGGCCGGTACTATGCTGGAAAATCATGAAATTCCGGATGAAGATCGTTCAAGTTTTTCTAAAGACGGATTGGAAATAAAAGTTAAGGCAAAAGATGTATTTGTAACAGCAAAGAAAAAGCATAATGTATATACGGTTAAAAATGCAGATATTTATTATAAAGATAATTATTTAACTCATTTAGGTTCTTTGTCTATTCATACAAATAAAGATAATCAGTATTTCGAAGCAAATTATCCTGAATTTGGTAATCAACCGAGAATTGGTATGTATATAGGTCCCGGTTTTGTCTTTGATGTACCAAATGGTGCAATAATAAAAGCTATTCCATTTTTAAATTATAAAGATAAATGGGGTATAGGTGGTGCTTTGAAATACAGAAGCGGTACAAATTATACTGAAGTATTCTATGGGACATCTTTGGGTAATTTTGTCGCAAGAGGTCGTCAGTCATTAGATGACAGATTATATATTCAATACGGTGTAAATTCTTATTTGGATGAATGGTTTTTAGGCAGCTCTCTTGCAAAATACAAAGTTGAAGCTGTGTATAACGATTCAACTACAGTAACGAATACTTTGGGTGCCGGTAGGAATGCAACTTTTAGACAGCGTGTTGCCGCAGGTTATTTGCAGGATACGAATTTCAGCCGTTCAGGAGAAAATGTTGGCGGAGGTTCGTTAGGAACAACACGTTTAAAATATATGGCAGAGTTGTCTCAACTTTTATACAGTTATAGAAATAAACAGAAGAATGCTAATTTTAGTTTATCTTGGATAATGCAGGGTAGTGCTGCAGTATATGGTACAGGTGATACTCAATTCATCGGCAGAATGGGACCTTTTGTTCATTCTCAATATAAGAGATGGTCTCAGGATATAGGATATTTGTTAAGCTCTTATGATGATCATACGCCTGTTCCGAAAGCTGATATTTATCGTTTAGGCAGATCCAGTGTATTTTTTAGAGAATCTTTAAGACTAAACAAATACTTCACTCTTAGCTGGCTTGGTTCCGCTGCGTTGTCAAATGATGCACCAAATGACAAATTATTTCAGGAAAACGGATTTTATTTGTCTGTAGGTCCTGATGACTTAAAAGTTATATTAGGTTATGACTTTATAAGAGAACGTACATATTTGATGTTTTCAACAGCTCTTGATATGAAGGGGTCAAGAGTTGACTACAAGAGAATGGTTATAAAAAATCCTGAAAGACTTTCAAAGAGTGACGAAGAAAAGGTAGTTCCTGTTTCTTTCGAAAAGGCTCCTGCTAAAGTGGTAAGGACTAATGCACAGGTTATAGAGATAGAAGATCCGGATAGAGAGCAGTTGTAATGAATGATATTAAAATATTAAAAAATGAAATAATAAAATACGGGCAGTTGGCTGAGGCAAAAAATTTGACTCCGGGGGTGTCCGGTAACATTTCTGCACGTTGTGGGGAAAACATTTTGATTACTTCTTCAGGTTCTGCGAACGGATATTTATCAGAAGAAGATTTTGCACTTATAGATATAAATGGAAATATAGTTGAAGGTGATAAAAAACCATCAAGCGAAAAGCTTTTGCATTGTGAATTCTATAAAATAAGAAAAGATGTAAATTATATTATTCACATGCATAGTCCTTATCTGAGTGCATTTGCATCTGCCGGAATAGCTTTGGATGAACCGGTTATGGCGGAAAATGTTTTCTATTTTGGAAAAATTCCGCTGGCTGAATATGGGTTACCTTCATCAATTGATTTGGTTGAAAAAACTTCAAAATATTTCAGTGAGTATAATGCTGTATTAATGGCAAATCACGGATTTATTGTCGGTGACAAAACAATTCATGATGCATTTCTGAAGCTTACATTGGCTGAGTCTTATGCTCAAGTTGTTTTGAATGCTAAATTATTGGGTGGAGCAAAACTATTGAGCGATGCTCAGGTGGATGAAATATTGAAATTAAGAAAAAAGTTATAGAAGAAAAGAGGAAGATAAAAGTGTCAATAGAGCTTGAACATAAACAAGGATTAATTGCCGGAGACGGAATTTTGCCAGTAAAAATGGCACAGCATGCAAAAGAAAACGGATTTGAAGTAGTTTGTATATCATTGGCGAAGGACAATGTTTCCCGGTTAAAAAAATATTGTTCAAAAGTGTATTCTTGTCATCCGGGTGAGGTCAATAAAATTGAGAAAATAATAAAAGATGAAGAAATTAAACAAATTACGTTTCTTGGCAAGGTTCATAAGCGAGTCCTTTTACAAATTCATAAATTTGATTCAAGGGCAATTGAAATACTTAAAACTGTTGCAAGACTAAATGATGATCAGGTTATGCTGCTGATTGTTGATGAATTTAATAAAGCAGGTATAAGCGTGTTAGATCAGACTATATTTATAAAGAATCTTATGATACCTGCAGGTGTTATAGGTAAGCATAAGCCTACTAAAGAGCAAATGGATGATGTTAACTATGGCTTTTGGCTTGCAAAAGAAATGGGCAAAGTGGATGTAGGTCAGTCAGTTGTAATTAAAGATAAAATGGCTATGGCTGTTGAAGCTATTGAGGGAACTGATGTATGTATCAAACGTGGTGCAAAGCTTGCAAAACGTGGTGCCGTTGTTGTTAAAGTTGCAAAGCCAAAGCAGGATAAGAGATTTGATATTCCTGCTGTTGGATTAAGAACATTAAAAACAATGAAACGATATAAGGCTGAGTTGTTGGCTGTAGAAGCTAATGAAACAATAATAGTAGATCAGGATGCTGTTGTTGAATATGCTGATAAGCATAATATAGTTATAATGGCGGTATAAACGGGAAAATATGAAAAAATTATTTATTGTTACAGGTGAATATTCCGGTGATATACACGCAGGTTGTGTAGTGAGAGCATTACGAAATAAATATCCGGATATTGAAATTGAAGGTATTGGCGGAGAGAATTTACGGAATGAGGGTGTAAAATTATTCTCAGATCAGAAAAATATGGGGGTAATGGGTGTTTCATTATCCATAATATATAATCATATAATGCTTGGGAAACGTGTTGTTGACTATATTGTTAATGATTATAAGCCGGATTTGGTTTTGTTAATTGATTATGGTGCTTTTAATTTAAACATATCAAAATTTCTGCATAAGGCAGGTATAAAGGTATATTACTATATTCCTCCTCAGGTTTGGGCAAGTCGAAAGTGGCGTATAAATGTTATAAAGAAAAACATAGATAAAGTACTATGTATATTCCCATTTGAGAAGGAGTTGTATGAAAGTTACGGTATAAAAACGCATTATTGCGGTCATCCGTTAGTTTCTCAACTGCCTGAAAAAGCCAATAGAGAAGAATTCTTTGCAAAACATGGATTTGATACTTCAAGAAAACTCGTATCTGTTTTTCCGGGTTCAAGAAAATTTGAACTCAAGAATTTAGCGGGTGTTTTTATAAAGTCTGCAAAAGATTTACAAAAAAAACATCCTGAATTGCAATTTTGTATATCGCACGCTCCGAATTTACCTGACGACGTATATGATAAATACATTAAGGATACGGATTTTAAAGTAATTAAGGGTGAAAATCAGGCTTTGCTGAGTGTTTCAGATGCCCTGATTTTGGCATCGGGTACGGTTGCTCTTGAGGCTGCATTATACAAAACCCCTATGATTATTGCTTATCGTGGTCCTCTTGTTTTTTACTGGATATATTTGTTGGTAAGGTGCATAAATATGGTTTGTTTGCCGAATATTATAAGTAAAAAATTTATAGTACCTGAAATTCTTGAACATAATGTCAGCGTCCATAATATTTCATATAATATTGAAAAACTTTTGTATGATAAAGACGCAAGGAATGCTCAAATAGAAGGGCTTTCGGGGGTAAAGGCGTTATTATCCGATAAGATTTCTTCTGAAGAAGCTGCATCGGTAATTGCAGAAGAATTTATGCAATAATTATTTTTATTTTGTTGTATAATGATAGGGAAAGTTTAATGAGGTTTAGTCGAATGGAAAAAACTACAGTTAATTATCCCTTTCTGACGGATGAAGTTGAAATATATGAACGTGTAAACGGTCATAAAATTGTTTTAGCTCATAAAGAAGGTGAGATGGCAAATGTTAGTACTTGGGTTAAAACCGGTTCTATTAATGAAGATGACAGAATAAACGGCATTTCTCATTTTCTTGAACATTTGATGTTCAAAGGTACTCATAAACATAAAGCAGGTGAATTCGACAGAACTTTAGAGGCTAAAGGTGCTATTGTTAATGCTGCAACGTGGAAGGATTATACATTTTATTATGTTACTCTTCCAAAAGGTGAAAACTGTAAAGATTTGAATTTGGCTATAGAATTGCATGCAGATATGATGCTTGATCCTATTTTACCTGAAGAAGAAATTGGTGCCCCTTTTGATTTAAACGATTCAACTGTAACAGACAAAAGAGAACGTCACGTTGTAATTGAAGAAATCAGAATGAGAAAAGATCAAAACTGGACTAAAATTTATAATGCGTGTAACTATAATATGTACACAAAACATCCTTATAAACGTGATGTAATCGGTACTCCGGAAATAATTTCAAAAGTTACCCGTGATGATATAATGAATTATTATCAGACTTTTTATTCTCCTGAAAATATGACAACTATTGTTGTAGGAGATTTTGATAAGGAAGCTGTTTTAAAGAAAATAGAAACAGAATTTGACTTTAAAGGCAGGAAAAATGCTCCGAAGCTCGTCCATGAAACAGATAGCCCTGTCTGCCAAAAGAAAGTTGTTGAGAATTCAGCCCATGTAAATACGACATATTTTATGTACGGTTGGCTCGGACCTCTTGCAAGAGATATAAAAGGTACGATATGTCTTGATATAATCAGTATAATTTTCGGAGATGGTACAAGTTCAAGATTGTACCAGAATTTGATTGAAAAACAACCTGAACCGATTTTTAATATGATAAGTTCTGAACATTACCAGTTCAAAGACGGAAATAACTTCTTTATTCAGGCAAATTGTAAATCTGATAAGAAAGATATGGCTATTGGTCTTGTAGAAAAAGAATTGGAAAATCTGATAAATGTTCCTATAACAAACGAAGAAATGCAGAAGGCAAAAAAGAAAATTAAGTCAAGATTTGCATATTCGGCAGAAACGGTGTCCGAAATCGGAGAAACAATAGGGTATTATATGACTGTTTGTGAGGATTTAAAACTCATAGAAGAATACCTTATGGATTTAGAAAATATCACGATTGAGGATTTGAATAATATAATCAAACAATATTTAAATTTAAATAATTCGGTATTATCAATACTTGTACCGGAGGAACGGAAGTAGAAGATATGTTAGTATCTGAAAAAATAGAATATAAAACATTTACCGGTGCCCAAATAATAGTTGAAACTTTAAAGAATTTGGGTGTAGATACTATATTTGGTTATCCGGGTGGTGTTGTTTTAGATATTTATGATGAATTATTTAAACAGAATGATATAAAGCACTATCTTGTAAGACACGAACAGGCTGCAGTTCATGCTGCGGAGGGGTATGCACGAGTATCAGGGAAATGCGGAGTTGTCCTTGTTACATCAGGTCCCGGGGCAACCAATACTGTATCAGGAATTGCGAATGCCTATTTAGACGGATATCCTGTTGTTGTTTTAACAGGTCAAGTATTTAGCAAACTTATAGGCACAGATGCTTTTCAGGAAATAAATATTGTGGATATTACTCGTTCTTGTACAAAAGCGGCTTATCAGGTAACAAGTGTTGATACATTGGAAAGTACATTAAAGGATGCCTTTAATTGTGCTGTATCAGGCAAAAAAGGACCGGTAGTCGTTGATTTGGCAAAAGATATTTTTAGTCAGAGTATCAATAAGGTCCCGTCCGTAAAGTATGATGATGAGATTAAAACTGCAAGCGTTAACGATTTAAGAATATTAGAGAAGGAAATTCTATCATCAAAACATCCTGTTATAGTTGCAGGTGGTGGGGTAATCCATTCTAAAGCTTCAGATGAGTTAATAAAATTTGCCGAAACTCATAGTATCCCTGTTGTCAATACAATGATGGGTATTGGTGCATATCCGCAGGAAGGCAAATGTTATTCGGGAATGATAGGTGTTTTTGGTCAAAAAAGTGCAAATGAGATACTGAGAGTTTCTGATTTGATAATTTCATTAGGTGCAAGATTTAACGACAGAATAACATGTTGCTTTAAAGAAGGTGAATTATCGGATAAAATAGTACAAATTGATATTAATGAAGTTGAGATTGCTCGTGCAGTTTCAGTTAAGTACGGGATTGTATCTGATATAAATTATGTATTAAGTGAGTTAAATAAGAGAAAGTTTGGCGAATATTCCGATTGGATGAAAGGAGTCAAAAATCTTAAATTTTTGGATGCCAAAAGATTACCTGTGTCAGATAAATTGCAGTCCTATGAAGTAATCAGAGAAATATATCAATATACCAAGTCATTTGAACCTATTGTTACAACTGAAGTCGGACAACATCAAATGTGGACTGTTCAGAATTATAAATTTAATTCCCCGAACAAATTTTTGACATCAGGTGGTTCCGGTACTATGGGATTTGGATTACCTGCTGCAATTGGTGCAAGTATTGCTTCCGGTAAACAACCTGTTATATGTATAGCAGGCGATGGTTCTTTTCAGATGAATGAGCAGGAGCTTGCAACTTGCGTTGATTATAAATTACCTGTAAAAATATTTATTATGGATAACGGATATCTCGGAATGGTCAGACAGTTGCAGCAAAAAGCTTACGGTTGCAGATTTTCCGAAACAAAAATCTCAAATCCCGATTTTATAAAATTAGCGGATGCTTATGGAATTAAGTCCTCGAGAGTTGAGCGTTATGCTGATATAAAGAAAGCTCTGGATGATGCTTTCAAAACTGATGAACCGTACATCATTGATTTTGCAATTGAACCTATGGAGATGGTATAAAAATAATGAGCCCGACAAGGGACTCATTACTCTTGGATGTTAGTTTAAGCTATTACCTGTAAACTTTTACCTGCCTGATTTCCATATTTTGCAATTAATTCATCTTCCGAAAGAATTGAAACCTTTGGTTCATAATTTTTCCCGGGAGGATTAGGATAAGTTATTGTTTCCTGATATTTTCCGTCTTTAGTGGGCTTGATATCAATTGTAGAGCCTGCCATAGTCGGGATTTCTACTTTTTCTCCTGATGATGTTGTAACTATCTGATGTACAAAAGCGTTATTTTTTGCTGTTTCAACACTGCCTACTGCCATAGAAATACTCCTTTGCTTTTTAACACACTAACAATTATATAAAAAATACAAATTGAAAATTTTTACACTAAATTTAAAAAAATTTACATTTTTCAACATAAAAAAGAGCCGACGGATGTCGACTCTTTTTGTTTCTGAAATACTTATTATTACCAATCCCAAGTAAATAATTTCTTCCAGAAAGTTTTTTCTGCATTAACTTGATTTTTAATAGCTTCTTTTTTAGCTTTTGCAGCAGCTTTTCTTTCTGCAGCAGCTTTTTCTGTTGCCGCTTTATCAGCAGCTATTTGCTTTTCAGTTTTAGTAATTTTTGATGTTTTGCTGTTAATCCAATCAGTAATTGGTGTTGAGCTTGTTGCTGCCTGAGCTGCACCAACTGAAACAAATACTGCAGTCAATAATACAACTAATGTTTTTTTCATGTCTTTTCTCCTTATTTATTATAGTTGTCGCACTACACTAGTGCTGAATTTTTTTACTCTTTTGATATGCGTCAACATATCTGTCCCAGAATCTTGTGTATGAATCATTATTGTTTACTTGATATGCACGAATAGTTTGCTCCCAAGCCTGTTGATTCTCACTTGCTCTGGTTGATAAATCTTGTGTATATCTATTGCTATTCTGTGTTTCTCTAATATTATTATATGCCTGTTCTGCATATACTGATGTCGTTAACATTAAAGAAAAAATTACAGAAATCGTAAATAACTTTTTCATATATTCTCCTTTCGACTGTTATTATACTAAACTATATCATAGATATCAATAATTTTCTTAATTCCGTCCCTTGCAACTTCAAAAATCTTTAACATTTTTTCATATTCATAAGGTTCATCTTCTGCTGTGGTTTGAAATTCTATAATTTTACCGCTTTTTGTAAGTACAATATTGCTGTCAACCTGAGCGTGAGAATCTTCTTCATAATTTAAATCCAAGCGAACTTCTCCGTCGATTATGCCTGCTGAAATTGCGGCTATAGGTTCAATAATAGGATTTTCTTTTAACTTACCTTCTTTTAGCAATTTTTCTACAGCAATTCTTAATGCTAAAAATCCTCCGCAGATGCTGGCAGTTCTTGTACCGCCGTCAGCCTGAATTACGTCTGCATCAATGGTTATTGTTAAATCAGACATTTTGGTAAGGTCAACACATGCTCTTAAACTTCTTCCGATTAATCGTTGTATTTCCTGAGTTCTGCCTGAAACTTTACTTCTTTCTCTCTGGCATCTTGTATTGGTGGAAGACGGTAGAAGTGAATATTCTGCGGTTAACCAGCCTCTTGTGTCATCTTTATCCATCCATTTTGGTTTGCCTTCTTCTACGGATGCTGTTGTAATTACTCTGGTATCTCCAAATTCTACAAGTACAGAACCTAAGGCATTTTTGGTAAAGTCTTTAGTAAATTTAATTTGTCTGAGTTCGTTATTTTGTCTTCCTGTTCTCATTTTTTATTCCTTATAATTATAGTCCCACATATAAATTTGTCCGCAATATCTGCATACAGCATGTTCATTCATAAACTGTAAATCCGGAATGAACGTGTAACCGTCTACTGATATTTGTAATTCATTTTTACTGTTATATGTCTGTTCAAAGACTTTTTGACCTTGATATTCAGGTGAGAACATCAGTTCAAATTTATCTATTGATTTGCAGTTTTTACATATAAACATATATAAACCCTTATATAAAATTTTTTGTTATTGTTGTTTTCTTGCTCTGTTAATAACTTCTGCTGAAACTCTTTTTACGATTCGTTTGCTGCTGCTTTCTTCTTGCATTCCGCTGTTACCGGTTAATGCAATATACCACAATGCCCAGGTAATACCTCTCAGCGGCAGACTAAATCCTACCACAAGAAATGCTACAATCTGATAAACAAAGAATGACGCAACTTTTGTAGGTGTAATCATATCAAATGACGGATTAATATTTAACATAAAATTGTTAATCGCATCAATTGGAATATATGTAGTTAAAGTACCTTCAAAAAGTGATGCCAGCAAAGGTGTGATTTTTGTGAAATCAAATATTACGGCAAATCCCTGTACGAATATAACGTGAGTAAATAATCCTATGATTAACATTATCAGTAATGTCCTAAAAGCGTTTCCTCTGACGATTTGAAAACTTCTTGTAAAACATTCCGAGACAGATTTGTCCGGTTCAAATGAAAATACCTGAAAAATCAGAATGAAGTATATGAAAAATATGGCTCCGATAATCCAGAAGAAAGGATTAATTGCAATAAGCCAAAATATTGAATACAAACACCATAATCCGATATATTTAAATACTCTTGAAGTGATTGTTGCATTATGTGCCGGAAAATCATATATTTTTCTGGTGTTCAGGAAGCTTTCTGTTACGGAATTTATCGCTCCGTATGTTACAAGATAATCCCAGAATGCTTTTGTAAATATCAATAATCCTGGAACCGTAATCAATATAACAGATAATATAATAGTTGTGTAATCATTGAATATCGGATATTTATCTGCCAGTTCAGGTAAATATGTTATATACAGTGCTGCCAGACAAAAAATCAACAATAATCCTAAAACTTGTCCTAATACAGGGAACAGCATATATCCGCAGAACTTCAAAAAGTTTGTGCTGTAAATTCTTATTGCTGCCAGAATTATCCATATAAAATTGTTTTCAACTTTAATCTTTGTCATAAATTCTCCGAAATCTGTTTGGAATTTTGTGCTATTATATATAGTATAATTTATATTATTATTTTATTACAAATAAAGTTAAAAAAACAATGACTGATTATAAAGAACTTATAAAGTCTTTTACTAAAGAAGATTACGAAAATAAAAAAGTAAATTTGCATATTCATACAACATTTTCAGATGGATTATCAACCCCCGAAGATGTTGTAAGACAAGCAAAAAAAGCAGGATACGGTACTATTGCTATATCTGATCATAATACTGTGAATGCTTATATTGAAACAAATTTAAAAAATGAAAAAATGGTTATCCCTGCTGTAGAATTTGATGTTTGGTGTGGGTATGTATTTCTGCATCTGCTTGCATACGGAATTGATGTAAATAATGAAGATTTAAAACCATTTCTTGCAAAAAATAAAAAAGAAACCGAATGGGATATAGTCAGGATTTTTTCAACCAGAAATATAGAAGATTTAATAAAAGCAATACATTCTGCGGGAGGAATTGCAGTATTGGCACATCCGGCATGTTGTTGGGCTGTAAGTCTGGAAAACTTGGTTGTCCGATTGATTTCTTACGGATTGGACGGAATTGAAGTCTATTATCCTTACAGAAGGCACAGGAGTATAATAAAATTTCACTCTGTAAAAAAGGTTGAATGTATTGCAGATAAGTATGGGTTGATAAAAACCGGCGGGACTGATTTCCACGGTGATTTTCTGGATTAACAATAATTGCCCATAAAATGTCGTATTTATAGAATTGTCATTACTACACTAATTAGAACAAAAACATAAAAAAAACCACTCATTACTGAGTGGGTCGTTTTCTGCATCCTAATGGTCTCTTTTAGTGTTTATTATTTAGGAGTTTATATGTTTTTGGGGTTAATGAATCTATTTATATTTAGTGTTTCGACTACACTTAAATCTTACTCAATTATTATTGCACATAAAAATTTAAATGTCAACAATTTCTTTTAATAAATTTACAAATAAATCCAGAATCCAGATATAGTGTACGATTTACACTTTACAAAACTTAACATATAGGTTTCGCCTGCTTAATAAGCATGTAAAATAGGATTAATTTTTTAAATTTTGATTTGTTGTGATAAAGAATTGGGGTTGTAATAATCAAAATTAATGCTATAATAATAATATGGAAACTGCGGAGAATATTATTATGATTGGATTTAAACATAGGGGGGGGGGTAAAATCCTCTCTTAGTAAGGGTTTACGGAGTTTAGTTATATGTCATGCCGAACTCGTTTCAGCATCTAGCCAATGTGATTCTTTAGGTAGTGCATATAGTGAAAGTCGTAATTATGTAAAGGTGGTTAGATCCCGAAACAGCTCTGCATACAGGCTCGCTCATCCTCACTTCGTTGCGGTGGTTCGCTTTGTAAAGTTCGGGATGACATCAAAGAAAGCCGCATTTACTCTTGCGGAGGGTGCTACGCACGTAGCTCAGTCTGCAAAGCCTCGTCGTGCCGCCTTTACTCTCGCTGAAGTTCTAATCACCCTCGGAATAATCGGGGTAGTGGCGGCTATGACATTACCTGCATTGATGCAAAATTATCAAAAGGCTCAGACTGTATCTCAGCTTAAAAAAAGTTATGCAGTCATTCAAAATGCAGTTGAATTTATAAGAGCAGATTACGGCGGTTCTGATATGTTAGGTATGCCGTTTGTTCATCAGCAGTTCAATCATCCTCAATATTTTGATCAAGGTATGTTTGCCGATGAATTGAGTAAACATTTAAATTATGTGGAAAGAGGCAATCATCCTACATATTCTACCGAAATAAAAATGTGCCTGCCGGATGATACTACAAAATATTATAAATATGCTAGTGGTGGCAAGCTAAACTCGTGGAATGTAGTAAATATTTGGTGGATTCTTAATGATGGCAGTTGCCTTGCAATAAATAGTCGTGGTGGCTGGACGTGGGATGCAAACACTCATATATTAATATATATAGATATTAACGGTAGTGATAAAAATCCTAATCAGTTAGGAAAAGACACATTTATGTTCGAACTGACTCATAGTGGAAGTGTAATTCCTTACGCCGGGGATCATGGAAATGATTGCTTAAGCAGTGCATCAGGATGGATGGCTTCAGGATATGCCTGTGCCAAGAAAATTATTGATGACGGATGGCAAATAAAACACGATTATAAGTGGCAATAAAAAAATAACCTGAGATATTTCTCAGGTTATTTTTTATTTAATTCCGTGAAACATTTTCATGTAATTGCCTTGTGCTGTTTCGTATTTTGAAATATTTTCCGCAATTTTTTCAGGGTTTGTATTTTGTGTAACTTTTGTTTGATCATAATGTTGAGCGGAAGGATTGGAAACCTGAACCATAGTATTTGCATTTATAGCAGAATCAACAGCACCATATTGTGCTTGAAAATCTGAGCCTATTTTTGGTTGTATGTTAATTCCGTTTAGTTGCATTTCTTGTTGTTTCCTTAATTTTTATTTCTATCCAAACAGTTCTATTGTTGAACCTTCGCCTCTTGCGTTATGTGCCATCGTTCCCATCATTGGGTTTGATGTGTAATCCGCATCCGGCGGTGTTAGTCCGTTTAGCCCCGTTACCCTTGTCGGCAGCGTTTTACAGTTTACATAAGTCGCTATCCTCATTGTACTCTGGGTTTGTACATCTGCATCTATATCCAAACTTCGGGACGAATACATGTTGACTACATCTGTTGGAAATACCATTCGCATATTTGATACGCCGGAAACTCCGGATATCGGACTATTGCTCGCCATAGTCTTATACCTCTCTTAATTATTTAATATATATATATAAAGTATATAGCTATAAAAAAATTGCTATTTCTATTTATTGGCTGTTTACAAAAGTTAACATGTCGTAAACCTTTGATTCTATTGATTATAAGTAATATCTTTACTCAAAAAATTATTCGTGATATAACGTTGTAGTTAATAGTTTAGGGGGTCCACCCTTAGAAGTGTCAGCCGTGTGTTTAGCGGAATTTGTAATAAATGTTGTATTCAAATATTCTGATGCTTCATAAAGGACAGAAAGAGAAAATATGGAAAAGAACAATGAAACATTGCGTACGTTGAGACACTCAACTTCACACATTATGGCGCAAGCGGTACAAAGCCTGTTTCCGGCAGCAAAGTTAGCTATCGGACCGGCAACTGATGAAGGTTTTTACTACGACTTTGATTTGACGGATGGTCACGCTTTTACGCAGGAAGACCTTACTAAAATCGAAGAAAAGATGAAGGAAATTATTAAGCAAAATCTTACCTTTGAAAAATATGTTATTCCTGATGTAGATGCACAGATTAAAGAATTCAAGGATCAGGGTGAAATTTACAAGGCAGAATTGCTTGAAGAACACAGAAATGATAACCCTACATTGTACTTGACAAAAGATAAAGACGGAAATGTTTTATTCAATGACCTGTGTGCAGGCCCTCACATTCCGAATACTTCTTATATAAAAGGTAATGCAATCAAATTGTTGAAAGTTGCAGGTGCATACTGGAGAGGTAATGAAAAAAATAAGATGCTCCAGAGAATTTATGCGACAGCATATTGGACTAAAGAAGATTTGGCTGCATATTTAACATTCATAGAAGAAGCTGAAAAACGTGACCACAGAAAATTGGGTGCAAAACTTGATTTGTTCTCTACTCGTGAAGAGTTAGGTGGCGGATTGGTATTGTGGCATCCAAATCTTGCGGTAGTCAGAGAAGAAATCGAAAACTACTGGAGAAGTGAACACAGAAAACGTGGTTATGTAACAGTTTATTCACCGCAAATCGCAAAATCAAAATTGTGGGAAATTTCCGGTCACATGGATCACTACAAAGAAAACATGTTCTTTGTACAAAAAGATGAAGATTCAGATGATCAGTATGTAATAAAACCCATGAACTGTCCGTTCCATATTTTGATTTATCAGGCTAACAGACATTCATACCGTTCATTACCGTTAAGAATGGCTGAATTAGGTACTGTATACAGAAAAGAAAAATCAGGTGCGTTATCAGGTTTGACTCGTGTTCAAGGCTTTACTCAGGACGATGCTCATATCTTCTGTACACCTGAACAATTGGTTGACGAAATTAATGCAATTATTGATTTTGTTGCTGATACAATGGCTATTTTCAAGATGGATTTTGAAGTTGAACTTTCTACCCGTCCTGAAAGCTATGTAGGTGAAATCGAAAACTGGAACAAAGCAGAAGCCGGTCTTAAAGAAGCAATGGAACGCCGTGGTATGAAATACGATATCAACGAGGGTGACGGTGCATTTTACGGTCCTAAAATTGACTTTAAGGTTAAAGATGCAATCGGCAGAACTTGGCAGTGTGCAACAATTCAGTTAGACTTCAATTTGCCTGCAAGATTTGATATCAAATATCAGGATAAAGATGGTCAGCTGAAAACTCCTTTGATGCTTCACCGTGTAATTTTCGGTTCAATGGAGAGATTTCACGGAATTCTTATTGAGCATTATGCAGGTGCATTCCCTACATGGCTTGCTCCAACTCAGGTGAATATTGTTCCAATCAGTAATGATAAACATACTGATTACGCAGAAACCGTTTACAAAAAAATGCGTGATGCAGGTATCAGAGCTTCATTGGATGACAGATCCGAAAGTATGAACTATAAAATCAGAGAAAGCTTACAGGATAAGAAAATTCCTTATGTTTGCGTAATCGGTGATAAGGAAATTGAGTCCGGTTCTGTTGCTGTTCGTGCCAGAGGTATCGGTCAAGTCGGCACTTTCAAGGTTGATGAATTTATTGATATCCTTGAAAAAGAAATTAAGAGCCGTGCTAACGAATCTTTTGCTAAAAAAGATTAATAACAGAGAATGCAAAAGTTAAAATTATAAGAGGACAGTTTGTTGCTGTCCTCTTTTTATGCCTCAAAGTATATTATTAAGATATGTAAAATATATATTGCGTATATGTTATAAAATTTTTTGTATTGGGCATACATGAAGTATAACCATTTTCTTTATTTTCTCCTACACACTAACCTTTTACACATTGAGATAAGTCACCGAGAGGTGGCTTTTTTTTAGCGTGAGCAGAGGTATGAGTCCGAAGGACGAAAGTCGAACAACAATCAACGAAAACGTTGAGTTTTTGTTGTTGTTGCGAGCGGTACCGTTTAATGCGAACGCATGCAGGCCAGCCTGCTCTTACAGATACTTCGCTCGTATCTAGTGAAGATTATCGTAAAAATAAAAAGCTCTCTGACATTTGATGCAGAGAGCTATTGAAAAATATTTACCACGGATAATCATTTTTTATTTGCCAGTTATCACTTATGATTAGAGCAGCACATTGTGTTCCTGCACCCCAAATCCCATCAGCCTTTTTACAGCCGTTTTTGAGTTGGTTTCTATTACCTCCCTGACCGTTTGCAATAACAGTTCTGCCGTCATTGCCCAAACCTCTTCCGCTATTAGCTTCACAATAACTAAATAAAAATGTGTCCCTGCCCAATCGATTTGGTCCTGAATATGGTCCGTCAACATCTATTACTAAACGTCCTCTCGCATCACCTGTATGTGCGTAAGCTGTCCAGACAACGCAAGCTCCGTTAGGCATCTTTGCAGACCAGGAATAAGGGTGAACAAATTTGCCTGGTATCGCAAAATCTCCTACAATTCCGTTCATCTGTGTATATTCTCTATATGGTTTATCTTCATAGCAAAATATTTTATCTTGAGATGGAGCCTGAGGGTATAATTTCGCCCCTATTTTTTCGAATACCTTGTAGAAACAACTTTCCTGCATGTATGCACCGTCAGCCCAACTTTCATCACATTGCCACTGGTGAATAGGTGTATTATCCTGATCTGCAGCAGCAGCTTCAGCTCCAACAGCTATTTGTGCATAAGTTTGTTTTAAACGATTTAATACTACGCCCTTCTGGTAGTTTTGGATTAATGCAGGTAATGTCATTGCTGCAACAACACCGATTATGCCGAGGGTAATTAGAACTTCTGCTAACGTAAAACCGTTATGTTTTTCATGTACTTCAGAGTATGCAATCATATTAAATCCTCCAATTTATTACTATTATAGCACATTTATGTCCGATTTTCAATATAATAAGACAAAAATATACTTAATAATAGGTCAAAATTGTTATATTATTACATTGTTAGGATTAAGTATGTTAACAAAGTTGGACAGGAAATCAATTGGTACTGAAATCAGATTGGCAAGAAAAGCTAAGAAGTTATCTCAATTTGAGTTGGCTGAATTAACAGGTCTGGATGAAAAACAAATATACAGAATAGAGACAGGCTTAACAAGTCCCAAATTAGAAAATTTCATCAAAATTGCAGAAGTACTTGATATCAGCATAAAGCATTGTGAATTAATTAATTCGGATGTGCATCCGTACTGCAAAGAAATATTAAATATGATTTTAAATATATCCGAAGAAAAATTGGAAATATATTATCGGGTTATCAGAAGTTTATATGGCAACATATAACTGTAAAATAAGTAATCTTGTTTATGACAAGTATTATTTAGTTTTTTTAGTTGTGGATTTGTTATTTGTTTTTTTGTTGTTTCTCTGGTTATTTTGGTGAGGGGAAGCCGAGTAGGATGTTTGGATACGTTTTACGCTGTATACATCCGGAATTGCCTGAATACAGTTGATAACTTTTTTCAGCGTGTCTATATTATCAAGCTCCATTCCAATTTCAATTACACCGAGCTTTTTATTAGTTTTAGCCTTTACATTTGCATAAGTTATATTTGTATTGTTGTCGGAAATAGCTGCAATAATATCTTTAAGCAGTCCCATTTTCTCGCCTGTTTCAACACGAATTGTTGTTGTGTAAGTTTTATTCGTATTGTCGCCTGACCAGCGAATGTCAAGCAAACGTTCAGGCGGAATGTTCTCGAGTGTCTTGCAGTCAATTCTGTGTACTGAAACACCTTTAGAACGGGTAACAACACCTACGATAGGTTCTCCCGGAATTGGCGAACAGCATTTTGCAAACGAGTAAAGCAACCCTTCCAGACCGATAATATCTTTTTCTGATTTTTTTCGGTTATATGTATGAAATGAAGTTTCGTGCTTTTGTTCCGGCTTTTTAAGTTTGCTCAATACCTTGTTAACCGTTGTTTCACCATAACCCAGTGCTGCAAGCAAATCATCCACAGACAGGTAATTCATTTGTTTTGCAACTTTTTCCAGTTCACCTGATTTTAAATGTTCATCAAATACAGCTTTTGTTAATTCGTGTTCAAGGTTCGTTTTGCCGACTTCTATATGGCTTTCACGGTTATTCTTTTTGAACCACTGTTTTATTTTTGACGATGCCTGCTTAGTAACAACAAAATTCAACCAGTCAAGCCTTGGTGCAGGAGTTTTTGATGTTAAAATTTCAACTATATCTCCATTATTAAGCTTTGTGTCAAGCTGTGCTATTCTGCCATTAATCAACGCACCTACAGTTTTATTACCTACATCAGAGTGGATACGATATGCAAAATCGACAGGTGTGGCATCTTTTGGCAAATCGAATACATCTCCGTTTGGAGTAAATGCAAATACCTGATCGGAAAATAAATCCATTTTTACGGAGTTAACGTAATCTTCTGCAGAGGTCATATCTTTGTCAAACTCTACCATTTTACGCATCCAGGAGAATTTTAAGTCAGCAGGATTACTTGCTTTTTGTGAACCTTTTTCTTTATATCTCCAGTGTGCGGCAACACCATATTCTGCTACTTCGTGCATTTCCCATGTTCTTATTTGAACTTCAAGAGGTTTTGAGCGAGGACCTATTACGGAGGTGTGCAAAGATTGGTACATGTTGCCTTTTGGCATTGCGATATAATCTTTAAACCTTCCGGGAATTGGCTTGAATTGTGAATGAATCAGCCCTAAAACTTCATAACATTCTTTTTCCGTGTCAACAATTACACGAACTGCAGTTATATCGTACAACTCATGGAAGGCAATGTTCAGACGTTTCATTTTTGCATAAATGCTGTAATAGTGTTTTGCTCTTCCCGTAATCTGTGCATTTATGCCGTTTTTCTTTACGTCTTTTGAAATTTGGTCAATAAGCATATTGACGGTCATTTCTCTTTCAGCTTTTGTTTGTGAAACAAGTTGTGCAATTTCAAAATATTTGTCAGGTTCTAAATATCTGAGAGATAAATCCTCCAGTTCAGCTTTAATTTTACCGATACCTAAACGATTTGCAAGCGGAGCAAAAATATCAAGAGTTTCCTGTGCAATTTTTTGCTGTTTATTCGCTGCCATAAAATTAAGAGTACGCATATTATGCAGTCTGTCAGCCAGTTTCAAAAATATAACTCTTATATCGTTTGCCATTGCTATGAATAGTCTGCGGAAGTTCTCAGCCTGCCGTTCTTCTTTTGATTTAAACTGAAGTTTGCCGAGTTTAGTTACTCCCTGCACAAGTGTCAGAACATCTTTGCCAAATTTCTCTTCTATTTCTTCAGGTTTTGTGTCAGTATCCTCTAAAATGTCATGAAGAAATGCTGCCATAATTGTATGACTGTCTGCCTTCAAATCCACAAGAATTTTTGCAACTTCTACAGGGTGGATAATGTACGGTTCCTCTGAAACACGGTACTGCCCCTCATGAAGTTTTTTTGCAAATTCAAAAGCTTCTTCTATCTTTTTTATATCTGCCTCGTCACGCTTTTGCGAAATCAAGGTGTTTTTTATTTCATCAAATAGTGGTTTTTCAGGCATGGTATAATTATAATACGAGTTTTGATATTCATTTTCAAGAGAATTTAAAAAATTTCATACATAAGGATTATAAACATGATTAAAGAAACTACAGACGGATTTATCGTACAAATAAAAATTTCACCGAATGCATCTAAAAATGAAATTATTAAAGATGATACGGGAATAAAAATTAAGCTTACTGCTCAGCCTATTGAGGGGAAAGCCAACAAAGCCCTGATAGAATTTTTATCAAAACAGTTCAAAATTCCTAAAACATCTATATCTATCATAAAAGGGGAAACTTCAAAAGATAAAACCTTATTGATAAAAGTTTCCGACAGTGATAAAATAGCCTTATTAAAAGAAGTATTTAGTTAGGAGTATTTAGATTATGAAAAAAAGAATATGTTTAGCTCTTGCTATTGGTGTTATATTAGCAACAAGCTTATCGGCGAGTGCATTTTCTTGGAAATTTTGGCAGAAAAGAAAAGTACCTGTAACTGTTGAAAATACTGTCAATAAAGCTGATTTTGAACTTATACCGACAATGAATACCGAATCCAATGCCAAAAATGTTGTCTGGGTCGGAACATTTCAGCTTGTATGGAATGATTTAATTGATGAACTCATAAAACAACCTGTTGAATTTGTCGGAACAAAATCCGTTATGGCTGATAATTTGAACAGAAAAGAATTCACAACTTCTGATTTATCTGAAAATTCATATTATAAAAAATGGGGATTAGCATCACCTGAGATAAAAAAAGAAATAGAAAAAGGTATAAAAGAAAAATTTAACGAAACGAGCGACATTTTAGACGGATTTGACTGGACACCTGCAGATGGCAAATATATTCTTTATGCAATGTTAAAGAAAGATTTTCAATATATTAAACCTTTTGATAAACTTCCGGATGACAGTTTTATCGGAAGTGAGGGTAACGTTAAATATTTCGGTGCTGATGAAGATTCTGCAAGAGCACTAAAACGCTCGGTTAATGTTCTGTTTTATAACAACGACAATGATTATGCGGTTTCCCTGAAATCAAAACAAAATGATACTATTTATTTTTACAGGACTGATGACATGAAAACGCTCGATATTCTCTATAAAGATATGATGAATAAAGCCAATAAATATAACGGTACAAAATGGCTTACTCCTGTAGATGAGTTTAAAGCACCTAATCTTGATTTTAAGAACGAACGTGAATTTAGTGAATTATGCAATAAACCTATTAAAAATTCAGATTTAATGATAGGAAAAGCAATAGAAACAATACAATTTAAAATGGATGAAAAAGGAGTCGAACTGAAATCAGAAGCGGGCATGATGACTCTGAAAGCCGCTATGGCACCTTCACATGATCCTGAACCAAGATATTTTTATTTTAATAACAGATATATAATATTCCTGCAGGAAAAGGATAAACCTTATTTTGCGATGAAAATCGAAGATGCAAAGGCTCTACAAAAGTAAATTCAGAGGATTATAAATGGCAAAAGTAAAATCAAAATGGATATGTCAGGAATGCGGTTACGAAACGGCAGGATATTTGGGTAAATGTCCGGAGTGCGGCAGTTGGGGTTCTCTTGTTGAAGAAGTCCAATTTGATGAAAAAGCTCCAAATGCAGCTGCAAATGAATTTGTTAATACGGAAAAACCTGAACTGCTTAAAGATATTCATATCGGTGAAGAAGTCAGGGTTAGTACAAATATTTCTGAATTCGACAGAATTCTCGGAGGAGGATTGGTGCAAGGTTCTTTGATTTTGCTTGCAGGAGATCCCGGAATAGGTAAGTCTACCATTACTCTTCAAACCTGCGGACAATTGTCTGATTCAGGCAAAAAGGTTTTGTATATATCTGCGGAAGAAAGTTCTTCTCAATTAAAATTGAGAGCGGAAAGGCTTAGCATAAATTCCGATAACCTGTATATATATCCGCAAACTAATATGGAAAATATAAAGGCTCAAATTGAAGAAATACAACCTGATTTCGTAATAATAGACAGTATTCAGGCAATTTACTCAAATAATGTGGCAAGTTCTGCCGGCAGTGTTTCTCAAATTAGGGAATGTACAAATATTTTAATGCATATCGCAAAAAGTAAAAATATAACAACTATTGTAATCGGGCATGTTACAAAAGACGGTAATATCGCCGGACCAAAAGTCCTTGAACACATGGTAGATACCGTTATATATTTTGAGGGTGACAAGTATAAATCATACAGAATGCTTCGCTCTATGAAAAATCGTTTTGGAAATACATCCGAAGTCGGTATTTTTGAAATGTGTGCCGACGGGCTGCGTGAAATAAAAAATCCTAATGAATTGTTCCTTAATGAGCGTTCAAGAGTTGCTGCTCCCGGGAGTGCAATAATTGTTACTAATGAAGGAACAAGACCGTTAATGGTTGAAATACAGGCACTTGTTGGTACTACTTCTTATGCAGCTCCAAGAAGGGTTACAAACGGCGTAGATTTAAGCAGACTACATCAAATACTTGCCGTTCTGGAAAAACGTGTAGGACTGAATTTTTCTAAACAGGACGTTTATGTCAACGTTATGGGCGGTATAGAGGTTGATGAACCAAGTGCGGATTTAGGAATTGCTCTTGCTGTTGCTACTTGTGCAAGAGATGTTGTGGTTGATCCTCAGACGGTAATTATAGGTGAGATAGGATTATCCGGCGAAATTCATCCCGTTAATAATATTGAGAAACGTCTTAATGAGGCTGCGGCTGCAGGTTTTAAGAAAGCAATTATCCCATACGCTAACAATGTACCAAAAGATTTTGATAAATTGAACATAATCAAGGTCAAACGGCTTGTTGATGCAATAGTATCGTGCGTTTCCGCAAACTAATTATCTTACATCACGGGCTTTACTTACTTTTTGAACAGTTTTTCTTAATTGAGAACGTTTTTTGTTTTCAAATTCAGTAAATAATTTATGTTTTTTATCATTATCAGTATCTTTTTTCTGGGCACGTTTGCTAACATCACTTAAAGTTGATTTCATGGTTTCTGCAACTTCTGATTTTACACTGTTTCTTGTGCTTTCTTCCATTGCACCTTGTTCTGCAATATCGGTAATTTCAAGGTCGGCGGTTTCTGCCATCCTGTCTTCAGTGTCAATCCTTGTATCATGGATAAGCGGATTAAGATATACATTTTCACGTTCATCAGTGATGTTTTCTTCAACTGCTTTTTGAGCGACAATTTCAAGTTCTTTTGTATTATTATCCGGATTGTTGTCGCTTTCAAGGTCTATGTCATGGTCGCTTACGGACATATCTCGGTCTGCATATTCCTGTACATCTCTTGATTCATCTGCTACAGTTGGTATTGCTTTGTAGTCAGGTTCTTCAACAACGTAATCGCTTCCGTCATCTTCTTTTGTAATCTGATTAACAAAATCCAATTCATCTTCAGCTTTATCTGATTTGATTTTTCCTGTCTGAACATTATTTTGAGTCGTTTTTACGGATGCTTCACTATCTGCCTGCGTATTTTTCAGTTCCGTAACCAGTTTTCTTGTACTGTCTGCTGCTGTTGCAAAATTATTGCGACTTGCTTTCACTGATTCGTTTATGTCACTAAATGAACCGTTTGACGTATTCGCATCATATTCAAGTTCTGTTATTCTGTCAGATAGTTTGTCATTATTTTCAGTCTGATTTTTTGAATTATTTTCTGTAGCTTGTTCGGTTATGATAGTTTCTTCAGATGCTAATACTTCCTGAGAACTGTCTTGTGTATTTGAGTCATCATATTTTTTGATTGTATTTTTATTTTCATCAACTTTTTCTGACAAAGCTTTTGCTCTGTTGCTGATTTCTTCCATTCTTGATTTTGTATCTGTTCTGCTGCTTTCAACTGTATCTTTGTTAAATTTAACATGTTCGGCTGACTGATTGAGCATGTTAAATTTAGATTTTGAAACATCATTATCAGTGTTGAAATCTCGGATATCCTTATCTTTAGCAGACATATCAGATGTAATTGCAACAGACTTATTAGAATTTTTGGTTATCTCATTTTCCGCATCAATGTTTGTATTTGAAGCATTATCTTTTGATGTTGAAATGTCCTTTACTTCATTTGCTTCATCGGCAGGTAATTCTTCCGATATAACTTCTGTTGCTGCAATTTCAGTTTCTTCAGGAGATGTTTGTATGGTTTCCTCGTTTTGAGTATCTGATTCAGATGATTGTTCTGCCTGTTCTGTAGAATTATTATTGGAGGAAACGGTGTTTGCACTGTTTTGAGTGTCTTTATTATTTTCAATTTCGGTTTCTTCGTCTATTTCAGTTTTTGGAGTTTCTTCGTCAATTTCAGGGATTTCAAGTTCCGCCTTTGTATCAGCAGTAACTGTAGCTTCATTTTCTGATGATATATTTGACTTTTCAACTTTTGTTGTATCAGGTACATCGTTTTGTATTGTTGCATTATTTGCAGTTTTGTCTGTGGCGAATACATTGTTACCGATATCTTTAGCACTTGAAAATGCGTTATTAAATCTTAAATAATCTTGCAGATCAAAGAAAGAATCATCATTTAATGCTCTAAAGTCAGTGTACACAGGTAAAGAGTTCTGAGTCTTGTTATCTTGTGCGAATTCGTTTGCTGTGATACCAACATTGCGGTTAGCAGTGAGCGAAATGTCATCCGTATCACTATTATCTGTAGTACTATTCTCTTGTATATTTACAGTTTCTTCTGCGTTATTTGTTATAGGTTGCTCTGAGGTCTGAGGAATTTCATTCTCAGGAGGAATTTCAGATAAATCCTCAGTCTGAGTTTGTGTATTATTTGTATTTTGTTCGCCTGATACTGATACCTCAGTATCATTGGTATTGTTCGTTTCGGTAGCATTATCTTCAGAGTCTGTGTTTATTGCATTGATTTCTTTGTTATCATTTGATATTTTTTCTACAGGTTTTTCGTGTATTAGTTGAGTATTATTGTTGTCTATGTCTTTCAGATAATCACCCATAACTTTCGCTGTGTTAGCATTACTGTTTATGATATTTGAATTAATATCCAAATCTGACATTAATGACATGTTTTTGACGGTAAGTTCAGTATTTAGTTTGAACAAATCCATTCCGACCATAAGATTTATTTTATTGCTCTCTACACTGGCGTGTTCAAATGATTTTGCAACTGTATTTCTTGCCAAATTGCTATAATTATCCAAGTTTTGGCTTAATGATTCTTCAAGTCCGATATCTCCGCTAAAATTATCAATACTGTTCAATAATTTTTCAACATCATCATTTAAATCTTTATTGAATAATTTTAATGATTTATCTTCTGTCCGGATTTGTTCTCCTAATTTTTTATATCTTGATAATTCTGTATCAGAAAGCTCTTGTCCATTTTCTACACGGTTTTCGATATCTTTCATTTCGCCGGACATTTTTTCAATATCGTTCTTAGTATTTTCTTGTTCTGTTTTTGCCTGTTCTGTTTTCTTTGAAACTTCTTCATTATTTTTTTGTATGGTATCAGCGTTTTCTTTAAGTTGTTTACCTTGTTTTTCGGCACTTGTAGTTAAATTATTTAATGTTTTTATATTATTTACATCTTCAGAGTCGCTGCCATTTTCACTTAAAGCAGTAATGTCGGTTTCTGAATTTATATCAAAATCATCGTCAGAAGTGTTTTGATATGTAACTTCATCAACTTTTGCCATTGCCTGAGCCCATTCATATATATCATTTGGAACAAGTATTCCGTTATCGTGCATGGCTAAAATTTCTTCAGGATCATAATTAGCCCATTCTCCGGTTCTCGGATCATCAGGGTTGTAAGCCCGTAATTCGTGCATGGATGCAATTATAGATGTATGTGAAGATTTTATTTTCAATAGTATAAAATCTAATATTTCACCATCAGTAAATCTGCTATATTCTTCTGATTCCCTGTATTTCGGAAGTAAATCCTCAATATGCATGCAGATACGATTATCGTAAGACTGCATGAAAAAACGTTCTTGTAGTGTCGGTTCTTTTTTACATATAGGATATTTATTGTTAAGCATTATATTGTCCTTTAGCTAAAGTAATTATTAATCATAATTATATTCGGCATATTTTATAAAGAACTTTAGTTATTTCTTAATTTAGGTTATAAATTGTTACAAAAAAGCACATGTCTAATAATTTAAACATGTGCTTTCTATTGTATAAATTTCAAATTATATGTGTTTTGTAATGTTAGAAATAATAGCTGATTTTGGCATTAAACCAACCAATCTTTCAACAGCTTTACCGTCTTTAAATACCAATAAGCTAGGTAATCCGCTTATTGAATAATCTTTTGCAGTTTTAAGATTTTCATCAGTATTAACTTTGACAAATTTTACCTGACTGCCAAGTTCTGTCGCAATTTCATCTAATACAGGACTCAATTTTCTGCATGGTCCGCACCATGTAGCCCAAAAATCAACAACAACCGGTTTGTCAGAATTTAATACTTCTGCTTCAAATGTTGAATCATTAATATCTATAGCATTAGACATGATTTTACTCCTTTGTTAACTTTCCTCAACCAATTATATCATAGAATTTTTTTTTGTGCTATTATCTTGTTAGCACACGATAGGATAGAGATATGGTTAGGAAAAAAGTAATAGAAATTGTACTTGATACGGAGACTACAGGGCTTGATTATACTAAGGAGAGAATGGTTGAATTTGCTGCTGTCAGAATGGAAAACGGTAAAATAAAAGATGAATTTCAAACTCTTATTAATCCGGAACAACACATCAGAAAATCAAGTATTGCAATTCATGGAATTACTCCCGAAATGGTAAAAGATGCTCCGACTGAAGCCGAAGCTATGCCAAAGATTATGGATTTTATAAAAGATTATCCGATTGTAGCTCATAATGCTATATTTGATTATTCATTTTTAAATGAAGCAAGCAAGAGGGTTTTTGGTAAAGAACTGGAAAATCCGAGAGTTGACTCACAACAAATGTTTAAGGAAATATATCCTGATTTGGAATCTCATGGGCTTGAAGCTTTAACAACAAAATTTAATGTTGATTTGACAAATCATCACAGGGCAATGGCTGATACTATGGGACTTGCTCTGGCATATCCAAAATTAAAAAAATTGTATAACCAAAAATACAGTTGGGAAACCAAGCAGCTTGATAATATTGAATACTTATTTGAAAGATATTTGAGAATTCAACAGACTGTTACTACGTTGCAGTCAGAACTTCAGGATTTAAAATCAGTATTTAAGTTGTATTTTGAACAGGGCGGCAAACCTATAATTTCACAAAGTGGTGAAACCCTTGTCTATAATACTAAACAAACTTTTGGATACGATTTCAATCAAATAAAAGATGTTTTGGAGGAGGTTGGAGCTTTTGAAAAAGCTGTTAAGATAAACACTGGTTTTGTAGATAGGCTTGTTGGCGGCGGCAGACTGGATGAAGACAAAAAAGAAATCATAAAGGATGCCCGTCAGGAAATTACTGAGACAAGAAATGTACAGATTATAAAAGCCGGAAAATAGTTGAGAAGGAATATATCATGTCAAATAAATTTATAGAATTTTTTAAAGAACCTTCTTTTGCTGAGCCTATAAAGGATGAGGCAGTTGTAAAGAAGACTTATGCACATTTTCGATGGAGAATATTTTATGCAAGTTTTATTGCTTATGTAGTGTTCCATTTGTGCCGTAAAAATATTGCAGTTGCACTTCCTGCTATGGGAGAGGCTTTACACATGTCAAATACCGAACTGGGTTTGCTTGGTTCAACTTTGTATGTAACGTACGGTATCGGTAAATTTATAAACGGTGTAATAGCTGATAAAGCCAATGTAAGGACATTTTTGCCTACAGCACTCATATTATCCGCAATATGTAATATTTGTTTCGTCCTTAGTGCCGTATTTATAACTCCGGGGCATGCAAGCTTCTTTGGTCTGCCTTCTGCAACAGTGCTTTTATGGATAATGGCATTTTTCTGGGGTGCTAACGGATGGTTTCAGTCATGCGGATTCCCGCCAGTTGCAAAAAGTTTATCATACTGGTTCTCAAATTCAGAAAGAGGTACCAAGTGGTCTATTTGGTCAACATCACATCAGATTGGTGTCTTTGGTGCCGTTGCGTTGTCAGGTTTTGTAATTGATAAATTTGGCTGGATGGCTGCTTTTTATGTGCCGGCTATAATTTGTGCAATTACGGGTTTATGGTTATTTGACAGATTGAGAGATAAGCCGCAGACATTAGGTTTGCCTGATATTGAAAAATATAACAATGAGCCTGAAGCTAAAAAAGAAAACGAAGGCGATGAAGATAATCGTACATATTTTCAGGTATTCAAAGAAAATATATTGTGTAACCCAATTATATGGATGTTGGCAATAGCTTATATATTTGTGTATATAATCAGGTTTGGGACCGAGGATTGGCTGGTAAAATACCTTGTTGAGGTAAAGGGTAATGCTCTTGTTACTGCAAGTGCAAAACTCAGTACATTAGCGTTGGTTGGTTCTGCCGGTGCAATTATGGCAGGTGTAATTTCAGACAGATTATTTAAGGGAAACAGAACTCCGGTTAATATTATTTTCCTTATCATGCTTATTGTAAGTTTGTATTTGTTCGCTACAAATCCTTCAGGCGGAAAATTATTTGAAATATTGGATTATGTATACGCTGCAATGATAGGTGTGTTTACTGCCGGACCTCAGATGTTAATTGGCGGACTTTGTGCTGTAGAAAGTAGTTCGAAGAAAGTAGCATCAGCATCAATTGGATTTACGGGTATTTTCGGATATGTCGGGGCTGCATTGTCTGCTGCGGGTACAGGTGTTGTAGTTGACCATTTCGGTTGGAACGGTGCAATCGCATTCTGGATGATTTCAACCATGATTTGTGTTGTTATATGTACGGTTCTTCTTATTTATGAAAAACAAAAGAAGAAAAAGACTGCGGCAAAAAATTAGATTTAAATACATCAATAAAACGATTACGGATAACCTTCAAGGTTATCCGTTTTTGTTATAATCCGAATTTGTATTAGGTTTCAGGGTTATTTACTGATTATGATAAACATCATAAAAATGGATGATTTAATTTTTGAAAACGTCTGATAATATAGCACTATACTCCTTAGAGACTAAGATACACATATCCCTAATCAACAGCTATGCACCTCAAAAGTACATAGCTTTTTCTTTACTTATTTTTTGTTTGCCAAACAAGTTTATCCATGAGATAATCCGATTATGAAAACATTATCAGGATTAACACAGGCTGAAATAGAACAAATAACTGATGAATTGAATGCCTCCAAGTTTAGGGCAAGACAAATTCATAACTGGATTTATCTTAAATCTGTTTCTTCAATTGATGAAATGACGGATTTGTCCGTAAAATTCAGAGAAGAATTAAAACAGGTCGCAAAAGTTTCTGACGTAAAAATCAAAGTTAAACAGGTTAGTTCAGACGGAACTTTAAAATACCTGTTGGAATATCCTGACGGAGAATGTGTAGAAACAGTACTTATGAGATTTGATAATCGTGCAAATCTTACCGCCTGTGTCAGTTCACAGGTTGGCTGTGCCGTTAACTGTTCTTTCTGTGCAACAGGTAAGCGTGGATTTATTAGAAATCTCACATATAAAGAAATTATTGAGCAGGTATTAACTATTCAAAGAGATACCGGACTGAAAGTTACGAATGTTGTTTTTATGGGACAGGGTGAACCACTATTAAATACGGATAATGTTCTAAATGCAATGAAAATTTTTAATGAAGATTTCCAGATAGGTGCAAGGAGGTTGACGGTTTCTACAAGTGGAATTGTCCCGCAAATAAACAGGCTTGCTGATTTGGATATGCAGTCAACACTGGCTATATCTCTGCACGCACCTAATCACGAAATCAGAAGAAAATTGATGCAAATTGAAAATAAATATCCTATGGATGAACTTAAAAAAGCAATGCTTAATTACGTTAATAAAACAGGTAGAAGAATTACCATAGAATATTTATTGATAAGTGGCTTGAATGATACTGTAGAAAGTGCTAAAGAACTTGCATATTATCTTAACGATATAAAGTGCAACATAAATTTAATACCGTATAATTCAACTGAAAAAAATGATTATAAAAAACCGTCAAACAATGCTATTATGAAGTTCAAATACCTTCTTGAACATTCAGGCAAAAAAGTTACCGTAAGATTGGAAAGAGGTGCAGATATTGATGCGGCTTGCGGTCAATTAAGAGGAAAAGTTACTCAAACATCCTCTGAGCAGTCCTGATAGAATGAGTATTTACTGATGCAACAACTTTTCTTAAACTTCCGCTTTCACGTTTTAAATATACGTCAAAATTGCCGTGTGGAGCGTTCGAAATAGAAAACCTTACTCTTCTTAAATCAATATATCCAATCTTATTAATATCAAAATCAAGGCTGCTGTCGTTTACTGCAAGTCTGCCGTTGGTTTTAAGTTTAACAAATCTGACATGTGCACGTCTTAGTTCTGCAGGTGTAAGCTTTTCTCCGTCCCCATCACTTTCAAGTGATTCCAACGGCCCTAATAATGACCTTTTGTGTTCACTGCAGCCTAATAAAGATTTGTATGTGTATGGTCTTCTGCTGTCTATAAGCATATAATACTTATAGCCGCTGATATTCAATATGAAAGGATCGCAGCTTGAATAAGCTCCGTAACTCGGTGTCTGAATGTAACCATACATAGTGCGGACACCGTGTCTGATTGTGTATGTGCGAGTTTCTGCAAGAGTATAATTTGCGGTTAAAATTATCACACAAACCGCAATAACTATCTTGTTAAAAATATGGTACCATTTTCTACACATATTATTATTAAAACAAAAACAAACTAAAATTTGCCAATTTTGACAATAAAAAAGGACTGAGTAAAACCCAATCCTGTTTATTAAAAGCTCTCTTCTTATTTTATTTAATAAGCCTCTTTGAAAGAGGTTTTGAAATCCTTTTGCAGAACAACTATCTTACGACTGCAAAAGATGTTTTAATACCTGACTCAGAACTGACACTCCGAGCAGACATAATCGCCATAGAACGGCGTTTTCTCGCTCCTCTTAATATAAATTCCACACTGTCACATTTATTTGACGATGGGGATGAAATCTTTTTCAACATTTATAACAACTCCTTAGTTTTCTGCTTACAAGAAACTTATCGGCAAGAAAAATAAAAAACTTTAGAATATATTAAGCAGTTGTTACAAAAAATATGAAAATCCATAAATATGATACAAAGCAATATTTGTATTTCCGATAGGTTATGCTTTTGGAATGTCTTTTATTTGCTCGTTTATATTTAGGTCAATAAACTTAAACACATTCAGTACAATTCCGGGTGCAAAATAGTATTGCCCGTTTGCAGGGGTGATTTTTAAAATACTTTTGTTTGGTCCGTAATAAGCGACTGTTGCAAGAAATTCTTTGTTTGCAGCTTTAAATAATATGTAACCCATTTTTGATTGAAGTTCTTTTATTTCAAACTTGTTTGCCGTAATACTGTCTAATGCAAGGTAATAAAGATTTTCTGCAGGCATATTATATGACTTTGTACAAGCTGAAAAATCCATGTTTGTGGGTGTTGTAAGTTGCTGTACTGTTAATTCTTCAGAAAATACAGCCCCCGATATTCCAAAAAATATGATTATTAATGCAAAAATATATCTTATTGTTCTTTCCATGTTTCACCTGTATTTATATCTATTTTTAAAGGTACGGTCAACGGTTGATTTAGTTCCATTGCCTCTTTTACCAAAGATTTTACTTCTTCAAGTTCGGATTTGAGTGTTTCTATAACTATTTCATCGTGTACCTGCAATATTATTTTTGATTTTATATTGTTTTCTTTGAATTTTTTGGCACATTCTATCATTGCGAGTTTCATAATATCAGCAGCTGTACCCTGTATTGGTTGGTTTATGGCTGCACGTTTTGCAAATTCATGTATCATTGTATTTGAACTGTTAATTTCAGGTAAATATCTTTTTCTTCCAAATACTGTTTCAACATATCCGTTTTTTGCTGCAAAATTTACCGTGGAATCCATGTATAATCTAATATTTGGGTAGGTTTCAAAATATTTGTTTATGAAATCTTCAGCTTCATTATTTGAAATTCCTATAGCTTTTGCAAGTCCGTATTTGCTCTGTCCGTATATTATCCCGAAATTTACCGCTTTTGATTTGTAACGCATTTCTTTTGTAACGTCTTCAATCTTCACACCGAAAACCTTGGATGCAGTAAGAGTGTGAATATCAATATCATTTACAAAAGCTTCTGTTAAATGTGTGTCTTTGGATATATGTGCCAGAAGCCTCAATTCAATTTGTGAATAATCGGCAGAAACAATTACCGCTTCTTCCCTGTTTGCAGGAATAAATGCCGAACGGATTTTGTTTCCCTCTTCCGTTCTTGCAGGAATATTTTGCAGATTAGGATTGGATGAAGATAATCTTCCTGTTGCCGTAACTGTTTGATTGAATGTTGTATGAATTCGATTATCTACATTTGACACAAGTTCCGGTAACGCATCCGTATATGTTGATTTTAGCTTCGAATATTTACGATAATCCAGTATTAAACTTGCGATTTCATTTTCCTGAGCCAATTCTTCAAGCACCTCGGCATTGGTAGATTTTTTCCTTTTGTTTGTTTTTAATCCAAGCTTATCATATAGAATTTCTCTAACTTGTTTCGGGGAATTTATATTGAAACTTGTGCCGGCAATTTCATATATTTTAGTTTCCAGTTCTGTTAATTTCTCGTTCATTGTGTCCGAAAGGTTTTTCAGATAGTTTGTATCCACTGAAACCCCGTTATATTCCATATCTGCAAGAACTTTTGCCAAAGGTATCTCAATATCCGATAAAATTTTTAATTCTGACTCGTTAAGTTTTTCTGACCAGTATGTACTTAATTCAAGAATTGTTGATGTTTCATCGCAGACAGGAGTCAGTAAAACATCAGCTCCGACATTTTCGTAAGAAAGCTTGTTCTTTTTTATGTCTTCCGGTTCTGCATATACCGATATTGAATGATCAATATTTTCTATTGCCTGAATATCTAAATCGTGTCTGTCTGACGGGTTTGCAACGTAGCTTGCAAGTTCAACATCAAAGACAATTCCCTTAATATTAATTTGCTGTGTTCTTAAAAGATTATAAATCTCTTTTGCCCCAAATACCGTTTTTAGAATTTCAGGATTTTCCAGTACGGGTTTTAGTCTGTTAAATACAAAATCCGCTTCCAACTTATTTCCCAACAGGGAGGATTTTAGCGGGATATAGCAGGCTTCTGTTTTGGCATTTGATGCTGTAATTTTTCTGTCTGAATATGTTATATCTGATTTGTATGCAACTGAAATTCCTATAATATTATTTTCTGCTGCATTTTTAAAATTAGATTTTAAATTTAATGCAATAACTTTTTGATTATTTAAAGTTTTGCATAAGTCTTCAAAATCTGTGGTGTCGGTTATGAGTTTTGAAGAAAATACGAATTCGTTATTCTTATTTATTTCTTCTTGTACAGCCTGTGCAAATAAACCTAATTGCATTTGCGGTTGTTTTTTATTCTCAGGCTTATTATCTTCCGTTATTATTTCATTTGTTATGTCAGTATCAAAATTCGGGTCAAATGCCGATAAAATTGAATTTATGTTTTTAAGAAATTTATAAAACTGCATTGATTTCAGAAATTCTGTCACTTTAGAAATATCAGGAAGCTCTACTTTTGTTTTTTCAAAATCAAAATTTACGTCCAAATCTCTTACAATAGTTGCAAGATAGTAACTTAAACGAGCATCTTCAACTCCGTTTTTGATTTTTTCTCTTATTGAATTTCCTCTAATATTATCTGTATTAGCAATAACTTCATCAAGATGTCCGTATTCAGCCAATAGTGCCTGAGCTGTTTTTTCACCGATACCTCTGACACCGGGAATACAATCTGAAGTATCCCCTCTTAAAGATTTATAATCAATAATCTGATTCGGATAAACTCCAAGTTTATCATATACTGCTTGCCAGTCGTATTCTTTTAGTTCCCCTTTTGTGGGTATAATAACCTTTACGCAGCCGTTTTTATCTATAAGCTGAAAAGCATCCTGATCCCCTGTTAAAATCAAAACCTTATGTCCCAATTCGCATGCTTGTTTTGATATTGTGCCGATAACGTCATCGGCTTCAAATCCCTCTTTTGTATATATGGGAATATTAAAGGCTTGTAGCCCATCATAAATTAAATCCATTTGAGAACGCATCATATCAGGCATCTGTTCACGATTGCTTTTGTAGTTTTCGTATTTTTCAACACGGAAAGTTTTGTGGCTGACATCAAATGCAACAGCAATTGCATCCGTTTTAATTTTTTGATTTTTTAATAAATCAAAAATCGCATGAAAAAATCCGTAAACTGCCCAAGTAGGCTGACCGGATGAAGTTTGCATTCCGGTTCTTTCAAGTGCATAATATTCTCTAAATGCCAGAGCATGTCCGTCTATTAAAATTAAAGTTTTCTCGTTCCCCATATCCGTATTTTCACATAAAAAATCCTTTTAGGCAATTTTTTAAATACGCAAAAAATTTTAACAGTCGCTATCAAAAATTTTTGTACTATAATATAGGTATAAAAACAAGAAAGGATGTAAAAGCATGAGTAATTTAGACAAAATTATGAAACCAAAGTCAATTGCCGTAGTTGGTGCTTCTACAAAAGAACACACTATTGGTTCTGACATTATGAAAAGATTACAAGAATACAAATTCAAGGGTAATATTTATCCTATTAACCCTAAAGGCGGAATTATTGAAGGTTTACAGGCATACACTTCAGTTCTTGAAGTTCCGGGTGAAATTGATCTTGCTATTATCGTTGTAAATGCCAAATTCGTTTTATCTACAATTGATCAATGCCACGAAAAGGGTATCAAAGGTTTATGTGTAATTACAGCAGGCTTCAAAGAAACAGGCAAGGAAGGTGCTGAATTAGAAAAACAATTATTAGAAAAAGTTCAGGAATACGGTATGAGATGTGTTGGTCCTAACTGCTTAGGTGTTGTAAACACATTACCTGAAGTTTCTATGGACGGATGCTTTGCTGAAAGCTTGCCTGAAAGAGGACACATCGGATTTGTTTCTCAGTCAGGTGCATTAGGCGGCGGTATTTTAAATATCTTGAAAGACCTTAACTTAGGTTTTGCACAGTTTATTTCAATTGGTAATCAGGCTGATGTTAACGCTGAAACAGCTATGGAATACTGGGAAAACGAAGATGATGTTGAACAGATTTTGTTGTATATGGAGTCTATTCAAAATCCTTCAAACTTCCGTAAATTAGCATCAAGAATTTCTAAGAAGAAACCAATCTTGGCATTAAAGGCAGGTCGTTCTGCTGCAGGTGCAAGTGCGGCATCTTCACACACAGGTTCTTTAGCAGGTGCAGATAAAGCTGCTAACGCTTTATTGAACCAGTCAGGTGTTATCAGAGAATATTCTTTGAAAAATTTATTTGCAACAGCAAAAGTTTTTGCTAACTGCCCAATTCCAAAGGGTGACAGAGTAGCAATTATTACAAACTCAGGCGGCCCTGGTATTATGGCTACCGATGCAGTTTGTGAATACGGTATGCAAATGGCTAAAATTTCAGATGCTACAAAAGAAAAATTAAGAAGTTTCTTACCATCTGCTGCTTCCGTAAAGAACCCTATCGATATGATTGCGTCAGCTCCTATTGAACACTATAAACAAACTCTGGAAACAGTAATCGCAGATGAAAATGTTGATATGATTATGGTTATTTACTTACCGTTCTTAGGTTTGAAAGATATTGATGTAGCTAAGGCCGTTATGGAAATTAAAGCTCAATATCCGCAAAAACCTGTTATCGGTGTATTTATGACTAAGAGTGAATTCTTCACAGCGTTGTCTGATATGAATGTTAATATGCCGTTCTTTATGTACGCTGAAGAAGCAGCAGACGGATTTAACAGATTAAATCAACAGAGAAAATGGATTGAAAGACCTGTTGGTGAATATCCTACATTTGATGTTGATAAGAAGAAAGCTGCTGAAATTATTGCTCAGTCATTGAGAGAAGGCAGAGAACAACTTACAACCCGTGAATCAATTGATGTTTTGGATGCTTATGGTATCAGAGTTTGTAAGTCAGGTTTTGCAACAACTGAAGATGAAGCAGTTTCAATTGCTGATTCTATCGGATACCCTGTTGTAATGAAGATGACTTCAAAAACTACTTCACACAAAACTGATGTTGGCGGTGTAAGAGTTAATATCCAATCTGCAGAACAGTTAAGAGCAGAATACCAAGACTTGATTTCAAAACTTGAAGCAAAAGGTTTGCTTGACGGTTTGGAAGGCGTAATCATTCAGGAAATGGTTAAAGGCAGCCGTGAGATGGTTTGCGGTGTTGCAACAGATCCTCAATACGGACACATGATGATGTTCGGTTTGGGTGGTGTATTTATTGAAGTTATGAAGGACGTAACTTTCAGAATGGCACCTTTGAGTGATGTCGATGCTTCTGAAATGATTAAGTCAGTTAAGGCTTATAAATTGTTAGAAGGTGCAAGAGGTACAACTCCTGCACAAATGGATCAAATTCAGGAAACTTTATTGAGATTATCTCAATTGGTTGCTGATTTCAGCTTCATTACAGAATTGGATATCAACCCGTTGTTGATTTCTGAAAAAACAGGTGAAGGTATTGCCGTTGACGGACGTATCAAAGTTAAGATGGAAGATGCTAAAAAATTCTTTGAATGTCATTGCGGTGAAGGTTGCGAATGCGGTGAAATTTGCACTTGCAGCAAGTAGTTTGTTACCTGAAATATGATATAAAATAAAAGAGGTTATTCTTTTGAATAACCTCTTTTTTATACTTTTTCCTAATGAAATATTAATTTATCACAGTTAAAATTTTATAAAAGGAGAAAAGTATGAAAAATTTAATTTATTTTGTTTTATTAATACAAATGTTTGGATTACCTATATATGCGGCTTGTCCTCTAGGGGGTGCTTGTGCTCCAACTGATTCCGGACAGAATACTCTTTTTGAAAATCGTTTCGTCCCAGATAATCAGGGAAATTTGCAGCAGCCAAACAATTTGCAGAATACAATTATCAATCCGTACAATAATCAGGATTTTAATTCAAATAATATACAGGACAAGAATTTTAGCCAACGTCAATTTGAACGGGATTGCCAGTTCGGTGTATGTTTACCATAGATTGATTATATAGTATAAACCTTTTTATAATACATTATAGCCCCAAGTATTGTTAATACAATGTTAGGCATCCATGCTGCCAATATTGGAGAAATTGCCCCTGCCTCCCCAAACGATATAGATAATGCTCTGATTAAATAGTAAGTAAAAATGATAAAAATAGAGAACAGAAATCCTCTGTTATATCTTACTCTAGGCGGAGTAATAGCAAGAGGAACACCGACCAGTACAAGCACAATTGTCGTAATTGGTAGTGCGAGCTTATCGTAAAGCTCAATAATAATTCTGTTTCGGTCTTCCTGATCAAAATTATGCAAACCCTTTGCAATATATTTAAGTAATTTTGAAAAATTCATTTCTTTTGCCAGATTTTTATTTAATTGTCTGGATAAATCAAGTCCGAATTTTACGTTAGAAGTTTCAAACAAAGTTGTATTTAACACGTTTCCTTTATCGCCGATAGTGTACACAGCTCCTTTATAAAAATCCCAACCTGCAGGGGTAGTCTTACCGGTATTAGCTTGCAAAACCTGTATAGTATCTTCTTTTGAAGTATCTAAGACGGTTATATTATATAGTATTTTATCTTTGCAATTACCAACATAAAATAATCTTCTCAAAACACCGTTTTCACCTGTTTCTTTAAATACAAAATTTTCTTTCCCGTCAGGTACGTTCTTCTGACTCAATGACCATAGTGCCAAATCTTTTGAATATTTTGTTGCAACAGGAACAATTGTTTCATTTATCACAAAACTGCATATACACATTACCGTTGCAAAAATGAATATGGGTTTTGCAATACGGTTTATGCCGATTCCGCATGCTCTTAAAACCGTTATCTCAGAATCAAGGCTAAGTTTATTCAAAGTCATGACAGTAGATAATAATACCCCCATTGGTATTGTCATTACAACGACAGACGGAAGGTTTAGAATTATCATAAGAAATGCTACATGGAACGGAATTCCAAACATTGAAATTTGTTTAATTAACGTAATAAAAGTGTCAGACGCAAATATAATGGATGTAAAAACAAATACCCCCATTAAAAAAACTTCAATAACCTGCTTCAGTATATATCTGTCAAGGACAGTTATCTTTCTGAGCTTTCTTCTTAATTTATAGGAATAATCAACTGTCATAGTGCAATTATATTAAAAACAAAATATTTAATCAATTATGTTTAGTAATATTATCATTAGCAAAATTCTTTATCCGGCAGGGTAATATACAGCTAAATTTATGATGATATTATGTAATGGGGGATATATTAAGTGGAGTTCTTATTGATAGTGTTATTACTATTGTCTGCTGCAGGACTAATTATAATTATTACTTCAATCAGAGGTAATAAGATACGTTTAGATAATCAAAGCAGTAACCTTAATAAAGATAATGACAGAGAAACGTACTTTGCAACATTGGTGCATGACCTAAAAACTCCGGCTTTTGCACAAATAAGGACTATGGATTTATTATTAAAAGGTTATTTCGGTAAACTAAATGATACACAAACACAGGTAATTAAAGAAACTCTTGCTTCTGAGAAATACATGGCGGACATTGTAACAAATATTTTGACTACATACAAATGCGAAGAGAATAAACTAAAATTGGAAATATCCTGTTTTGATGCTGCAGATGTACTTAATGGTATATATAATTCTATAAAATCACTTGCGGAAGAAAATAATCAAATTTTGAACATTAATTATCATTGTTCTAATTTGTTTTGTTTTGGTGATAAATTGCAGATTTCCAGAGTAATGAATAATTTAATTTCAAATGCAATCAAATACGGTTTCAAAGACAGTATAATAAATGTTAATTTAAATATTAATGATTATCAATTGGAGTTTAATGTTGAAAATCAGGGATATCCTATTCCGAAATCAAAATTAGATAAGATATTTGAAAAATACACAGGGGGAATGGCTCATTACAATTCAGCGAGTACCGGTTTAGGGTTGTATTTATCAAAACGAATTATTGAATTGCACAAGGGTAAAATTTATGCTAAAAGTTCAAATAACGGTAAATGTGTGTTTGGTTTTGTACTGCCTTCAAAGTCTAAAAACCTTTTACCTTCAAAATAATTACAATATATCAAGAGGATCAACATCAACAGCAAGTTTAACGTCTTTTGGCATAGTTATTTTTCCGAGAAAGCCGGATATGAATTGGTGTCCTTTATTGTCTAATTTGTTTTTGATAATTATTTGAAATCTGTACTGACCGTTTATTCTTTCAATTACGCATGGTGTAGGACCTAAGACTTCAAGCCTTTCGGATACTCCGTACTTTTCTATTATGGTGCATAAACTCAAAGCAATTTCTGCGGCAGCCTTTTCTGCTCTAAAATTATTTTGGGAGCTGATTATTAGTCTGACAATTCTGCTGTAAGGCGGGTAATCAAATTCTTCTCTTGATATAATTTCTTTATCATAGAATTCTCTATAATTTTGTGATTTTGCACTTTCTAAGGCATAAAATTCAGGATTATATGTCTGGAAAAATACTCTTCCTGTAAATTCGCCTCTGCCGGCTCTTCCGGCAACCTGAGTTAATAGCTGAAATCCTCTTTCGGATGAGCGGAAATCTGGTAAATTAAAGCTTGCATCAGCTGAAATTACACCAACTAAAGTTACGTTAGGATTATCAAGTCCTTTTGCAATCATTTGCGTACCAACAAGGATATCTATATCCCCTTTTTGGAAACGTTCTAATAATCTTATATGTTCACCTTTTCTAACCAGAACGTCACTGTCAATTCTTTCTACTTTATAATCCTGAAAAAGCTCCTGTACATACTGTTCAATTTTCTGTGTTCCTGTACCGCTGTTTCTTAAAGCATCAGAACCGCATTCCGGACAGAAATCAGGGAAATATTCAGTATGATTACAGTAATGACATTTAAGCATTTGATCTTTTGAGTGCCATATCATAGGAATTGCACAATTCGGACATTCTATAACATGACCGCAGGCTTTGCACTGAGTATAGGTTGAAAAGCCTCGCCTGTTAATTAAAAGTATTACCTGCTGTTTTTTATCAAGAGTTTCCTGAATAGCAGATTGCAGAGGTTTTGAAATAATACTTTTATATGCGGCTCTGCCGTATTCCTGCATATTAATTACTGTTACTGGTGCTATAGGTGCATTTTTATACCTATGTTTCATCTCAAAAAGGCTGCCGGCATTGAGAGCTTTATAGTACATTGAAATATCGGGAGTTGCTGAACCGGAAATCAGAGGGCAGTTGTGAAATTCGGATAATTTCTGGGCAACAATTCTTGCATCGTATCTTGGGGCAGGATTTGTTTGCTTATATGCACCTTCATGTTCTTCGTCTATTATTATCAATCCAATATTCTGTAATGGAGCAAATACGGCAGATCTTGCTCCGGCAAGGATTTTAATATCATTATTGTATAATCTTTGCCATACATCGTATCTCTCGCCTTCAGAAATACTGCTGTGCCAAATCGCAACATCATGCGTCCCAAATTTTTTGGCAAGTCTTTTAGTCAACTGAGAAGCTAATGCAATTTCCGGAACCAAAAACAGAACGTTTTTGCCGGATTTTATGCAATCATCAATCAGTTTAAAATAAACTTCAGTTTTTCCGGAAGCTGTAACCCCGTGGAGTAATATTGATAACGGTGGTAACACTTCATCTTCTTTTAGCGTATCTTTTCTTTTGTAATAATTTTCTATAGAGCTTTTTATGCCTTCATAAGCAGATTTTTGTTCGGCTTCTAATTCGTATAGCGGTTCAGTATTATCAATTCTCAGTATATCCAGTGGATTTCGGTATATTTCTTCATCCGTAAGTTTTATACATCCGAGTTCTTCAAGTTTTTTAATTGTAGCTCTTGTTGTTTTTACTATTTTTTCAAAAGTTATAAGTGGAGGTTTCCCCATTTTTTCAAGTTGTTCAAGAATTTCTCTCTGCCTTTTGGTAGCTCCGGTATAACTTATAAATTCAATGATTTGTTCTGTCTTAGAATTTTTTTCAATAAGCTTCATTGGAATTGCGGCATTTAAAACCGTAACTAAATCGCAGCAGTAATAATTTGCAACCCATTCAAGTAATTTTAAATAATCAATCGTGAACAGAGGTTTTTCGTCAAGAATGCGGTTTATTTTTTTTGCTTTAATATTATCAGGTAAATAATCGGAAAACCCTACACAAAAAGCGTTAATTAATCCCTGACGACCGAAAGGTACCAAAATCGCTTGTCCGATTTTAATTTTATCCTTTATTTCATCAGGGATTAAATAACTGAATGTTTTTACGCCCAAACCCGTAATATTCACCAAAGCTAAAGCATATTTGGGTGAAGTCTGCTGATTATATTCATCTGTATCAAAAAGCCGGTTTGTCTGCATAAACTGAGAGGTTTCAGCCTCCATTATATTATCTGTTAATCTTATACTGCCATAAACTCTTGTTTAGCTTGTTCAATTGCTTCTGTCAAAGTGTCTAATTGATCAGCAGTGAAAGTTACACCCTTCTTTGTAGGAATCCATGTTGAACCGCCGTCATTCGTAAAAAATATTCTCATATTAAGATAGCTTGTTCCTTTATATTCGCTTAAAGAAATCTGTAATTGTTCTGTTTCGCTTCTTTCTATAGTAGCTAAAATTTTTGCATCTGCCATGTTTTTTCTCCTTAACTAAACCATCATAACAAACATATCATATCATGAAAAAATAAAATGGCTTGTGCATGTCTATATTTTTGATTAGATTTTGTTTTGAACAATAATTGTATGTATTTCGTTATATTTACATATATATCTGTTTGTTGTATATTTTTAGTATGAATTAAGACAGTAGAGGGGAATATAAATGCAGGTATCAGTAAATTGGTTAAACGAATTTGTAGATTTATCGAATATAGAAGATTCTCAATTGGCTCATGAGTTGACTATGAGTGGCTTAGAAGTTGAGAGTATTGAGGAAGTTAAGCCTCAGTTTACAAATATAATTACGGTAAAAATAGAAAAAATAGATAATCATCCGAATTCGGATCATTTACATCTTGTAACTGTTAATACCGGTTCTGCAATAAAAACTGTTGTGTGCGGTGCTCAAAACATACAGGTCGGTCAAATAGTACCTTATGCAAGTGTAGGCAGTAAAGTTTTAGACAGAAAAACCGGGGAGCAATTTGAACTTACTCCTGCTGTTATTCGTGGTGTAGAATCACAAGGAATGCTGTGTTCAGCCGATGAACTCGGAGTTTCCGAAAGAAACTATCAGCAAGAAGACGGGATTTTAGTCCTAAACAGAATTTTCCCTGATGTTAAATTGGGCGAAAAAGTGGAGGATGTTCTTGGTTTTGAAAAAGATACGGTAATAGATGTTGCACCTACCGCAAATCGTGGTGACCAGATGTCTGTTATTGGTGTTGCCAGAGAATTAAGTTCTTTGTTTAATACTCCGCTGAAATTTAATCCGATTGAATCTACAAGGGATTTGTCTACTGATAAATTTAAGGTTGAGATTATTGATAAAGATGTTTGTAAATATTATTCACTCGGTATTTTGAAGAATATAAAAATCAAGCCGTCTCCTGACTGGATGCAGAAAAGACTGCTTGCTTCAGGGGTTCGTGCAATAAATAATGTTGTTGATATCACGAATTATGTTATGTTGGAATATGGTTGCCCGATGCACGCATTTGACTATGATAAACTGGACGGATACCTTTGCGTTAGACGTGCTAAAGAAGGCGAAAAACTGGTTACTTTGGATGAAGTTGAACGAACTTTAACAAATGATACCGTTGTTATTGCAACAAAAGATAAACCTGTATGCTTAGGCGGTGTGTTTGGCGGTTTGAATTCTGAAATTGATGAAAATACTAAAGCTCTTGCTCTGGAGGCTGCATATTTTACCCCTGCTACAAACAGAAAAAGTGCAAGAAGTGTCGGTTACAGAAGTGAGGCCAGTGCAAGATATGAAAGAGGGATTGATATTGAAGCTGTTAAGCCTGCACTAATGCGTGCTATTCAGTTATTAATCGAGTTAGCGGATGCAGAAGTTGTTGGTGTTGTTGAAGATGGGGAAAATAAGCTTGAACCTATTGAGATTACACTAAGATATAACCAAGTTGCAAATCTTTTGGGATGTGAAATTGCTCCTGAAAGATGTGATTCAATATTAGAAAATTTGGGATTCAAAAAGCTCGGCGGAAATGTTGCGGCTGCAAAATTTTTGGTTCCTTCTTTCAGGGCTTATGATGTTACAAGAGAAGTTGATTTGATTGAAGAAATCGCAAGAATCAACGGTTATGATAAAATTACACCGACTCTTCCGCAAAAAATGATGACTCCTGTTATTTCTCAGGAAGAAAAAGTAATCGGAAAAATTCACAATTTAATGCAGGCTGCAGGTCTTAATGAGATTATTACAACTTCATTTGTTGGGAAACCGCTTTTAGATAAATACATGCTCTCTTATGATGATGAAAATGCTGTAAAGGTTAAAAATCCGATTAGTGAAGAATGCACAATGCTCCGTCAAAATCTTGCGGTATCTGTATTGAATTGCATGAAATATAATTACGATAACGGTCAAAAGAATTTCTGGGCTTATGAAATAGGTAAAACTTATATTAAAGAAAAAGAAGCCGATGAAAAATTTTCAGGCGTAAAAGAAACTCAGATATTGCAGGGTATCTTGACAGGTGAAGTTGAAAATTCAAAATGGCAGGTTAAATCTATGCCGGACTTCTATACTGTAAAAGGTATTGTAGAGAATCTTTTTGACGAATTCGGTATTCAAAAACGTATAAAAATTGTTCCGTTGGAATCTTCTTCTATGAAGGACTCCAACACTGTTTTACATCCGTACAGAAGTGCTGTAATAGGGCTTCTTGGCAAGCAATTAACTGAAATTGGTTATATTGGACAAATTCATCCGCTATTAAAAGATAAATTGAAGTTAAATCAGGATGCTTTTATGTTTAGTGTTGATGTTGACGTTTTAATATCAGTTATAAAAGAGACCGTACCAAGATTTAAGCATTTGCCGCAATTCCCTGAAGTCAAGCGTGATTTGGCTTTTGTGATAAATGAGAATGTTTCTTATGACGATATTCAGAGAGTAATTAAGAGTGGTGTACAACAAAATATTTATCAAGGCAGTGAAGTTTTTGACGTTTATCAAGGTGAAAACATCGAAAAAGGATATAAGAGTTTGGCATTCAGAATAAAAATGCTGGATGAAAATGCGACTTTGACTGATGATGTTATTGAAAGAAATATGCAATCTGTAAGAGAAAAACTTCAAAAAGCTTATGCAGATATTTCTTTTAGGGAGTAATATGATATGAAAAAGATTATTTTAACTTTATTTGTATTTTTTATTAGTATGCTTTCTTCTATAGCAGCGAATGTTATTCCTGAAAATATAAGTATCAGCAATACTAATACGTTTGGAGTTTATCAGGTAGGAAATTCTATTGTTGTATATGAAGAACCTGATGAAAATTCTGCTATAAAACAGAAAATTGTGTGGAGTAAAGATAATGTTATTCCGCAAAATTTGAAAAAATCGGACTTGTTTGTTCTGTATTTGGAGAAAAATGATTTTGCTCTGATGGCTGTTACCGATGAGATTGAAGATTGGGTTGAGGTTATATATAACAATTCTACAGGCGATAAAGGATGGATAAAAAAAGATGATCCGTATAAATTTAATACCTGGGTAAATTTTTATAATATGTATGGCAGAAAGTACGGACTGAAGATGCTAAAAGGTGCCCCTGAAAGCGTCACATATATGTACGGTTCTCCGGATGAAAGTGCAAAGAAAATAAGTACAATAAACAATCCTGAATTGATAAATTTAAATTTTGTAAGAGGGAATTGGATGCTTGTAACTGTTGTTGATATTGACAGAACTCCAAAGACAGGTTATATCCGTTGGAGAAGTGATGATGGCATAAAATATCTTTTCCCTGATATAAAATAGTTTTGGATTATTTTCTGATAGATTCTGTTTCCATAAACATAATCATATTAAAGTCCGATATTGTGATATTTGGGTTACGTTTCATAAATTTTTTCACATCAAACTTCGAAAGCCATTTGTCAGCTTTTTGTGCAACTTTTTCATCATCAGGGTACTCATTCTTGAGTCTGTTGATATAATCCTTTGTCATGTAAATTATATCATCTTCACTCATAATCGGTCGTCCGCCAATCCTTACCTCATCGGATTCTTCTTCGTCAAGCAGGTTTCTTTCCTGTTGTTTCTGCTCTTGTTGACGTTGCTGCTGCCCGTTGGTATCAGAAGACGTTGATGATTCTATACGTCTGTTGAATGGATTATTAACCGAATTAAACATATAAGATGCCTCTTATTTTTAAACATGCCATAATACGGTATATTTTAAATAAAACTTTAAAAAGATACATCAGATGTATGAGATATTAGCTGAGGTTCATGTAATATTGTTTTAGTAATAATGCGTCATCTTCTATATTGGGACTTTCGCACACAAGAGAACCCTTAACGCCAAATGATTTCATTGCTCTGAGTAAATCCTTATAATTCATATCAGAGTTTTCAAGATTAAGGTGTTTCTTTTCCCCTTTTGCACCATAATCTATTCCTGCCAGATGCCCGTGAAAATTCTCAATTGCATAATTACCTATAGTTCCCAATTTTTCAAGTATTTCACAGAATTCATCATAGGTGTTGTATTCTCCTGTAGTTCTTGCATGTATGTGAGAAAAATCTATACAAGGTAATACGTTGTCAAATTCTTTTGATAATCTGACAATTTCATCAATATCACCCCATTGCGTAGATTTTCCTGTTGTTTCAGGTCTGATCCAGATGTCAATATTATCTCTGTGCAGTGTATCGTTAATTTTTTCTATTTGAGATTTAACTTGATTATATACTATTTCTTTATCTTTCCCCATATAAAATGCGGCATGAAAGGTTATACTGTATCCTCCGACTGAAAATGCCGTTGCGGCTGTTTCTATAATTCTTTGAACGCTTGCTTCAATTTTTTCTTCTTCTTTTGAATTAAGGTTTATATAAAAAGGGGCGTGTGCAGTAATAATCATTCCATGTTCATTTGCATTATTTTCTGCTACCGCTTTGTTTTCAGGACTCATTCTTACACCGTGGACAAATTCCAACTCCATTCCGTCCAAATTCATTTCTCTAATAATGTTAAATGCTTCTTTATAGCTTCCTTTTCCTGTGCGTAAAGGCATTCCGGCTGTAACGAAATTCAGTCTTTCAAATTTAAAATCTTTTCTCACAATATACCCCTTTTCAGGAGTTATTATAGCATAAAATCATTTGTGGTATAATCCTTATTAAAGAGTGAAGGAGAAAATTTATTATGAGTAAAGTTATTGAATATCAGCCTCAGGGTGTATGTTGTCAGGTTATGCAAATTCAGGTGAGTGATGACGGTATTGTTGAAGATGCAAAGTTCTTTGGTGGATGTAATGGTAACCTTCAGGGAATAAGCTCTTTAATTAAGGGTATGAAAATAGATGATGTAATTGATAAATTACAAGGTACTAAGTGTGGCGGTAAAATGACAAGTTGTCCGGATCAGCTTGCACAGTGTCTGATTTCTTACAAAACCTCAGCTGCTGTGTAACTGTTTAGAGATATTATAAAAAAACAGGACCTAAGTCCTGTTTTTTTTTATTTTTTTACAATTACTACTGCTGTTTTTCCGTCACCGTCATAATAGGTCTTTCGTTCAGGGGTAACTTTATTTCCTTCTATTTGATATTTAACAACAGAACAATTCTTTTTTTCTAAATTGCAAATACTGCCGTCTTTATTGAAGGTGTATAATTCTGTAATTTGATATTGTCCTGTTTGTTTATTTGCTGTTTTAACTGCAATAGTGTTGCTGTTGTATATTTCATATTTTTGAACTTTTGAATTCAGCGATTTCAGGGAATTCATCAAATTATTTGTTAATGTTTTGCTGTCTTTTGCGTATTGTAAATCTGAATTGCGATTAATTGTTGTAATGTATGATTCTGTCTGATAGTCTTCCGGCACATAACTATTTAGAGCTTTCATACTATTAATAAAAGCGAACAGACATACTACAGTTAATATTATATTTAGTACAAGCATTATACCTGCTGCACATGCCCATTTCTTCTGAACATCGTTAAAATGTACAGGATTTTTCCAGCCTTTTCCTGCCCAAGCCCATTCATTTCCTTTCAAACCAAAATAAACCATAACTCCAATTGCTGCAAATGGTACAAAAAAGTTTACTACAGGAATGAGTGAGGCCACTAATATAATTACCCATGGTATAAGTGTTTTTATAAACGCTCCGTTAAAAATCCCCCAAATCCAGCCGAAATATAATGCACCCCAGTTAAATTTGTTGATTTCGTCTATACTCTGAAAATCTCTGTTTTGTACAGTATTATTGATTTCTAAATTTTGATTCATAGTAAATTCTCCTGTTATTTCTTCGTAATATTACCATATTATAGAATATATAGAGTCATTTATGTAGTTGATTTATTTTATAAACCTGCAATATCTTGTGTTGTACAAAACTTCATTATCAAGATATTTTATATCTGCGGTTGTTGAAGTAATCATTCCATAATCACTGTAATCATTGTAAACTCTTAATCCGACTTCTGAAAACTTTTTTGCTACATCCATAGGTACATGGCAATCTATGTTATTTCTGTACAAAAAGTGACAGGTGTTGTTTTCCGTTCCATATATTTTTCTTGCCGAATGGGAATTTTCTTCAGATGATTCTATAGGTGTGCAGGAACTAACGTTTTTATAAAATGCTAATTCATTATTAACATGCTCTTCCAATACCTTATCTCTGGCAGCATAGCAAGTTAATCCGAATGTAACACATATTATTGATATCAGTATTTTTCTAATCATTGTTATCTCTTTTTTTAATATATTTATCATATAAGTCCGGACGGCGTTTTTGGGTTCTTTCGATAGATTGTCGTAGTCTGAACTCATTAATTTCTTTGTGATTTCCGTTGAGTAATACTTCCGGAACTTTTAACCCCCGATATTCTCTCGGTCGTGTGTAATGCGGATATTCTATTAATCCGTTTGAGAAGCTGTCTTCATCAGCCGATTCAATATGTCCCAATGTCCCCTCAAGTTTTCTGCTAACAGCATCTATAAGACACAGAGCAGGAAGTTCTCCGCCTGTTAATACAAAGTCTCCGATTGAAATTTCTTTGGGGTTTATTATTTCCCGTATTCTTTCATCGTAACCTTCATAGTGTCCGCACATAAGAATAATTTGATTATAACCGGTTAGTTTGTTAACCAGTTCGTCGGTGAGAGGTTCTCCTTGGGGAGAAAGCATAATTGTTATGGAATTATCTTGCCTTAAAATACTTTCGTAAGCATCAACATAAGGTTGTGCCATTAGTACCATTCCGGCACCACCGCCGTAAGGAATATCATCAACTTTTTTATGTTTGTTTTCCGTGTAATCCCGTGGATTTATTGTATTAATTTTTACTATTCCGCTGTCAACTGCACGCTTTAAAATGCTGTACTGGAAATAGTTTTCTATCATTTCCGGAAATAGTGTCATTACGTCAAATATCATTCCAATAACCCCGCAATGTTATTAATCGTAATGCTTTTCCCTTTCACATCTACTTTTTTGATAAATGCTTCTACAAAAGGTACGAGTGAAACATGCTTGGTATTTGTTTTTACTGATAGCAAATCATTAGCACCGTTGTTTGATACTCCTATCACAAAGCCAAGTTTGTTCCCGTCAGTATCATATATATTCATTCCTACGAGTTCATCTATTAAAAACTCATTTTCATCCAAATTCTCTCGGACAAAACTTTCTTCAACAAAAATTAAGCAACCTTTATAATCCATAAGCTCATTTATTGAATTTATTCCTGAAAATTTAAAGAGTGCAAAATTTTTGTTCAAACGTACATTTTGAACATCAAAAGGCAAATAGTTATTATCTTTTCTGATAAAAACTTTTTCAAGTCCAAGTATAAAATCCTCTTGTCCACGGCTAAACCCTACTTTTGCTTCACCCTTTATGCCATGAAAATTCAAGATTTTACCAACGGAAATATATTTATCCATAACTATTCTTCAGCCGGTTCTTCTTCCGATTTTTTCGGTTTTCTTCCTCGTTTTGGCTTATCTTCCGTAGCTTCGGCAGCCTGATTTTTGAATTCTTCAGGAGCATCTGCTCTGTCTTGATTCCAACGCTGAAGCCCCATCTGGGAACGAATTAACCCAATGCCGACATGTACACGCCACTCATCCATCTTTAATTGTGCCGCAATAATTTTGTGACAGCCGATAGGAGGTAACGGTAACAGTGGTTCATATAAATTCTTAATCGCAAACAACTGATCAGGTGTGATAGCTAATTTACGTTTAGGGAAAGGTAATTTTGGCAACATCATCTTTTGTCTTACAAGATTTATACCAAAGAATACCTTTCTTGGTTCTAAACCGATTTTTTCACCAATAACTTCGTGTGCATCCGGATTTGGAAGCGGAAGCATTGTCTTATATAGTAATTCAATTTGTTCTAATTGCTCCTTACTTACTAAAAGCTGTTTTGGTGCTTTATTCCTGTTCATCGGACGTCTGTTACCAAATCCTCCACGGTTAAACCCGCCTTGCTGAGGTCTTCTGTTGTTATTAAATCCTCCGCGGTTGTAACCGCCCTGACGGTTGTTGTTATATCCGCCACGGTTATTATATCCGCCGCCTTGGTTATCACGTCTTTGGTAACCGCCTTGACGGTTGTTGTATCCGCCACGGTTATTATATCCGCCGCCCTGATTATCACGTCTTTGATAACCGCCTTGACGATTATTGTTATATCCGCCTTGTTGATTATATTGTCTTTGAGGACGAGGACGTTCTTCCCCTGCACTATAACTGCTGTAGAATTGCGGTTGATTTTCCGTGCTGTATCCGTTCATTGGTTCTTGAGGTGTCGGATTTGTTTCTGTATTTGCAGAAACTTCACCGCCTTCTGATGGGGCATTAATCATCATCTTTTTATCAGGATACAAACAATCCGGACATATAACTCTTTTGGGGTTCTTTGTCTCAAATTCCCGACCGCACTTGACGCATTTGTTTACATACATAATTAAAAGCCTCTTAATTGAAAAATTAAATCATAAACTAAAATAAAATGGTTCTTAAATCTTAAAAAATACTATTAATCCTCTGTGAAAATTCTTAATGATATATCTTAATGTAATTATTATAACATAAATGTCAAATATAATCAAGATGTTAAATTTATTTTTCTACCATAAATGTTACAGGTCCGTCATTTACCAGTTCTACATCCATCATTGCTCTAAATTTTCCTGTTTGAACCGGAATATTTAATTGTTTTACATAATCCGTGAATTTTTCGTACAGGACTTCTGCTATTTCAGGCGGAGCTGATTTATCGAAACTTGGGCGTGTCCCTTTTTTGCAATCGCCGCATAGGGTGAATTGCGATACGATAAGCATTTCTCCTTGAACATCCGATAGCGAGAGGTTCATTTTCTCATTATCATCTTCAAATATCCTCAATGTCGTGAGTTTTTGGGCTAATTTCATTGCATTTTCTTCCGAATCTCCTTTTTCTACACCAAGAAAAACAAGTAACCCAAAACCAATAGAGGAATATAGTTTTCCGTCAATTGTGACTGATGCTCTTTTTACTCTTTGTATCAAAGCCTTCATAATTCAATTTTAATACAGATATTATATTTTGTAAATCTTAATAATGTCCTGCTTTTTGTTTATGTTATAATTTCCTTATGTTTGAAAGTTTAAGTGAAAAATTACAAGGGATTATAAGAAATACGGGTGCAAAAGAGTTAACCCGTGATAATATGCAGGATGCTCTCAGAGAAATCAGACGTGCATTATTGGAAGCTGATGTTAATTTAAGAGTTGTAAAGTCGTTTATTTCAGCAATAAAGGACAAAGCTGAAGGTGAAAATATTGTTGAAGGTGTAAATCCTTCGCAACAGCTGATAAAGATTGTTAACGATGAACTTGTTGAATTATTGGGAAAAGAATTAAAACCCTTGGATTTATCCGGTAATCCTTCTCTTATTATGATGTTAGGATTGCAGGGTGCAGGTAAGACTACTTCTTCAGCAAAACTGGCAGTAAAACTAAAAAAAGAAGGTAAAAACCCATTGCTTGTTGCATGTGACGTTTACAGACCTGCTGCTATTGCTCAGTTGCAGACTTTAGGCAAAGAAATTGACGTAGAAGTTTATACGGTTCCGGACTTAAAGGATGTTCAGGGAATTGTAAGAGGGGCAATTGAGTATTCAAGGGCAAATAACTATAATGTATTGATATTGGATACAGCCGGAAGATTGCAGATTGATGTAGATATGATGGCTGAATTGCTCTTGATTGACAGAATATTTAATCCTCAGGAAAAACTGCTTGTTATAGATGCTATGACAGGTCAGGAGGCTGTCAATGTTGCAGAAAACTTTGATGCTCAACTTGGTTTAACAGGCTTGGTCCTTACAAAATTAGATGGTGATTCCCGCGGCGGATCTGCTTTGAGCGTGGTTCACTGTACGGGAAAACCTATCAAATTAACAGGTACAGGCGAAAAACTTAACGCTTTAGAAGATTTTTATCCTGAGAGAATGGCTACAAGAATTCTGGGCATGGGCGATATTGTTTCTCTTGTTGAAAGAGCTCAGGAAGTTTTTGATGAGAAGCAGGCTCAGGAACTTGAAGAAAAAATGAGTAAAGATAAATTCTCGTTTAATGACTTCTTGAAAATGCAAAAACAAATGAAAATGTTTGGTTCGATGGGTAATATTTTGGGTATGCTTCCGGGGTTAAATATCGGAAAGGATATGAAAGATAAACTTTCTTATGAAAGCGAAAAACAATTCAAGAAAATGGAAGTTTTTATCCAGAGTATGACTCCCGAAGAACGTGAAAATCCTGACATAATTGATAACAGCCGCAGAAAGAGAATTGCAAAGGGTTGTGGTGTAGAATTATCGGAAATTACACAATTTATAAAACAATTTAATCAAATGAGAGCTATGATGTCAGGTATGGCAGGATTAAAAGGAATGTTTGCACATGCGGGCAAATCAGGAGAAGGTTTTAATCCGCACAGCAAGCAGGGTAAACATGCTATGAATAAAGCTATGAAAATGATGAGAAGATTTAAGTAATGAAGCTCGTATATAAAGATGATATTACCCTCTTGATTTCTTGACATCTGACAAATTAATATAATATAATTTTTAAGGATAATTCTGATTAAAACAGATATTATAATTACATTTACAACAACCAGCGAGGATATAATGAAAAAAAATATAATAATAGTGATACTCCTTATATTGGCAGCGTTACTTGTAAGATTTTCTATTTCTGCCTATAACGGGTATAAAGCTTCAAAAGCAAAAAAAGCACAGCAAGCTCCTGAGGTAGTGGTTGACACTATTAAAGATGTTGAAATCATTAGAAGCTATTCTGCACCCGGCAGGGTAATGGCAAAATACAGGGTAGATATTTTAGCCCGTATTTCCGGATACTTACAAAAGAGCTATTTTAAGGAAGGTGATTTTGTAAAAGCCGGACAAACATTATTTTTAATTGAGCCTACTGAATATTCAAATGCTGCAAATGTTGCAAGTGCAGATATTTCAAATTTAAGGGCACAGCTTGTATATGCAGAAAAACAATTGGCAAGAGCAAAAGACCTTGTTCAAAAAGATTACATTGCTAAATCACAGTATGATAATATTTTATCTCAGAGGGATTCTTTGAAGGCTCAATTAGCATCCGCTCGGTCAAGATATAATGATGCTAACAGAAATTTAGGGTACACAAATGTGAAAGCTCCAGTTGACGGAAAAATTGGTCTGATAAATGTTACGCTTGGTAACTATGTATCTCCGTCTTCCGGTCCTTTAACAACAATAAACAGTACTGATCCGATATATGTTACTTTCCCGTTAGAGTCAATTGATTATGATACTTTGTCTAAATCTGACGGAGTCGATAATAAAAACAGAAAAGTTGAATTATATTTTTCTGACGGTACAAAATATGAATATGACGGCACACAGGATTTTATTGATAACAAGGTTGATATATCAACAGGTACTGTTACAATGCGTGCAACATTTAAAAATCCGAGTGACCAGTTGTTGCATGGTGCATTCGTAAACGTAAAACTTTTCGCAAATAAACCTGTTAAAACCCCGATTGTACCATTAGTGGCTGTTCAGGAAAATCAGGCAGGAAAATATGTTTATGTAGTTGATGAAAATAATTTACCTCAGCTTGTGTATATAAAAGTTGACGGTCAATATGGAGATAATTGGATAATAAAAGATGGCTTGAAGATCGGAGACAAAATTATTGTAGACGGCATTCAAAAGGTTGTGCCTAATGCTGCCATAAGAATTAAAGAAAAAAGTGAAAGTCAGAAATAATAGACCATTTTCGGTTTATAAATTTAAAAAGTAAGGGATACATAATAATGAATGAACAAAAGCAGGGTAACTTATTCATACGCCGACCGAAAATGGCGATAGTTATATCATTGGTAATAATGCTTGCCGGTATGTTAATGATGACACAGCTGCCTCTTGAGGAATATCCTTCAATTACGCCTCCACAGGTTGTTGTAACCGCAAACTATGCCGGTGCAAGTTCAGATGTTGTTGAATCAACGGTTGCCGCTCCTATTGAAGCTCAATTAAACGGTACTGATAACATGATATACATGTCTTCAACTTCAAGGAACGGGCAATATCAATTAACATTATATTTCAAAATAGGTACAGATCCTGATATGGCGGTTGTAAATGTTCAAAACTCATTACAGCTGGTTACCCCTCGTTTGCCGGAAGATGTCCGCCGATACGGTTTATCTGTAAGAAAATCCACTGGTGGCCCCGGTATAATGATGATTTCTGTAAATTCCCCGACTGGTACTTATGATTCCTTATATATAGCAAACTATGCTTCAGTTTATATAAAAGATGAACTTGCTCGTATTCATGGTGTTGGTACGGCTGCAGTTTTTGGTTCATCTGATTATTCTATGAGAATATGGTTGGATGCATCAAAGATGGCAAATCTTGGTATATCCGTATCGGAAGTTAGTGCGGCAATTCAGTCTCAAAATCTTCAGGCTCCTGCAGGTGATTTGGGTGTTGAACCTATGAAGAATAAGCAACTTATCAAATTAACCCTGAGAACTAAAGGGCGTTTGACAACTCCGGAAGAATTTGAAGATATTATTGTTCGTTCAAAACCTGACGGTTCTCAAATAAAAATAAAAGATATTGCAAGAGTAGAACTTGGTGCGGAAAGTTATTCATATTTCTCCCGTATCGGCGGTAAAAATTCTGCCGTAATTTCAATTTCCCAGATTCCTGAAGCAAATGCTATTGAATTGTCAAATCAATTAAGAAAGAAGATGGCTGAACTCAGTAAGAGATTCCCTCAGGGAATTGAATATAAAATTCAGCATGATGAAACAACTTATGTAAGGGAATCTATTAAAGAAGTTATCAATGCAATAGGATTGGCAATTCTTTTGGTTGCAATTGTAACGTATCTGTTTTTGGGTACTGCGAGGGCTGCATTTATCCCGATTTGTGCAATACCTGTATCATTAATCGGTGTATTTATATTCATGAATATACTCGGGTTTTCAATAAATCTTTTGATTTTATTCGGGTTGGTACTTGCAGTAGGGCTTGTTGTTGACGATGCAATTGTAGTACTGGAAAATACTCAGCGTCATATTCAGGATGGGAAACCGACAAAAGAAGCTACGGAAATTACCATGACAGAGGTTTTTGGTGCTGTTCTGGCAACTTCACTTGTATTGATGGCGGTATTTGTTCCTGTATCGTTTATGACAGGCGTTACAGGTCAGATGTTCAGACAATTTGCGGTTTGTATAGCATCAGCCATAGGTTTATCCACTCTTGTTGCATTAACTTTGTCGCCTGCTTTATGTACAATGATTTTGAAATCAGGTAAAGAAAAAGCCGATTTCGCATTTATTCAGAAGTTTGATGAGTGGTTTAACGGAATTCGTGATAAGTATTTAAATGGAGCAAAGAGGTTTATTAATTCACCTAAGCTTACTTTGAGTACATTCTTTATAATTATTCTTTTTATTGTTGGCATGTTTAAAATTTTACCGACAGGATTTTTGCCAAACGAGGACAGAGGGGTAATATTTACAAGAATACAGTTACCTGACGGGTCTTCGGCATCCAGAACTGATGATGTTGCAACTCAGGTTGAGCATAAACTCCTTGAAATTCCGGGAGTAAAGAATACGATTACTCTTGTAGGGTTTGAAGGTGAAAATACATCTTTTGTTGTTGCAGAACTTGATGACTGGTCTAAACGTAAAAAGAAAGAATTAAAATTAGACAGTATTCTTTCAAAAGTGCAGAAGGAATTTGCCTTATACCCTTCCGCAACAATCACAACATTTGTTCCTCCGGCTATTTCCGGTTTGGGTATGGTTGGCGGTTTTGAATACCAGTTACTTGATAAGGGTGACAGAACTCCTCAGGAATTATACGATGAAGCCGTTAAATTAACTACTCAGGTATATAAAGAGGATAAAGAACGTAATGGTATATTTACAGTTTTGAACTTTACATATACGGCAAATCTTCCTCAGCTGTTAATTGATGTAGATGCGTCGAAAGCTTTGGCTCAGGATGTTTCCATTTTAGAAGCGTATAACGCTTTGGCATCATATTTTGGAAGATATTATATAAATGACTTCAATAAAATGGGACGTGTATTCCGTGTATATATGCAAGCAGACTCCATTTACAGGGAAAAACCTGCTGATTTAGACAGAATATATGTTAAAAACAATTACGGTAAAATGGTTCCGCTTTCAGCAGTTGTAAAAGTTAAAGAAGTTGTAGGACCGTACAGCCGTACAAGATTTAATATGTATCCTTCCGTTACTATAAACGGAATGGTTCGTAACGGAGTAAGTTCCGGAGAATCTATGGCGAGAATGGCTGAAATTTCCGATAGAGTGCTGCCTGCTGATATGGGTTATGCGTGGTCAGGTGCATCTTTACAGGAAGAAGAATCAAGCGGACAAATAGGGCCTATATTGGCTATGTCTTTGATATTCGTATATTTGTTCCTTGTTGCACTATACGAAAGCTGGTTATTGCCGTTAGCGGTTATGCTTGTATCACCGATTGCGTTAGTTGGTGCTTTATTCTTCCAGTACTTGGCAGGATATTCGCTTGATTTATATTGTCAAATCGGACTTGTAATGCTAATTGGTTTGAGTACAAAACAAGCTATCTTGATTATTGAATTTGCGAAAGACGCACATCAGGCAGGCATGCCGATAAAGGAAGCTGCTGAACAGGCTGCAAGACTCAGATTTAGGGCAGTAATGATGACAAACATTGCATTTATTTTAGGTTTGCTGCCTTTAGTATTTGCGACAGGTGCAGGTGCAGCCAGCCGTAACTCTGTAGGTATGACCGTAATGGGTGGTATGATTGCAGTTGCATTTGTAGGTACTTTCCTTGTTCCGGCTTTCTATGTAATGGTTGAACAATTAAAAGTTTTTACCGCACACAAATTCGGTAAAAAGAAGGACAATAACAACAATGTATAAGAAAATTTTTATAGCAGTATTAATTATAGGATTAACTAATATACCGGCTTTTTCAAAGGTAAAGAAATCCGATATAGGAAATACTGTGAATGATAAAGAATATCCTGCTGCTGAACAGGTTTTACCGCAGAAAAAGGTTGATAATGAGCAACCGTTAACTATTTCGGGTTCAGTTGTAAAAAATGTTGATATGACGTTGGATAAATGCATTGAGCTTGCGCTTGGTAATAATCCTCAGATAAATGCGGCATTTCACGATATGTTGGCATCTGATACAAGAATTAAACAGGTTTGGTCTAATTATTTCCCTCAAATCAATTGGCAGACAGGTTATACAAGAATGCGTCAGTTGCAATTGTCAGATGTGTTTAGTGAAAACTTAACATATAATTATTGGGTATTGGGACAGATTACGTTACAGCAGATGTTATACGATTTTGGGGTTACTCAAAATCAGGCAACAATTAAAAGATTAGATTATCAAACTTATAAAGCCAGTTTGGCAGGTGTAATTAACGATATAATTTATCAGACAAAAGATGCTTATTATAATCTTCAGCTTGCTATTGAGAATAAGCGTGTAGCCGAGGATAACGTAAACAAGTATGAATTATTCTACAATCAGGCAAAAGCTTTTTATAAAATAGGTATGAATCCGAAAGTCGATGTAACTATTGCACAATCAAATTTATCAAATGCAAAGTTGCAGCTTATTCAGGCAGAAAATTCAGTAAATTTGGCAATAGCACAGCTAAACAATATTATGGGTGTCCCTTTTATAGATAAGTATGATGTAACCGAGCGTTTGGGTTATGTTCCTGTTGATATTACATTAAATAAGGCTGTGGATATTGCAAGAGAGTCAAGACCTGAGTTAAAAATGGCGGAATTAAAGGTTGAAAGTGCAAGACAAACTGTAAAACTTGTTAAAAAATCATACTTTCCAACACTGTCTGTAGAAGGTCAATATCAGCGAGGTGGGGCTCATCCTAACAGTAATTACGGTTATAATCTTGGCGGATACCTTACATTCCCTACGATTAACGGTGCTTTAATCAGAAATGAAATTAAGGAAGCAAAATATTTATATGACAGAGAACTTGCCAATGCTCAGAATACTCAAAATGCCATATATCTTGAAATCCAAAATGCTTATTTAAAATTAACGGAAAAGAAGGCTCAAATTCCTGTAGCTATTTTGCAGGTTAAGCAGGCAAAAGAGAATTATGAACTGTCTTATGGCAGATACCGTGTAGGCGAAGCAAGTCCGATTGAATTGAGGGAAGCTCAGGTAACATATCAGGAAGCTCAGCTTGCATATTATAACACTCTGTACGGATATAATTCCGCAAAAGCTGCTTTGGAAAAAGCTGTAGGTAAAAATCTTGTAACAGCAGAAGAGCCAATAGAATTAAAAAAATAACTTATACAATATTTATTCAACTTTCACATCCACTTGAACAATTATGAAAAATATGTTATACTGTTAAAAAGACAGGAGGATTAAGATGATGAATATATCTGTATTTGGCCTTAGGGGGGGGGGCAAAACTCTCTCGTAGTAAGAGTTCTGGCGATTTAGGAAGTTTGGCAGCTAAGCAGCTTTGCAGCTTGGAAGATTCTGTTTTTCCCTCTACCAACGGGAGAGGTATAAAAGCCGCATTTACTCTCGCAGAAGTTTTAATAACTCTCGGGATAATCGGTGTTGTTGCGGCGATGACGTTACCTGCGTTAATACAAAATTATCAAAAAGGTGTTGCATTAAATCGTTTAAAGCAATCTTATGCACAAGTTCAAACGGCTGTAGATACGGTTGCGTCCAGAGATTTTGACGGACTTCCTTTGCACCAGTGGAGTTGTGACGGTCAGACAAAGTTTAGCGGAATTCGTTCTTAGGGAACAAGATCGGGTGATTCGTGTTTTTACCTTGCTATTCAGGAGATTGCCGTAAAAATGTATCCTCAACCTGACAGTATAGAACATGCAATGTGTTATGAAGAAGGTAGAGAATATAGACCTTACACATGTTTAAATGGCGATTCTTCATGTCTTCAGGACGGTAAAATGATTTCAAGTTCCGGTATTTCCGCATTACTTCCGAATGGGGCTTGTGTGCGTTGGCATTGGGCTGCTTGGGCGGGTGATGCAAGAGGTTCTTTATTGATTGATGTTGATGGACCGTATGCCGGATATAACAGATTAGGTAAAGATGTTTTTAAGTTTAGTTATTCAGAGGCTAACACAGGTATTGGTTTAGGCAACAATGGAAGAACTATAATCCCATATCGGCAAGGTTGGACAAGAGCACGGTTGTTATCCGATTGTAAAAAACAAGGTTCCGGTCAAGCTTGTGCCGCATTAATTATGAGTGACGGCTGGCAGATGAAGTTGGATTATCCTTGGTAAAAGTTATAAGTTTTTCTTTAAAATCAAAAAGGTTATACATTATGTATAACCTTTTTGATTTATGATAAATCCCATCTTCCGCAGGTGCCGCCCCAGCGAGCAATAATGTTACCTTTAATGTCTTTGATTTTATCGTAATGAGGGACTTCTCCTTCTCCTTCAATAATAGTGATTACTTCACAGTTGTTGGAACATCCGTTGCAATCACAAGTTATTGAGTGGAAGTGCATGTCGCCGACTTCCCAACCCTTAAATTTAGTTTGGGCATCCGTGTACTGATGATTTTCCATAGCTAACAGAGCTGCACCAATAGCTCCCATTGTCTGGTGGTGGTCAGGTACTACGACTTTTGTCTTTAATTCTTCTTCAAAAGCTTTGACCATTCCGATATTGCTGGCTACACCACCCTGAAAAGAAACAGTTGGCAATAATTCCTTACCAAGAGCCAGATTGCTCAGATAATTTCTTACCAACGCCTGACAAAGTCCGTATAATAAATCTTCTACCGGATAACCAAGCTGTTGTTTATGAATAAGGTCACTTTCTGCAAATACTCCGCATCTTCCTGCTATTCTGGCAGGATTTGTGGATTTCAATGCGGTAGAACCAAACTCTTCAATCGGAACATTTAACCTTTGAGCTTGATGGTCAAGGAAACTCCCTGTACCTGCGGCACAAACCGTATTCATTGCAAAATCCGTTACAATGCCGTCACGAAGTATAATAATTTTACTGTCCTGACCGCCTATTTCAAGTATTGTCTGTACTCCCGGAACGTAAGTGCTTGCTGCAACTGCGTGTGCCGTAATTTCGTTTTTAATTACGTCCGCACCGGTTAAAGAACCTGCCAAAGCTCTTCCTGAGCCTGTAGTTCCTACACCCATTACGTTATAATCCGTTAATTTCTTTTTATATAATTCTTTTAAGCCTGTTTGAACTGCCAGAACAGGCTTCCCTGCCGTTCTTAGCATGTAACTGTCAACATATTTGCCGTTTTCATCAACCAGTGCAAGCTTCGTTGTGACAGAGCCTACGTCTATCCCTAAATATACTGTTAAACTCATTTCTATTCCTTATGTGTATTAATCTAAAATATTCTTCTTGTGTTAATTTTATCACAAAAATAAAATAATTTAATCGGGTAGTTACAAAAATATATTTATTGTGTTAATATGTTGTTGTAAATAAATAGAGGTAGGCTTATCTTATGAATAAAATTAAAATAATTATATCGTTGGTTATAGTATCATTAGTATTAGGTATAAACGGTTTTACAAATGCACAAGGCAGAGATACTGATCCGTTAAAAACAATTAACCGTATAAATGGTACTCCTTCTACAGCTGCAGCTACGGCAGTGAAACCTAAAACATCGGTGCAGACTTCAACACCTTCAAATTATTTGTCTGTATCTCCGTTGTCTGTTGTTCAACAGCCAAAATTTTATTTGGGTAAAAACATAAAATTTACTGCAAAATTTGATAAGTTCTCAAACTTAGGTTTGGATTATAAGCCGGCTTTCAGGAGTTCTGAAAAGTATATTTCATTACTAATTCAGCGTCCTGATGTAACAAGTAATGACATTCCTTTATCGGAATTAAAAATATTTGTTGAAAGAGAGAGTGCGGAAAAATATATTGACCTGAATGCAGGTGATGAGATTGAAGTTTCAGGGCATATATTTTCTGTTGCACTTGGTGATCCTTGGATGACAGTAGATGAATTTAAAGTTATCAAGACAGCACCGGCAAAAATTATTAAATAAAACTTATTATTTATGGGGTTAAAGAATGGCAGATACTGAAAATAAAAATAAAAATGACGTTTTTCTGACCATACACGGTCACTTTTATCAACCGCCGAGAGAAAATCCTTGGCTTGATGCTATAGAATTGCAGGATAGTGCGTTACCTTTCCATGACTGGAATGAGAGAATAAACAGAGAATGTTATAACCCAAATTCTGTTTCCAAAATTGTCGATAGCAGAAATAAAATTCTTGATGTTGTCAATAATTATGAGTATATGAGTTTTAATTTCGGACCTACTTTATTGTCATGGATGGAAAAATTTGCACCTCATACTTATGAAAGAGTTGTAAAAGCTGATATAGAAAGCCGTGTAGAACATAACGGTCATGGTAATGCAATAGCTCAGGTATATAATCACATGATTATGCCTCTTGCGAATGAGCATGACAAAGAAACTCAGGTAAAGTGGGGAATTTACGATTTTGAATACCGCTTTGGCAGAAAGCCTGAGGGAATTTGGCTTGCTGAGACTGCTGTGGATGATGATACTCTGAGAGTTTGCGAGGCAAACGGAATTAAATTTGTTGTGCTTTCTCCTTATCAGGCTTTAAAAATCCGCAAAGAAGGGACTAATGATTGGCAGGATGTAAGCTGGGGAAATATTGATCCGGCACGTTCTTACAGGTACTATATTAAATCTGCGGAAGGCAAATATATTGATTTATTTTTCTATGATGGTGCTATTTCCCGTTCAGTTGCGTTTGATGAACTGTTAAAAGACGGTAATAAGTTTGTTAAACGTTTGAAGGAGGGTATTTCTGATTTAAGAGATTATCCTCAGCTTGTAAATATTGCAACAGACGGTGAGAGTTACGGTCATCATACAAAATTCGGCGATATGGCTTTAGCTTATGTATTGAAAGTTCGTGCCGAAGCCGAAGGTTTCAAAATTACTAATTACGCTGAGTATCTTGATAATTACAGAAGTGATTATGAGGTCGATATAAAACAGGCATCATCTTGGAGTTGTTTCCATGGTGTTGGCAGATGGAAAGAAGATTGCGGCTGTTCAACGGGTGGACATCCGGGTTGGAATCAGAAGTGGAGAAAGCCGTTAAGAGATGCTCTTGATTATTTAAGAGATGAATTATCGGTTGTTTTTGAAAAAGAAGGCTGTAAATATTTTGATGATGTTTGGGAAGTCCGTAATAAATATATTCAGGTAGTTTTAGATAGAAGTCGTGTAAATCTTGACCGTTTCCAGAATGAAAACTTCAAACAAAATCTTTCATACGATGATAAGGTTCGTGCTATGGAATTATTGGAAATTCAGCGTCAGGCTATGTTGATGTACACCAGCTGCGGTTGGTTTTTCTCGGAAATTTCTGGCATAGAGACAGTACAGATTATGAAGTATGCCGCTCGTGCAATGCAGTTGGCAGCAAGATTCACAGGTAAAAATCTTGAAAAGAGATTCCTTGATATTCTGAGTGAAGCAAAGAGCAATCTTCCTGAGCATGGAACCGGAAAAGATATTTTCGAAAAATTTGTTCGTCCGTCAATTGTGACCTTGAAACAAATAGCTTGTTTATGGGCAATTTCTTCGTTGTATCAGGATTTTGATGATGAAGAAAATGTATATTGTTATATTGTTGACCGAAAAGATTATCAGAGGATAAGCAAAGGAAATTCGACTTTGTTGCTGGGACATATTGAAGTAATGTCAAGAATAACACTTCAGCGTTCAAATTTAATGTTTGTTCTTATGCAATACACAGATGGTGATTTCCATTGTGCAATTAAAGAATTTTCCGATGACGATGAATATCAGTCAATGAAACAGAATTTGACAAAAGTATTTATGCTGAATCCGATTACGGAAATAATACGTTCTATTGATGAAAGTTTTGGCAAGGAATACTTTACTCTTAAAGATATATTTATTGAGGAAAGAAGAAAAATTCTCCAGCTGCTTTTGAAGGGCAGGATGGAAAAATTTGCCCAGACATATCAAGAGTTATACCGTGAAGGCAAAGGCTCTATATATCAGATGCAGTCTATGGGTGTTGCTCCGCCTGAGGAATTTAAAATTGCGGCAAAATATGCGTTGGGCAAAAAATTTAACGACATAGTTACAAATGCAAGCGGATTTGTTGATACAACTGATTTGCAGGCTATAGAAGCTATTAATTATGAAGCAAAAGCTTTGAACATAAAGTTGGATAAATCTGTTTCAAACAGAATTTATGCGAAAAAAATTGAACAAAATATAAACAGACTTGCATACAGCTTGGAAATTCAGCAGGCTGAGGTTTTGTTGGAACTGTTTGAACATGTAGAAAGAATGGATTTGGAAATAGATATTTCAGAAGCTCAAAATACTTACTATACAAGAATTTATCACAGAATAGGCGAAATTATTGAAGTAGGTAAAAAATCTAAACGAAATAGTGAAAGACATTTTATCCAAATGCTTTTGGATATAGGTGACAGATTAAATATCAATACTGATTTCTACCGAACTATTGTTGAAAGAGAACTGTAAATTGTGTGCTGTAAAAAATCTTGATGCGGAATATTTTACCAGTACATAGAACCTTTTTCCGCAAACATTTTAATAGTGTTTTTAATCTTAATTTCAACAGAATCAATTTTTTTCAGCAGTTTCTCGTCGCTTGTCTTTTTTCGTATAACCTTTAGGTCAAGGAGTTCTTCTTTAGCTTGTCTGACTCTTTGCATATCTTCTTCACGTTTTAAAAATAACCAAGCGTTAAATCCACAACCGGGCGGAGTTACTACCCATCCGCTTGACGGACACATAATACATAATGCAGGACGTTCTTCATATATTGAACATAAATTATTATCCAGGATATATCTGCATTTATAGAAGGTTAATTTTTCTTCATCATAGCAGTCATCAAGTTTTAATTTTTCTATTATATTATCGACAGTAGGTGCATCAACTTTTCTTGCAGCTTCTATCGACGGGTATGGTTCAAATATTTTAAGAAAATCCTGTGCGTAGGTATTACCGTCAAAAGCCAGCTGTTTCAGTTCTTCGTAAGTATATTTGTTATTTGTTGCGACACGACAACATCTTCCGCACATTTTACACAAACTTTGCGGACGCGATTTAATATAATTCTCCTCATAACTATACACCATACTTTAATTATAGTGATTTGTTTTTGTTGGTAAAATTCCTTAATATTTCTTAAAAAAAATGATATTTCCGCAATTATTTTTTCTCATATTACTTTATTTAATTAGGTAGTAAAAGGTTATTGTCATGCAAAATTATATGCAAAACGGTAAAGTACCGTACCAAAACAGCATAAATAATCAAACTTCACAGACTTATATGCCGCCGCTGCAAGCTCCGTATAATCCTCAGCCGCAGGCAGCTCCGGCATGCTCTGCCGTCAATATACAAATTTTCAATCCTGCCGTTAATCCTGCAAACGGTTCTGTATATCCGGTTCAGACAGGTTCTGCTTATGATGCCGGAACTAATGGAGGATGTTATCCTTCAAGCTATTATACTACTCAACCGGGCGGATATATGTATGCTAATCCTAATTTTCAACCGACAAATCAGTCTGCATACGGGCAGTATCCTTCAGGGTATTCTTCAGGCATGAACGCTTATCCTCCTTATTATCAGCAGGGAAATACGGTTCATAATCCTCAGCAGGGATTTTATGATGCAACAGGCAGATATTATCCTTATGTTCAAGATCAGTACGGCAGATTAGGATATTTAGATAATAACGGTCAATTTCACCCTGTAGATGCGTCTTCTCAAAATCCTCAATCAGGTGTGAACAGTGGAAGCGGTAGTGTACAAGGAGATAATTCAGGCTCAAATACTTCCGTAAATTCAGGTGATACAGCAGTTAAAGACGGTAATTCAGATAACTCAAATGCCGTTGATAAAAATAATTCCTCCCAGAATGCGGATGACAAATCGTCTTCTGCCTCAGATACTCCAAATGGTTCTGCTGTAAATTCATCTGATAATAAAGCTGATGATAAAGACATAAAGAATTCTGAGGATTTGGCAGATGATACAAATTCGCAGAATAAAGCCAATGAAGGCGAAAAAACAAACAATGACAGCTCAAAAACCGAAAGTGGTGAAGCTAATGCTTCTGGAAAAAATGAAGATTTAAATAATACGGATGATAATGTATCAGACAATAACGGTAAATCTGATGCGGAAGCTTCAAGAGATGCGGAAGCTTCAAAAGAAGCGAACGCTGATAAGTCAGGTTCCGAAAACTCTGCAAAAGATGCCGATAAAAATTCATCAGATTCAACAAATTCAAAAGAAACAGAAAAAACTACAGAGAAAATTTCTGAAAAATCATCTGAACAATCATCCGAAGCAGATGACGGACAAAAAACAAAGAAAATAAAAGTTGTTGCATTAAGTAATGATTATATTAAGACATTAGAAAATTACTTGGACAGTCAGGATGTAGGAGTCAGAAAAATGGGTGCCCATGAAGTGGTTGATCGTTTGACGGAAGATTCTTCAAGAAAAGATGATCCGGCATTGACTGCTTTGGTAAATAAAATGTTACAGGATCCGTCAACAGCAATCAGAGCAATAGCTTTGAGTATAGTAGAGTCAAGAATGCTTGAAGGCGATGATTTGACAGTTAAAATACTAAAGAAAATGCAGAAAACTAATGACGGTTACGGGTTGGATGCAACTCAGGCAACAAGTGCTTTATTAAAAATGGCAGGGAAAACAGTTGAAAAAGAAATTCCATTGACGGAAGATGAAATAAAAAATAATAAAAAAAGTAAGGAAACTAAATAATGAGTGTTATAGGTAAAATAGGCAGCGGAATAGGAACAATAGCAGCCAGAGGCATCGGACTTGGTGCAGTTGGCATGGTCGCTTATGATGCTCATGTTTTAGGAAAACTGGAAGCGGATACTTTTTCTCAGTCGAGAGAAGCGGACAGACTTGTAAGCGGGGCTCATAACAGAATGTATCTTGATACTCCGAGTACCGTTGCAGGTAAGATAAAAGATAAGATATTTAATTTCCAATTGGGAACAAGTATATTAATGCCGTTTGAAGCTGTAGCAGGATATTTTAAAGGTGTTGCAAATTCCTGTATTGACAATGGTATAACGCTGGGTGCAGGTCTTATGGCATTGTTGGGAGGTAAAAAATTATCAAGAGTTTCTGCTTTAGGTTTATTCTTGTACGGCGGATATAAATTCTTTACAGACGGACTTGGTTTAGGACGTCCTACCCGTATTAATCCTCCATTTAAATAATACCTCTTTTAATATTTAAAAAAATGTGTTATAATTTTAAAAGAGTATTAAATAAAAACGGGTATTAAGAATATTATGAATAAAACCAAAAAATTAAAAGCTTTTACATTGGCGGAAGTTCTCTTAACGTTAGGTATTATTGGGTGTGTCGCTGCAATGACTTTCCCGAGTCTTAAAATGGGTATTGATTCAAAAGCAAATATAATTACTCTGAAAAAGTTTTATTCAGAATTTTCAAATGCAACTAATATACTTATGAGTGAGTATTCAGAACCTTTATATTGGGGCTTAAAAGATAACAATGCTGCAGCTGCGGATTGGGTTATGGCAAGATATAACGAAAGATTGAATATTCAAAGGATTTGTGGTGCAAGTGATTCTACTTGTTTTTATTTCCCTATAAAATCATACAGAAACGGATCTAATGCTATTACTGCAGCACAATACAGAAGTTGGTCTTTGAGAGGATTTGTTCTTACTAATGGTGTGACAGGATTTGTCGATGTAAATAACGGTAATTTTTCTATGTTCTTTGATGTAAACGGGTTTAAAGGACCTAATACATTAGGGGTTGATATATTTGCGTGGGCTGTAAATGCTGACGGTGCTATTGTAAGATATTCCGATCCGTCATTGGGTGGCAGCGGTAATGATAACCCTGAATATAATTATGCTTTTGATATTATGGAGCATGGTTGGGTAAAAACATACTAAATCATTGATTTTTGCCGATCAATTTGCAGACGGATATTTATATGAATTAAAATGTAGTATATCTATTTTAATATTTGCTTGTTTGTGTTATTTTTTTGTCATACGAGAGATTAACAGAAGAGGTTACTTATGACAAAGACGGCAATTAATATTGAAGATTTACCTACAGTTTACGATGCAAAAGGAACTGAAAGTGATATATATAAGTTCTGGGAAGATGGTGAATATTTTAAGGCGAATGCTAAAAGTGATAAGCCTGCTTATTCAATGGTAATTCCGCCGCCGAATGTTACCGGTGTTCTTCACATGGGACACGCATTGGATGAAACTTTGCAGGATATTCTCACTCGTTATCACAGAATGTCAGGTTATGAAACTTTATGGCTTCCGGGAACAGATCATGCAGGAATTGCAACTCAAAACGTAGTCGAAAAGAAACTTCGTGAAGAAGGTTTGTCTCGCTATGATTTGGGAAGAGAAAAGTTTTTGGAAGAAACATGGAAATGGGCAAATGAACATAAATCAGCAATCCTAGACCAGTGTAAAAGATTAGGTGCTTCTTTTGACCGTTCAAGAGAAAGATTTACGTTTGATAAGGGATGTTCTGATGCAGTAAAAGAAGTTTTTGTCAGATTATACGAAAAAGGTTTAATATACAAAGGAAAATATATTGTAAACTGGTGTCCTCGTTGTAACAGTGCAATTTCGGATGTAGAAACGGAATATGCTACCGAACAAGGTCATTTGTGGGAAATTTCTTATCCTTTAAAAGGTGAACACGGTGCAATAATTGTTGCAACTACTCGTCCTGAAACCATTTTTGGAGATGTTGCAATTGCGGTTCATCCTGATGACAGCAAGTATTCTGAATTAATCGGGAAAACCGTTGTAATTCCGCTTTCAGGCAGGGAAATTCCTATAATTGCCGATGAGTATGTTGACAGAAATTTTGGTACAGGAGCTGTTAAAATTACTCCTGCTCATGACCCTAACGATTTTGAAGTAGGTAAACGTCATGGTTTAAAACCTATCTGGATATTGGATGAAAACGGCAAAATGAAGGCTTGCGGCGAAGTTCCGGTTAGTTTACACGGACTTGACAGATATGATGCCCGTAAAAAAATTATCGGTATGCTTGAATACGAAAAATTCCTGTTAAGGACAAGAGAGCATGAACATAATGTTGGTAAATGTCAGCGTTGCGGTACAACTATTGAACCGTTACTTTCCGAACAGTGGTTTGTAAAAATGGAACCGCTTGCAAAAGAAGCTATAGCAGCGGTTAAAGACGGAAGAATTAAATTTGTACCTGACAGATGGGAAAAGAATTACCTTGGTTGGATGGAAAATATCCGTGACTGGTGTATTTCCCGTCAGTTATGGTGGGGACATCAGATTCCTGCATATTATCATAAAAAAACAGGTGAAATGATTGTTGCAAAAGAAAATCCGGATCCTGATAATTATGTACAGGATAGTGATGTGCTTGATACTTGGTTTTCTTCAGGCTTGTGGCCGTTCTCTACAATGGGATTTCCAAATACGGAAAGCGAAGATTTCAAGAAATTCTATCCGACAACTACTTTGGTTACAGGATTTGATATTATATTCTTCTGGGTTGCAAGAATGATAACCATGGGATTGGAATTTACAGGGAAAGCCCCATTCTCTACCGTGTATATTCACGGGCTGATTCGTGATGAAAAAGGTCAAAAAATGTCAAAATCCAAAGGCAACACGATTGATCCTGTCAAAATTATAGACAAGTACGGTTGCGATGCTTTGAGATTTACAATGACTTCACTTTGTACTTATGGCGGTCAGGATATCAAGATGAGTGAAGAAAGATTTGAATATGGCCGTAACTTTGCAAATAAGATATGGAATGCTTCAAGATTTGTGTTAATGAACCTTGAAGGTGTTGACGGTAAAGAAATTGACTATGATAATCTGACTATTGCGGATAAGTGGATTTTGGATAAATTAAATTCTACGGCGAAAGAAATCAACGAAAATATAAAAGAGTACAGAATTGGTGAAACGGCACATACTTTGTATGATTTCTTCTGGAACAGTTATTGTGACTGGTATGTTGAGATTGCAAAAATTCAGCTTCAGGATGAAAAGATAAAACTGAATACTCAGAGAGTTTTAAGATACGTTCTTGACATGTCTTTAAGATTGCTTCATCCGATTATGCCGCATATTACAGAACGTGTATGGCAGTTATTACCGCATTTGGATAGCGAAAAAGCAAGTGCAATAATTATTGCGGATTATCCTGTGTACAAGGAAGATTTGGTGTTCTCAAAAGAAGCTCATGAAATGGAATTGGTGTTTGAAACGATTACATCTTTAAGAAATGTCCGTCAGAGCTTTAATATTTCAACTTCCCTGAAGGTTGATATTGAAATTCGTGCAGATAAAGATGAAGAACCTATATTTAAGTCAATAGAATCTTATATTCAGCGTCTTGCGAAAGTTGAAAATATTTCTTATGCCAAAAAGGATGCTCCTACACCTAAAAAATCAGCTACTGCTGTTGTATCAGCTTCAACTATTGTCATTTCTCTGGAGAATTTAATTGACTTTAATGAAGAAATTAAACGTCAACAGAAAAAACTTGACAAGTTAACAGCTGAGAAAAAATCACTTGAAGGCAGAATTAACAATCCTAAGTTCGTGGCAAATGCTCCACAGGAACTAATTGCTCAAACTAAAGACAGAATTGCTGAAATTTCAGGTCAGGAAAAGACAATTAGTGAATTAATAGACTCATTAAAATAATTTGCCGAAAAATAAAAATAGAGCGAAAGGCAAGCTGTAAAGCTTGCCTTTCGCATTTGAACATTACTATGTATTAATGTTAAATAATGTTAAAAAATATATACAAATTAAATTTCCTCTGATATTATGAGGAAAAGTTTATTAGATAAGAGTCTTAGAATTGGAGTAAAAATGACATCAAAAGAACAGGATTTTGAAGAACTGCTTAAACAATACGATTATAAGTTTCAAAAAGGTGATCTTGTAAAAGGTATTGTATGCGGTTATGACGGTCAGGGCGTGATGGTCGATATTGGGGCAAAGACAATAGCTATCGTTCCTACAAGAGAAGCCGTTGACAAAGATGAAAAAGTTGAAGATAAGTTCGAAAAAGGTACTGAATACGAATTCCTTATTATAAGAGAAGAAGATGAAGATGGTAAATTTCTTCTTTCTCGTAAAAAGGTTGACTTTGCTTATGCCTGGAAAGAACTTGAAAAAATTAAAGAAGCTGATGAAACAATACTTGCAACCGTTGCAGGAGTTGTTAAAGGCGGTATTCTTGTTGAAGTTTCGGGAGTCAGAGGGTTTGTTCCTTCTTCTCAATTAAGGAGTAAAGAAGCTGATTTAGAAGTTGGCTCAAAAATTGAATTGAAAATTTTAACTCTTGACAGTCAGCAAAATAACTTCATTCTTTCAAACAAAAAAGTTTATGATGATAGTGCTGTAGAAGCAAGAAAAACCGTATTTTCTCAGATAGAAGCAGGTCAGGTTGTAAAAGGTGATGTCGTAAGAATTACTGATTTTGGTGCGTTTATAGATTTAGGCGGTATTGACGGATTATTGCCGTTGTCACAGCTTTCTTGGAGATGGATTGATCATCCGACCGATGTTTTGAATGTTGGTGACAAGATTGATGTTGAAGTTATTGCCGTTGATCATGAAAAACAGCGTGTATCTTTGAGTTTGAAAAATCTTGAGCCTGATCCTTGGGTTGAAGCTGAAAAGAATATCAAAGAAGGTGATAAGGTAGAAGGTACTATTACCAGAATTAAGCACTTTGGTGCATTTGTAGAAGTATTCCCTGGAGTAGAGGCACTTCTTCCTCATAATGAAGTTATCGAGCTTCAGAACCGTGATGGCAATATATTGCAGGTAGGTGATAAGATTATGACATATATTCTGAAATTTAATCCTACTGATAAACGTATTGCACTTACAGTAAATGAAAACGGTGAAGCTGAATCAGCTGAATAGTTTTACAGAATATAATATAAAAAGACCGCTCAGTTTTGGGCGGTTTTTTTGTAAAGAATTATAAAACCAATTTCCGGAGACAGGCAATAACAGATAAAAATATTTTTTTATATATATACTTGGGATTATATCAGTTATTAGGGGATAACTAACGGGGAATAATGACAGTAGAATTTCTATTGAATGGAAATGGTATAAACTTGTATAATTACGGGAATTCGATGCGAAACCCGAATAGTGAATTTTTGGGTTCTGCAAATAATTCTATATTTAGCAATCAAAGAATTTCAGGTTCCGGTTATTCTGATAACAGGTCAATTAACCCGAATGGTAAAATAGATAAACCATTTTTTCAGGGAGATGATATTAGTGACTGCTGGCTGCTTAGTGCTATTGACGGAATAGCTGCTACAACTAACGGCAGACGATTATTGAATGATATTGTTACAATCAAGCCTAACGGGGATATTCAGGTAAAACTTTTAGGTGCAGGTAAGGTTTATACTTATAGTGACAGATACTTAAAATCCAGAAATGATTTAGCTGATGGCGATTTAGATGTCAGAGCAATAGAATTGGCTATGGCAGATTATATGAAAGAAAATCCTCAAAGAGGGAAAAATACTATAAATAATAATGTCCCATGGATTGCTTTTAAGTTGTTGTCAGGGAATTCAGGTATAACGCATGAATTTGAAGATTCAAATACAGTAGAATTAACTGATAAAATTATAGACAAGTTTAACAGAGATAACTATGTTGCTATTGTCTGGAAACAAAATAAAAAATCAAAAACCGTAAAAACTCGTGAAGGGGATGAAATCAGACTTTTGGGAAATCATACTTATACTGTTAAAGGTGCAGATTTAAAGTATGTGTATCTCATGAATCCTTTTGATTCTTCAAAAATTATTTCGGTATCAAGAGAGGATTTCAAAAGTTTCTTTAACAGATTAAACGAGTTATACTTGTAAAATGTTATATTTTTATATTTTTAGCCTAAATTATTAATATGATTTTTTATCTCTAAACTAGGCTAAAAAGTGTATATTTGCCCCAAAATACTAAAAAAAAGAAAGGCTCTACCGTATAATTAAAATAGGTAACATTGACTTTTTAAAAAATATTATTAAAAAGTTAATGTAGTAGTTTAGAATAATACATGAGGAGAGCGGCTTATGGGTATGGCAGCATCACAGGCAAGATGGCTCGCATTAACGGCAAGAAAAACAAATGTAGAATACGAAGGACAGCAGGTAAACCAAGCTCGTACAGCTTTGGCAATGAAAAGTGCGAATACCTTTAATGAGCTGCTTGCATTGCAGGTACCAACAGCTCCCAGTTCTCAGGATTTTACAAAATTAGAATACACATATCAGGATGGTAATATAACTGAAACCATAGGTGATATGACTACTTTAACAAACGATCCTGACGGATATAATTATCTTGTTACTCACTTCCACTATTCGGATGTGTACACAGGTATCGAAAATCAACTTGTTAATCCGCAGGTTGCAATGGGTAAAAATGGTGTAAAATCTTATGTAGATGCTCTTCGTGTTACAAAGTCAGATGATAACACTTATACTGTTGACGGTGCTGCTGTTACGCCTTATGATCCTGATAATCAGGAGCAGGCTGATGCTTATGATACAGTGGTGGCTAATTATCCGATAATTGGTAAAAACAAGGGCAGCTTAATGGTTTATACCGGAGCAAACGGTATAACATTCACTCTTAAAGATGATTTGGACGCAGCTACAGGGGAACATAAAACTGATTTACCTACATACTATGCTAAAACTGATGTCCCTAAGTATGTTGGTAACTCCATGATGACAAGTTACGATCCGTATAATACAACAGATAAAGCGGCTTACGATCAGATATGCAGGGATTGGCCAAATTCCGAATTTGCAAAATCTGCACCCGAAGATATTTACAAATGGACATTCCAGGGAGAAGTAAGATATGCTTGTTTGAGTGATTTACAAAAAACGGTAGATAGTGCTCCTGATAAGACGAAACCTACAGAAAATCAGGCTAAACTTCCATATTATGTAGCAAAAGATTTATCAACAAAGATTGAGAATAAGGAGCGTGCAATTGTTGACATTAATGCAGAAGGCAGAATTCAGTCTATAAAATTCGAAAACTCTTCTGCGACTTATCCTGTAAGTACAAATACAAAAACTGACACAGCAGCTTATGAAGATGCTATGAATCAATATCATTATGCTATGGAAGTTTACGAAAAACGTATTGCTGATATTAATGCCAAAACAGAGAAAATTCAGGAAGAAGACAGAACTCTGGAATTGAGATTACGTCAGTTGGATACAGAACAAGAAGCACTCCAGACAGAAATGGAAGCTGTACAAAAAGTAATTCAGAAGAATATTGAATCTACATTCAAGACTTTTGAATCATAATAGAGTTTAGTTAATAAGTATAAAGAGAGGCATTTATGTCATACAAAAACGATAGTTATCTTGTAATAGCGAATAAGTTTAGCTCGGCAGGTTCTGAGGCGAAGGCTCAGCTGTGGGAAACTTATGACAAATTAAGAGATTTAACGGTATCAGGTACCGGTCAGGGTACAGGATGGGGTATGTCAGGCAGCTTTTTATACAGATTAGCGAGTTTGATGGCACCTTCATCTTATGCAAATTTATTTGGAAGCTCTGAATCAATCAGCGTTCCGGGTACGTCATATTATTCTTCAATGAATGGCGGTTCATCATTCGGATTAAATTCTTTATACAACTATTCGGGTTTTCCGGGTGGTGCAGCACCTATTTCTTGGGCTGAAGGATTTTCTACAGGCGGTGCCTCTGCAATTGGCGGATGGGGAACTGATGTTTCCTCCGCATTAAGCGGATTGGGTTCTGCTTCATCAATGTCAGGTACAGCTACCGGATTTGCATCAGGTGTTGCAGGTCTTGCGGATGTTGCAAGTGCTGCAGCGTATGGTGTAGGTGCTGCCAACGGATATGGCTATGTAGGCAGAAATATTGTTCTTCCTGTTGCAAGTATGATTTCAGGTTGGGGCGGTATAATGCAATCGGCAGCTCCATATTTGGGTGAATACGGTTTGCCTGCGTTGGTAATGGGTAACTTAATGCAGGGTATTACAACTCCGGCTCTTGCGGCTTATCAGAGGGTAACAGGTAATATTACCGCAAATGCCGATGCTATTTTATCAAGCAAAGTCCGTAACATTGAAACTGTGTGCAAAATGCTTGATACACAGGGCGATGTTTGTAAAAAAATGCTTAAAGAATCTATCGATAGTGATAGTAAAGCTATTCAAAACTTATAGTAATTTGTGATGAACAGGTAGAGAAAATGGAAGACAACAGAACATACACAAGATTGGTTTGCGACAAGCTTTTTAAAGATAATGCCGTATGTATGCTGTTTGATAAATTTGTAAAATTTTATTACACATTATTTTCGCATTCAACAAAATTACTAAAGTTTGAAAAGGTTATGCCGATAAATAATCGTGTGAAGGGTGAGTTATGCAATCCTTTCCAAAATGTAAAAACTAAGACAAACATTTTAGGTTAAGACATGTTAAGTTAACAGTTAAAAACAAGCAATAATTTGATAAAGATTGTTTTTATATACATGTAGAAATCTAAAGTGTTGATAGGAGTAGAATAATTATGTCACTTCAAGATACTTTAGAGATGAATATAAAGAGAATAGTAGATTTCTTGATATATTCAAAGAACTTCATCATCAGAAAAAGCCCTCTAAAAGCCTTGGTGAATTACATAGTGGAAAGTTTGAAAGATTTTCTGACAATGAAAAAGAAATTAAGAATGGCTCAGTATCGATTAAACTATCACCAACATCAATTTCACAAAATGGAACAGTTAATAGCAGAAAACAACCAACACAGCTTCTTGAGGGGAAATAATCTGAACGAAACCAGATAAAGGAAGCGAATTATGGGTCTTATTACTGATACAATGAGATTAAGACAATTGCAAGGTCAAAGGTCTGACCTCAAATTTAAGATTCAGGAAATTATTTCAACTAAGACAAGCTTAGTTAATGCCGGAAATGATTTAATGAAAGTTGGTACTGATTATGATCCGGATTCTCCTGTGATGAAAACTTTACAGCAGCGTCAGGCAAAAGTTCAGTTGATGGAACAAAAACTTGAACAGCAAATTCAGGAATATCAAATTCAGTTGCAAATGGTTGAGGCTGAATATAGCCAGTGTAAGAGCCGTTTACAGTCTGAAATTCAGGAAGAAATGAGTTATTCTCTGTAATAAATAATCTGAAATAAGAAAAATATAAGTAAAAGAACAGTAAACAGTAATTTGTGTACTGTTCTTTTATTTTATATGAAATAAAAGTAACATGTCATTGCGAGCGGTAGCGAAGCAATCCAGCCGATAGGTTACTCTCAATCGTAAAAATTAGAATAAAATATATTTTTTAACTTACTTTTTATATGGGCAGTATTGCTTGCTAGTAGCGAGGAAAAACCCTCTCTCAAATTGCTAAGCTCAACTCTGTTTCGCAAAGCAATTTTTCTCTCTCCAAGGAGAGATGGCAGGCAAGCCTGCCTTAACAGATGCTTCGCTCGTTGGATGCAAATGTTAGTCGTGATAAATAATTTTAATTTAAGGATTGAAATAATCCTAAAAAATGTTATAATGATAATGTATGAAAACCACGGAGGATATTATCATGATTGGATTTAAGTATAGGGGGGGGGGTAAAATCCTCTCATAGCAAGGGTTTACAGAGTTTTATTACACGTCATCCTGAGGATAACATGTCATTGCGAGGAGCCGAAAGCTCGGCGACGAAGCAATCAAGCTTATTAAGCAATGTTGAAAATTTTGATGATAAAACAGTTAATTCTGCATCTAAAAAATTTGAACAAGTTTTAAATAATGCAACTTTAAAAACAGTCGAAAAAACGGCCGGATTGCCACGGTCGCAAGGCTACTTGCTCCCTCGCAATGACATGGGAAAGAAAGTTGCCTTTACCCTCGCAGAAGTCTTAATCACCCTCGGAATAATCGGGGTGGTTGCGGCAATGACTTTACCAACGTTAATTGCAAATTATGAAAAGAAAGTTACGGCAACAAAAGCTAAAAAAGCCTATTCAGAACTCCTTAACGCCATAAAAATGTCGGAAGCTCATAATGGCGAAATGAAAGAGTGGACTTATCCTGAAAGTGGGAGTATAGAGATTACAAGAAGCTTTGTAAATGAATACATAAAGCCATACTTTAACGGTTTAAAGGAATGTTCTGTAGGTAATGATGATTCATGCGGAGGGCCTGTAAGTTATACAGGTGTAAACTATATATTACCAAACGGTACAGGATTATCAATGGTAATACATCCGGTTGGCAAATTTTATGTTACTGTTGATACTAATGGAAAAGGACAGCCAAACACATTGGGACATGATTTATTCAATTTCAGCGCAAATAATACTAACAAGAACCTGCTTCCTTATGGTTGGAAAGAAAATCTTACAAAAGAAGAGATTGTATATGGTTATATGGACGATTTTGGGACTTTTATTTCTTGTAAAAAGACAAAGGGTGATAACGAAAACGAACTGCATCGTCACGGCTGCACGGCACTTTTAATGCTCAATAACTGGGAAATTGACAAAGATTATCCGTGGTAGTTTGTTGTAATAAACAAAAAAATAACACCCGTTGAGGTGCTACCTTTTTTGATTTGATAATATACGATAGAATGGTAAGGTGTGGATTTTATTCTATATCGATATTATCCATAGCTTGAAGCTGTTTCTTCTTTAAATTGTGCATTACTGCATCAACAAGAAGTTCGTAGGATTTCATATTCTCGATATTCGGGAATTCTTCCTTTAATTGTTCTCTGACCATTGCTTCCAGCTTACGTTCGTCAGAATTTGTTTGTATATCTTCAACCCCGCTAATCATTTTTATGTAGTCAGGTGAAGTTTTGTCTTGCGTATGATTTGCGTAATTCAACCATCTTAATTTTGGACTGATGGTTTCATTAAGCTTTTTAACTATTTTTAGATTTTTAATTCTGTCTAACATTTTTGTTCACCCCTACACATTGATTAGTGAAATTTCCTTATTGTACTATTTTAAAGTATCCTCAAAAAAATAATTTACTTTTTTACATGTAAACTTTACAATATGTTACAAATGTCTAAAAGCTAATTATAGCTTAGAAAAATCTGTAAGTCTTGTGTATTTCTTCTTTAACAATGTTAACAAAGCAAGACGATTTTCTTTAACTTTTTCGTCTTTATCCATGACAAGTACGTCATTGAAGAACTTTTCGACAGACGGATTTATTGAAATCAGCTGTGAAACGTAGGTTTCATAGTCTGCGTTATCATCAACCGTATTAATTTGTTCTAACAACATGTTTTCTGAAGATTCTCTAAATAGTGATTTATCAACGGATTTCGTTGAATTTTCTTTCAATATTCTTGATACTCTGTTTGCATTTTCGTTTAATTGCGGATTATCAAGCTTTGAAACAACTTTAACTCTCTCTATATAATCGGCAAGATCTTCAAGCGGATTTTTGTTTGAAGCACAAGCTTCAAGTACATTCTTAGAATAATTATCCGACAGGAATATAATCAAACGTTGGATAATAAATTCGGTAACTTCTTCAAACACTTTACCTGAAATCCTGCCTGCACCTGAACTTGCAAAGCTTTTAACTTTGTCTATGATATTTCCGTCAACAGATTTAATCGGAAGTAACAGAAGAGTTTTGACAATTAAATCATTCAAATCAATTTTCAAACCGCTTGCAAGAATAGTTTTTATAATTCCTAATGCTGCACGTCTAACGCCCAACGGGTCAGAAGAGCCGGTAGGCTTTTTACCTTCCGCAAATACGGCACAAATTGTATCCATTTTATCTGCAATACCAACAATTTGTCCCTCTATACCTTTTGCGGTTTCACTTTCCGCATTAAGTGGGAAGTAATGTTCTTTTATACCTGTGCAAACCTTTTCGTTTTCGCCAGATACTCTTGCGTAATCAGCACCGATAAAGCCTTGTAATTCCGTAAATTCAAATACCAATTGCGTTGTCAAATCAGCTTTACAAAGAAGTGCTGTTCTTTCAATTGTCTTTGATTCAATACCCAAGGATTTTGCTAAATCCTTTGACAAAGCTATCAAACGCATAGTTTTGTCATAAACTGAACCCATGCCTTTTTGGAAAGTTACACCTTTCAGTGATTCAACGTAATTTTCCAAAGGTTTTTTTGTATCTTCCGTAAAGAAGAATACAGCGTCATCCAGCCTTGCTTTAATTACACGGACGTTGCCGGCTTTAATATTTGCAAATTCATCTCCAATATAGTTTGTCATTGTGATAAATTTGTTGATTAGTTTTCCGTCTTTATGCAAAGCAAAATATCTTTGGTGAACAGCCATAACCGTTACGGTTACTTCTTCCGGTATTTCTAAGTATTTCGGATCAAATTCACAAACCGCAGGAACAGGATATTCTGTGATAAATGTAACCTCTTCCAGCAAATCATCAGTATAATAAGGAACTGCACCAAGCTTGTCGGCTTCTTCTTTAGCTTTATCAATAATTAACTGGCGGCGTTCGTTTTGGTCAACTATAACGCAGCAGTTACGCATTATTTCAACATAATCATCAGGGTTTCCGATAATTACATTTTGCTGAGCAAATCTGTGACCTCTTGATACATTAGATGATTCTTTATCAATAATTTTAATTTTAACTTCTTCTTTATCAAGAATTGATACTATCCATCTGATAGGACGGGAGAATTTCTCGTCATTGTAGCCCCATCTCATAAAGTGAGAACCTTGAAGCTTCATGACAATTGACGGTACATTTTCCTGTAAAAGTTCTTTAATTGATTTACCTTTTACAACTATTTTTGCGTGTACATAATCGTTTTCGATGTACAAATCTTCCGGATTAATACCGTTTTTGCGAGCAAACCCTTCGCCTGCTTTTGTAATGTTGCCGTTTTCGTCATAAGCAACCTTGGCAATAGGACCTTTAACGATTTTTTCTTCATCTGAACTTTTTTCAACTAATCCTGAAATAATAACAGCAAGTCTTCTTGGTGTTGCATATACATCAACTTTTTCAAAACCTGTCTTGTTATTGTTTAAAAAGTTCTCAAATCCGTTTTTAAGCTGTTCAATAGCTTGTGGTATAAATCTGTAAGGAAGTTCTTCAGTTCCTATTTCCAATAAATATTTGCTCATTTTCTCACCTTTTGTATCTCTTTATATCTGTAAAAATTATAAATAAAGCACGCTTTATTGTAAAGTAATTGTTAACTTATAAAGTAATGTAAACAAAATTAAAGATATAGTATTTTCCGCCGTCATTATACAGGTGTACACAAAAGGTTAGATAAATGTCAGACGAATTAAGTTTTGGAAACGGTAAGAAACTAAGCAGAGAAGACTTCCGCCGAGAGATAAATGAGGGGAGTCTGAGTAAGGACGCACGTTTCAAAAAGATATTAAGTGCGTTTGACGTAAACGGGAATGGTCAGGCAGATGACGGGGAGATAGACGATTTATTTGGCAGAATGGCGAGTTATGCAGGGCGTGACGGGAATTCCGTATTTGACAGACGGGAGATAGAAGCATTTTTAGAG
>CACYTP010000007.1 GCA_902777385.1 uncultured bacterium
ATGTCATGCTGAACTCGTTTCAGAGGATTTTGACGGTACGGACACATGTCATTACGAGCAAATCAAAGGCTTGATTTGCGACGTAATCCAGCCATTAGACTACAGAAATATAAAGGAAAGAGCAAGGCAAAATTTCACAGTTATGACAAAAAAGCTGGATTGCTTCGTCGCAAAGCTGTTTGCTCCTCGCAATGACATGGGAAAGAAAGTCGCATTTACTCTGGCGGAAGTTTTAATCACCCTTGGCATAATCGGAGTAGTTGCGGCGTTAACCTTTCCGACACTTTTATCCAGACATAATGCTAATGTAACTCTTAATAAACTTAAAAAGTTTTATACTGTTATGTCACAGGCAAATAATATGGCTATAGCTGAATTTGGACCTATGGATTACTGGGATGGGTTTTCATCTTCATATAATAATGAAGAAATGAAAGCTTGGTTTGATAAATATATAAAACCCTATGTCCAAATTACTGATGAAAGAATAACCGGAGAATTTAATACGGGTACTGATTCTTCTGAAAGATTTTTTGTATTCTTTAATGATGGATCTGTTGCTCAATTTATAAACTATACTGCCAAAACTCCAAATATAGATGAGGATGGTGTTGATCAAAATCATTCCTCTTTAGGTTGGAACGGATATATTCATGTGTATTATTACACATCGAAAAAAGCTTTACTCGATTCGAAACAATGTATTAATACCTTTGTATTTTTATTTCACGATAATATTAATAAAAGATATGGCTTTTCACCTTATTTTAACAGTTCACTGTTTTTACACGGAGCAAATCCGGATAGAGCTGCATTAATCAATGATGTTAAAAATAAAGCAGGAAAACAGCAATGTGCAGGACTGATAATGTATGACGGTTGGCAGATTAAAGATGACTATCCGTTCAAATTTTAATCAGGCTGGTTTATACTAAGCAAAATCTTAATATTTAAAATATTTTGTTCTGTTATATTTGTATAAAATTATATTTGAGGTATAATACTCACAGAAAAAGGATAGGTGTAATGAAAGTACAGTCAATTAGCAATCAGAATTGCAAACCCCAATTTACCTCTAAAGTCATTGTTACCCCGAATACAATGACAAGGTTATCTCATTTTATGCAGGATAATCCGCCTGTAGCAGGCAGTATTTTGGAAGGGTTAAAAGCATTAGAAAAAAACGGAAATAAGGATGTTGTCATGATTGAAACCAATCAGGAAGATTCAGGTGTTTTCGTATTATCGGTGTTTGAAAAATTAAAAAACAAAGTCGTCAGGAGCGAAGTGTCCTCCGTTATAGATTTTAATTTATATACCTTTAAAGCAAATGTTCAGCATGCTTACGAAAAAGCAAAGAGTAATTTGGTTGATGTAAACAAATTAAATCTGGCCGGCTTTGAGGTATTTAATCCGCTAAAATAAAATTATTTGCATTAGGCCATGTATAGCTTTATCGTATTTTGATATCGAACTTTATAGATGACTATATAAAATTGTTCAAAACGGAAATTTTATGTTAGAATTTGTTTATGATTTCGTTTTTAGGTAAATGTACACAAAATTTAGGCAAATGTCTGAGATATCTTTTTACGGGACAGCTAAAGTTTTCTGCTGTGGTTGAGCAGGCTGTATCATTGAGTTATGATTCGTTGCCGATTGCGTTAATAATAGTGTTTATCGCCGCATCTGTTATAACAATTCAGGTTGCAAAACAATTCCTTATGACAGGAGCTGAAGCATATATAGGTGGTACAATTGCTATTGTATTAATAAGAGAAATTGCCCCAGGGTTTGTTGCACTTGCTGTGGGTGCAAGAGCTGGTACTGCTATATCTGCCGAAATTGCCAATATGCAGGTTACCGAGCAGGTTGATGCGATAAAAACACTAAAAGTAGATCCTGTCGGATACTATTTTACTCCGAGAATTGTTGCAACTGCAATCACTATTCCTATGGTTGTTTTGATTGCGGAGTTAATAGGTACATTGGGCGGATTATTTGTAGCAAAGGTTACAATAAATTTACACCCTCACAGGTATATGTATTCTGTTTGGGCATGGATGCACACAAGAGATATTTATATAAGTTTATTAAAGGCTTCTGTATTCGGAGCTTTGGTTTCTTTGGTTTGTGCTACTCAGGGATATGAAACCAGAGGCGGTGCTAAAGAAGTCGGTATTTCAACAACTAAGGCAGCTATTTTATCAACGGTTTATATGTTGGTTGCGGACTTTTTGATTAATCTTGTATTTTATATCGCAAAATAAATTTTTATATATCAATTTTGTTAATTATCGTGGCAGCAATATCGTACCAACGAGGTCTGTCAGCTTGTATTGGTTTGGTAAACAAATCAACATATTCGGGATAATCAAATCTCATTGATTTCATGTATTTCATTATTTTTCTTTGAGAATGATTATTCTCTTTGAGTGTATCGAACCCTGTTTTTTCATAAAATCCCTGAGCCATCTTCTCTCCAACTAAAAATACATCAGTAAAATACTTTTTGTCTGCATCTATTGCTTTTTCCATGAGTATTTTGCCTAATCCGCTATGTCTGTATTGGCGGTCTGTTGCAATGTTTGCTATATACATTACAATCTTTTGCATGAAAGGTATTTCATCAAGTCCATGCGACATTATGGCTCCGCATAGTTTATTGTTTTTATCTCTGGCTGTTAAAAAAGTCGTATGTCCGTCATCATTCAATATAAGTTGGTGTACTTCCTCGGCATAATCTTTTTTAAATCTCTTAAATAAATCCTGATGTTCAAGCCTCTGAAAGCGTAACCATGCAGGATCTGCGGTATCTTTAGTGAAATTATTGAAGAAAAAATCCACAATTTCGTCAGCAAATTCCTGCGACCTTACAACTTCAGTTGTTGGCTCAAATACGTTAAGTTCACCGACAGATGTCTTAAATTTAAATGGCTTAATCGGATTACATCTTGATGTAAATTGTGTATAGTTTGGGGTTTTGTCGACTTTCATAATTATTTTAAATTAAAACAAAAAAAATTTTGCTATTATTTATATTTTATTTTTCAAACCGTATCTTAAATCAGATAATGGTCCGTTGAAAGGATTACGAACGTGTACATAATACTTTTGTGCAAATGTTACCGGATATTTTGGCAGCCATGAAAATCTCTTTATTATATCAACCGAGTCGACACCATGCGTCAAGATTAAATCGTCAATAGTTTCTTCATGTGCCGGAGAAATAGAAGAAACTATTTTTATTAAGTAATCTGATGCCGTTAAAATTGAATAGCCTGAAATAGCACCGGTATCAGCTACTATATCGGTAACTTTGAAATCGGTTTCTTTTTTTAGTCCGGAGATGACTTCTTCTATGGAAAGTGTTTCTGCTGTTACATTTTCAAGCTCATACCATGTGCCGGAGTATTTTATTTTCATGACATTCTTTGACGGCATATAAATATCATCACAAATATTTGCGATTAAAGTGTTCCCTTTGAAGTCTGATACCCCGTATCGGAAATTTTTATACGTTAAAAACATTTTTCCGTATAAAAGGTCGATTGAATTATAAACGGGTGGTAATATTTCATTTCCGAATTCGTCATATACTCCAAAATCGTTGCTGTTGCCGAATTTAATATATCTTCCTAAAATTCTGTCAACGTGTCTGTATTTTGGTTTAAGCAGCCATTCTCCTTTGGAATTCATAAGACCAAATTTGTTCCTATGCTGAACAATCCAGCCGTTACGTCCGGTCATAACCATTTTTTTGTATTTTGCAGGAACTATAATATTGCCGGATTTGTCCTTTAATCCAAAACGATTGTTTTCCGAAAAAACTTCGACATCTCTTTCCTGCTGGGCTGCGGTGTAGAATACAGGTGCATCAAGATTCTTTTTTGTAGGAAACTTGTACATAGATTCCGGAATATTATCTTCTGCAGCTACAGAAAAAGTTTGTAATAGAAATATTGATAAAAAAATTAGTACTATTTTTTTCATAATTACATAATAGCATAAAACTTTTTATATGATATAATATCTTTTGAGGAAGGGATATTGGCAAATAAAAACGGTTTAAAATTTGTAATAGGTATAATAATAACGGCAGTTGTTGTTTTTGCTGCCATAGTTATCTTTTATTTGAAAGGATTGCCTGCAATTGTTTCTAATCAAAAGGTAATTGATAAGGTTGAACAGTATGCGGAGCAGTATCTTAACGCAAAATTGGAAATCGTAAATCCTGCTTTGCGAACCGAATTATCCCCAAACATAGGTTTTTCCGTTGAAAAGTTGTATTTATATAAGGATGAGAAAAAACTTGTTAATCTTAGTAAATTTAGTTCAGGATTTTCTTTTGCAAAGATTTTTAATAAAACAGTAATCATAAAAAAACTTGTTGCGGAAAGTATTTATATCAATGCGGACGAGTTGCTTGCAATACTTCCAAAAAGTGAACAAAAGGAAAAGAAATCTTTTGACTGGAATATTGATATATATGATGCTTTACTCGGGGTGAGAAGTGTTGAAATTATATATTCTATTCAACCTCAAACTGTGTTGCATTTGCTTGGAAAACATATAGGAGTTAACAATGCAGAAAAGGTAAAGAGAAATGTGTATTTCCAATTGACGGCGTATATTAGCAGAAAAGATAAACAGGTTACTCTAAAACTGAACGATAATAATAAAGTATTCTTTAGCGATAAAATTTTCCATGTCGAAAATTGTCCGTTAAGCATAAATAAATCAAATGTATTTATTAACCTGCATGCAAATAAGAAAAAAGAACTGGATATTGAGTTATATACAAAAAACTTTAATATAAATGATATTCTCGACTTTTTGAATACTCAGATTATTGAAAATAATGTGTCAGAGTCTTTGGCTTATTTTGACGATATAAAAGGGAATTTTGATCTTAATTTTCATCTGATAAAAAACAAATTTAACGGAAATCTTAAATTGAATAATTTAAGTTTCAAAGTTATTCCGGTAAATTCCCTTCCCGTAACTCTGACTAAGGGTGATATAAGTCTGAATGACTATGAAATAAAATTAGACAATTTCGAAGGCTATTACGATAACGATAAAAAGAACAAAATGGATTTTCACGGGATTGTTAAAGATTATCTGAAAACCATGGATATAGATTTGACGGGGAATGCAATAGCAAGAGGCGGATTTTTCAGAAATCATTTGACAAAAATGACAGGCACTAAGCTTGACTTGAGAGGAGAAGCTCCTACAAGAGTTATGCTGAAATCCAAAAATAACGTTATGGATATAGTCTGGTTGTTTATGTTAAAACCAGGGCAAAACATAAAGGTCGGAGAAGACTATCTGCCATTTGGAGAGTCCATCAGAGTAATGGCATCTAAAATGCATTTGGAAAATATGATACTTGATATAACTTCGATGGATTATTATATTGCACCAAAAGGCTACAAGCCGACCGGCAAGCCCGATCCGAATAAAAAAAGACCAGATCCTATATTCAGACTTAAAAGCAGTGTTGATTTGGCTCATAATAACAGAGTAAAGTTTATAGGATTTGAAATACCTAACCCTCTGCCGAGTGAGCTTTTGAATGTTATATTAAAACAGGATTTATTCAAAAAAGGTAAAATCGGCGGGAATTTGTTTATTGATAATTCAGGAAAGTATCCTACGCTGAATGGTTCTCTAAATATGGACAGAGTTCTTATTCCTTCTCAGAAAATGTTTATAAAGTCAGCCGTACTTGATGCAAAGAATAAAATAATAAATCTTTCGGCAAAAGGTGGTTATAGACGTGCAAAATTTGATTTTACCGGAGATTTGGTTAACGAAATTAAGTTCCCGATAGTTGTAAAGGATACGAAGCTTTCTCTAGGAAATATAGATTTGTATCAGTTAATGTCTTATACAACAGGTAATCAGGCTCCTACCGAAAATGTAATTGCTACCGATAGTGGAAATGTAAAAGTTGAAAATGACGGAAGTGACTTCGATATAAGCAATCTGATTATAGAAAAAGGTTTGTTCCATCTTGATAAAGGCTGCTATAAAGATATAGAATTCGGTAATCTTGATGCTGAGTTGTCACTTAATAAAAACAGTATATTAGAAATTAAATCAAATAGGTTTGATATTGCAGAAGGCCAGTCTTCTTTGAAAGTTGTTTGTGATATCAAAAAACAGCTTTATAATGTTTGGCTGGGTATTTTTGGCGTAAATTCAAATACAATGGCAAAATCTTTACTGGATTTAGATGGCGAAATTTCGGGTAAGGCAAGCGGCATTGTGGACATTAATACCGATTCTTCAATGAAGTTGAGCGGAAATATTAAGTTTATGGTTTCTGAAGGTAAGATTGAAAAAGTGGGCTTGGTTGAATATGTCTTAAAGTTTGCCGCACTGTTCAGAAATCCTATAACAATGATAAGTCCGGGTATATTTGCGGATATACTGAACGTACCAAAGGGTGAATTTGAAAAAATTACGGGTACAATTGAACTGAAAGATAATGTTGCCCGTATGATAAGAATAAAATCGTATTCTTCTCAGTTGAGTACATATATTACAGGTCGATATAACCTTGATAACAATGATACGTCACTCAGAATTTATACAAAGTTTTCTAATACAAACAAAAAAGGTTTTGTAGGATTTTTGCGTAACTTGTCTTTAAATTCCATTGCGACAAGAATTCCTCTAAGCAGCAGGAATGATGCAAATTATTATTCAATAGAACTTGCGGAATTGCCTGAAATAGCTGCTGATGAAAAGGATTGTCAGATATTTTTAACAAAAGTAGAAGGAGATGTCGGGCATAATAACTACATATCTATTCTTAAAAAAATAAAATAAAACTTTACATTATTGGTTTTTTTTTATATTATTGGGTTGAAATTATATTTTAGGGGAAGATGAAATGAAAAAAATTTTTATATCTATATTAGTTTTGTTGATAAATTTTATTACGGTTGCACCGGTATTAGCTGAGATGAATGAAAATCAGAAGCAAGATTCACCTGTACTGATGGCAACAGTAGAAGATGAAAAAATTTATTTGAGTCCAAAAACTAAGTATGTTCTTGAATTAGAATCCGATTTGGACGTAAACGAAACAAATCAAAATGATGAAATATTTTTCAATTTAGTTTCAAAAGTTGAGGCTTCTAACGGCGTTGCGTTGCCTGAACACACTCGTTTTGCCGGAAAGTTTGTGAAAATTAAAAAGAGCCAGCCGGTTTTTAAAAGAGCAAGAGCATATATTATTATAGATAAGATAATTTTCCCTAACGGACAAACATACGCTGTAAGGATGGAGCCTAAAAAAGGAAGTGATTTAAAAGCTCCTCAATTCTTAAATGCTTTGAGAGTAATTCCTGCAAGTGTCGGAATTCTGACTTTTTCAATCGCCAGTGTTGCTGTAGTTGCGGTAGAATCTGTAACAATAGTTGGATTGGTGGTAGTTCCTAGAACTTGTAAAGGGTTTGGACTTTTAATCAGTTCAATGGCAAAAGGTTTGAATTACAAATTAAAAGCAGGAAGTAAAGTTTCATTTAAGTTAGATACTCCTGTATATATTCAATTGAGTGATTTGTTGTCTAAATAATTTTTAAATCAGAATTTTTGATTATATAACCAAATTAAAATGAGTATTTATGTGTAATTTTTCATTTCAAGTATTTTGATTTTGGTGGAAATTCGGCACATTTCGTTCCAGTGTCCCCAAGCGAAATAAAATATCTATGTAGGATGGGTTGAACAATTTTATTCAACCTATCAATTATAAAAAAATTAGATAATTATATGCTATTTTACAGTAGCATGTCATTGCGAGTCCGTTAGGGCGTGGCAATCCAGCCGTTTAATTAGTCGATAATTATGAAATAACCGAATTGCTTCGTCGGCAAGCCGTTTGTAAAAGAACAGTCGGTTTGAGTATTTTGAACAGAAGGATTGAGAAAAATTAAGTTCTTATTTTTATGACAAAAGAATTTTTATTTCTACATTCTTCAAATATGTTTTTATTAAGTACCCATTCTTTTAAATACGGAATTACAGGGCTATGTGAATAGTCATTGACATAGAAAAACCATACATTTTGATATTCAGGTATGTTATTTAAAATGTTAAAATACAATTCTTTATCTTTGTTTGGCGTTTGTACAAAAACATAATTATTTGTATTTAAATTATAATATGCTGAATAATAAATAAATTCTGAATCAGATGCAGCATTTACTATTATCAATTCATTGTTTCTATATAAATCTTTCAAATTTTTCATAGACATACGTGCATCATAACTATAATCTGGTGATTTTGTGATTTGTTTTAAATATGAAAAATTATAAGAATTAAAGCTTAATATATATAGCAGTATTATTAATACAGATACAACTTTTTTATTAACAGATATGAAATCTATAGGTTTTGATATAAGTATGATTAATATAGGAGTAATGTATAAACTAACCCTTTGCATTATAGGATATAATTGCAGAAAGGAAGCCGTTATTATTGATAAACAAATGGTTATTATTAACAAATTATTTCGCTTTTTGTAATTTTTTATAATGGAATAAGCCCCTATACATATCAGTATAAGTATTATTAATACAAGTTTATTTGGATAAAAATAATAAGTTAAATTCGTTTTTATAATGTTTACAATTGAAGCAATATCAAAAGAAATAAATCCATTTTGCCAATATGAAACCAAAAAAGAGTTTTTTGACGGCAAAAGGGTTGAAAAATAAAGAATTATAAAAGTAGTAATTATTGGACTAAAAAATAAAATCAACTTGTTTATAATATTTTTCTTGTTTTTATATAACTCTACTATTAAAAATGCAAAAATTACAAACAATGATGGTAATGATGATAGCACAGCTAATGATAAAATCAGACTAAAGAAGATTATTTTTTTAGCTGATAAAGTTTTTAAATCAATATTTAAAACTATTAAATAAGTAATTAAAAATATAAGAATATCACTTGAGTATTGTTTGAATTCTTGGCAATAATATATAATGTAGTAATTTATACAAAATAGAAAATTCGCAAAAAATATAGAAAAATTTTGTTTTAATATTCTTTTTGAAAATATAAAGAAAACGGGTATTGATATAATAGATGAACATAGTGGTAGAAATCTTAATACAACTTCCTTTATTCCAAATAGATTAGTTAGGAACTTTGTGAGTATCATAAATAAAGGTGGTGCTGATTGATTGTGAGCCAATGCACCAAAATACTCTATATAGTTTTTATACAATATGTTGATGGCAAGAGAACATTCATCATGCCATAAAGGACGATTAAAAAAATAAAAATTTAAACGAAAATATAAACCAAGTAGAAATATAAAAATAATTATAAATAAAAATAAATAGCCTCTTTTTTTCATAACACCATCTTATCATAAAAATTCTGTTAGCTTGGTTTTATAACACATAGACTTTTAAGTGCAAATTTATACAAAAAGGGTACTTAAGTGCGTAGGCTGCAATTTTTTGCAGGGGTAAATGAATTTTCAAATTACCAATTTGTCCTTTTGTGTGATTTAGTTTTTGTCGGCATTTGAGGCAAATTTTTACCCTTTTAAAATCCCAAATTTGGAATTTTAAGGACTGAAAATGGACATTTCGGATATTTTGAGTCAACCAATTTACGACCTTACGAAATCGCTAAAATTTACTAAAATTAGCAACTTTACCAACTCAAAATCTTTACCCCTTCCGACCAAATGTCCTGTTAAAAGGCACCGTTGCCTCCTTGCAATGACAGACATATTTACTGTAACTTTATTCTGCAAATAAGCCTCCGCCCTCGGCTCGCTCCCGCCGAACCGGAAATTCTGCCGGTTCTTGTCCTAACCTTATACAAATAAAAAGAGATATCTTTCGATACCTCTTTTTATTTGCCGAAGGCCGGAGTCGAACCGGCACGTGGGGTGAACCACACCAGATTTTGAGTCTGGCACGTCTACCAATTTCATCACTTCGGCTTGTGTCGTATATGATAAAATTTTGTCCGTACCTCTATACTACCAAAAACAAAATAAATATCAACTTATTTTTTAATTTTTCTTCAAATCTTTACTTTTTCTGAAATAGCCTTAAAATATATTATGTAGTTCAGGTTCATTTTTTATTGTTTTATTTAATATGTGAATATTATATATACTGTAAAAAAGAGGTAAAATGAGAAAACTTTTTGTATTAATATTAACTTTATTTTTAACATGTACGTTTGCTGTTCAAGCGGAACCCTTGACCGGAGGGGTAAAAGAAACAGGTAATGCCAGCCGTGTACTTGATGCTAAAACCGATGCTCCGATTGAAGGTGCTATTATTTCTATACCCCAAATCGGATATAAGACAAAAACAGATGAAAACGGTGCATTCGCTCTTAATGCTTCAATTAACGGTGAAACTATTATGTCTGTACGAAAAAGCGGCTATCGCCCTTTTTCAATTACCATTGACAAAAATATTGCTTCTCGTCCTATGATTCTGGGTATTCAAAAAAGTGATATGATGGATGTTGTGATTGATGAAGATATGATTCACCTTGGGGATGATACTTTTTCAAAAGGTTCTGCAAATTGCAATGAGTTCAAGCTTAAAGCAGTCGGACCTACTTATGTAAAACGCTTCAAAATGACTGCAAATACGCTTAATTATAATAATTACCTCGTAATCGGTTCAATAATCGGTGTTGATACCAAAATGGCTCATAATATGAAACAAAACGATATAGAATCATACTCAAGTCCGCCCGAAGTATTTTTTAACGGTAAAAAAATCGCCGAAATTAAATTGAACGGGGATGACCAAAAAATCAAACTCCCAAAATCCCTTATTAGACCTGATGATATAAATGAAATAGCTATTCAGACAGGGATAAATCTTTTTAATAAAGTCAGACTTGACTATGATGATATTGAACTGATGAATTTATCTGTTCAAACCGAATAAATCACGAAAGAAATCCGCCCATATAACCGGCGGATTTCTTTATAATATATATAAAATCACATCAAAATAGCAAATTCCCTATTAACTTAGAGCCATTAACGCTTTTACTGAACGAGCGTTATCTCTTACATCCTCTTCAGTGTGGTTGTTTACTGTATCTTCTAATATGTTCATAGCTTCTGTTTTGTCTTCAAGTGAAAGTAATTCGTTGATTGTGCTCATAGCAACAACAGTACTTAAATCGTTGATGCCTTTACCCTCATTTGATATTACTACTTCCAACGAATCGTGTACGTTTTTCTTAACTAATGCTCTTGATGTTAATTCTCTGACTTCGTCATTAGCTGAGTTTGTACCTACTTCGTTTAATACATTGATTGATTCAGGATCAGTGTGAATTGACAATGCATCAATAATTTTTCTTACTTTATTCATTTCCATCTTTTAAATCCCTCCTATGCAGCAGTACTCAAGCTTTCTACCAATAAATCGTGTAACTCTGTTACAGGTTTTGCTGCATACATGTTAACTTCTTTTGCATATTTTGCCTCGTCCCATTTTGCTTTTATGGCACGACCGGCATCCATAATACTTGGAACTTTTGTTTCATTTAAGAAATTCCAGGTACCTGTAATATCATTTTTAATTCTGTTGCAGAATGCTGCAATATTTTCAATGCCCTTTCTGAATGTAGGGAATGCTTCCCCTAAAGAGCCTACAAACGCTGATGCCATTCTTTTAATCTTAGAGATAGAAGGTGTTTTTTCAGCACCTGTGAATGTTGTTGTTTCAAATACGTCAGCTGTTAACACATCAACCTTCATGTTTGATTTAGCAAACGGGTTGTAACTGTTGCCTTTTACAGGTTGTACTGTACTTCTTGAATCTGTTTCATACTTGCTTCCATTAAAAAGGCGTGGGATAACATTGCTAATCTGAAATGAATTTGCCATTTTTAATAATCCTTTCTTTTGTAATATATATAAAAACTTTACACACTATAGCATATCACACGATTTCATATCGCCATCAACTTTTTGGAGGATTATTTATTTAAAAAATTATACTTTTAATTGAGATTTTATGATAATATTTAGTCATGGAAGTTAAAGAATTTAAGGAACTTGTAGATGTCATAGCTCGCTTGAGAGCACCTGACGGCTGTCCTTGGGACAAAGAGCAAACGCACAAATCCCTCAAACCAAATATGCTTGAAGAAGCTTACGAGGCCGTTGATGCAATAGACAGCGGGGATATGTCTAATTTAAAAGAAGAACTCGGAGATGTGCTTTTGCAGGTTGTTCTTCATGCCCAAATCGCTTCAGAAGAAGGTGCTTTCAATATAGAAGATGTCGCAAGAGAGTTAAAAGAAAAATTAATTCACCGTCATCCGCATGTGTTTGGAGATACAAAGGTTAAGTCAGCTGATGACGTTGTAATTAACTGGGATAAGTTAAAGCAAGAAGAGAAAACTTACAGAAAATCTGCTATGGACGGTATTTCAAAATCTCAGTCTGCACTTATGAGTGCTCAGAAAATAAGTAAAAAAGCTGTGAAAGTCGGGTTTGAATGGCCAAATGAAGATTCTTTGTATGACTGTATAAAATCTGAGTTTGATGAATTTAGAGAAGCCGAAAAGGAGCAGGACAAAGATCACATGGAAGAAGAATATGGTGATATCCTCTTTGCTACCGTAAATCTTGCACGTTGGAATAAAATTGACGCTGAACAAGCGTTGTTGAGAGCTAATAAAAAGTTTATGGCAAGATTTAGAAAGATGGAAGAACTTGCGGAAAAACCCTTGACCGAATATTCATTTCAAGAGTATGATGAATTATGGAAACGTGCTAAAAAAGAAGTTTAAGGGGTTATTTTATGCCTGATGATGATAATGATAAGCGTGATAAGATTGCTGCGATACTTGGAATAATTATTCTTCTTTTGTTTGGAGTTTTTGTAGGTTCGCTGCTTGATATGGCATTAAAACCTGTTATGATAAGACGTTACGTCCCGAAACAACAGCATACGCCAAGTGCATTTGATAAAATTAAATCAGTAATAATGTTGCCATTTTATTATGTTGTAACATATCCTTCTATGTTAATGAATATTGAGGATGGCGGAATTCCTTGTCAACAGCAGTCCCAGCCTGTTGAGATGCAAAAAAGGGCTATTGATCCTGCCATGTTTTCAAGATTTAGAAAATAATTGTAATTTGTTTTTATAATATTTGTAAACTTTTTTGTTTTTTACTGGCAAATTTTTTTATCTCATGTTTTTATATAAAAAAGAAAAATTTAATAGGGTTTACATCACAATATAAAGGCGGAAAAATGACTGGAATTACAATCAGTGATATAAAGGCGAAACAAGATAACGGTTCTAAAAAATATTATGGCAGCCAAAATCTTATTTATATAAAGGACAGATTGTTTAAATTATTCTCCGAGGAGATGAATTCCCCTGATTCTATTTTTATTAAGGTAAACGATAATGTAATCGGCAAAATAGCCTCTTTTATTTCCGGAGATATAAAAAGAGCATGTTCTGTAGGTATTGCAGGTGAAACAGCGAGCGGAAAATCAACGGTTACTTTTGATGTAATAGATAAAATTAATGAGTTTGCAGCAAGCCGCAATCTTTCGGATATAATTACAAGAATTAATATTGATGATTATTATTATGACAGATCGGAGATGGTTCAGGCTGCAGGCAGTTTCGCAGAATTTGCAAAGCATTATGATTTAGACATTCCTGAGGCTCTTGAACTGGAATTAATGAAAGAACACATGTCAAGATTAATGAAGGGCGAAGACGTGTATCTTCCAAAGTATGATATGTCAGGTACAGCAAAGAGATATGATAATTATACTCTTGTGAAGCCGTCTAAAATCATTATATCGGAAGGTTTGTTTGCTCTTACCGATAAGATTGCGGATGCATTTGATTTTAAGATATACGTTGATGTATCGGTTCATGCACAGAAAGAAAGATTTTATATAAGAGCAGCTGAAAGAGGACTTGGCGATTCGACTGAGGAAGTTTATAAAAACGCATCAAGAAAAGCCCAGATTTACGTTCATCCTACAATGAAAAAAGCTGACATAATCTTGTCCGGTGAAGCTTGCAGAGAAAATTACAAAAACTTTATCAATAAATTAATATCTATAATCTGTGAAATTCACGATATAGCTTAGGGGAATTATCCGTTCAAAATATTACAACCTATGTAAAAGACTTTCCCTTAGATTAATAATGTGCTACAATATTGTCGGTACATTTTTAATTATTGATTGGGTGAGAAAATGAAGAAGATTCTTATTGTTGATGATGAGCAGGATATTGTGGAAAGTCTGAAATTTGTTCTTGAATCGAACGACTATACCTGTTACTGTGCCTATAACGGCGAAGACGGGTTAAGACTTGCAAAAGAAATTGTCCCTGATTTGATGATTTTGGATGTCATGATGCCGAAAATTAACGGCTACAAAATAAGCAGATTACTGAAGTTTGACAGTAAATACAAAAATATTCCTATATTGATGGTTACGGCACGTTCTCAAGAAGAAGATAAACTTATCGGGGAGGAGACCGGTGCTGATGAGTATATTACAAAACCTTTCGAAATTGATGAGGTTGTGGATAAAGTTAACGGTTATTTAAAAGGAAATTAATCTTCATGGAAACGGTTACAAATAAAACTTTGGAAAAACTTAAATATGATTTGGTACGTTCCGGTTTAGTCCCTTACGAAACCATTGAACAGGCGGAAGAAATTGCTCAGGCTCAGAATGTCAATATAGGACAGGTTTTGATTAATTCAGGTGCTATTACTGAGGATGCAATCATTAAATTTCTTGAGTCAAAATTGCATATTCCGTCGGTTAATCTTGAGGATTATGCACTGGATAAAAATTGCTTAAAATATGTAAGTTTTTCTGATGCAAGAAAATATAAAATTATCCCGTTATTCAAGATAGAAGATACTTTGACGGTTGCCATGGCAGATCCGTTGGATTTGTTTGCAATTGATAAAATTGTTGAAACTGCAGAATGCTCTATTGAGCCTGTAATTGCTACTGAGGTAAGTATTCTAAAGAAGATTGATGAATATTACAAGACGGATATAACTGTCGGAGAAATTAATACAATGAGTGATGCGGAGGGTTTTGACTGGAGAAATGAACTTCACAGTGAAGATCTGAGTGATAATCACATGCAAAAAATTATCCGTGCAATATTGAAGCAGGCAATAATTGAGAATGTCCATGAAGTTAGTTTTCAGGGTGAAAATGAAGGCTTTTTCGTAAATTTTAAAAAAGACGGAGAAGTTCTGAATAAAGGTGAAATCCCAAATGTGCTGGTGTCGTCGTTTATCTCTAAATTAAAGATGTTATCCGAGTTGGATCCGTCTGTGTCAGAGGTTCCGCAGCTCGGGAAATTATGTTTTAAAGTCGATGATTTGGCTGTAATTGCAAGTGTTTCCACTTTCCCGACAATTATGGGTGAGAGAATATTTTTAAAGATATATATGCCGCCAAAGAAATTGTCTGAAATTGTCAATTCCGAAAAGCAAATGCAGATTATTAACAATGCAATTAACGAGTCCGGCATTATTTTGGTTTGCGGAGCTCCGTTGAGCGGCAAAACGCATATTATTTATTCGTTGCTGCTTGAAATTGCTTCAAGAAATAAGCATAAAAATATCATGACTCTTGAAAGTTTGGCAAAATATAATCTTGATGGCGTTAATCAGTGCGAATTAAATGAAAATGTCAATTTTAACATGGATAAGGCTTCGAGATTTATTGAATTCCAATCCCCTGATATTATATATCTGGAGGGTGTAAAGACCAAAGAAACATTCGATTATTATGCAAGCCTTGTTTATGAAAATAAAACGATTCTAATGGAATTTCTGGCAAATAATATGGAAGAGCTGCGTAATAAAATGGCTTTTTCTGATTTTGAAACTTTGAAATCCCTGATTAGTTGCATGATATTTATTCACTCAAAATATAGTATTGAAATCTTTGATAAGCAGACAATACAGAAGTATTTGGCATAGTTATGATAGTATTGTTATAACATACAGCAACTATGTACAAAATTGGCAGATACTGGCAATCGTTATTTAAAACAGAACGGCAAAATTTTCAAATTCTTCTTTTTTTCCTGAGCTTGTTTCTCAGCAAGATTGTCAGGCAATTCGTAACACTTAATACATCTTGCTTCATAAGTTTCATCTCCACCAATCATTATAAGAGGAGAACTTTTGTCGGCAGGTTTTCCGTCAATTAATCTCTGTGTTCGGGTAGCATGCTCACAACCACACTTCATACATACAGCATGCAGTTTATCAACCGATGTTGCTATACACATTAACTGAGGCATGCTACCGAACGGTTCTGCTTTAAAATCTAATTCCAAACCTGTACCTATGACTTTTTTACCCTCAGACATAAGTCTTGAAATAACTTTTACAATATTAGAATCGAAAAACTGTAATTCGTCGATAGCAACTACTTCATCGTCAGGTTTTACAACGGAAAGAATACCAATAGCATGCTTAACTTTAACCGCATCAAGCCATAAACCGTTGCGTGACTCAATATAATCACCTTTTGCTCTTGTATCTACGTCAGGCGAAATTACTTTAACTTTTTTCTTTGCAATAATGCAGCGTCTGATTCTTCTCAAAAGTTCTTCAGTCTTTCCGCAGCTCATTGGTCCGGTAATTAATTCAAAACTGTACCCTTCCATTACTCCTCCAAAACCAAGTAATCAACTATCTCCACATGGAATATTATATGCCCATGAAAAATTTTTGGCACGCATGATTACAAAAATGTTACGTTATTATTTAGATAAAAAATCCGTACCCATAAGAACTTTGTCTTTAAGCTTTTTAAGACCTGCACCATAAAAATATTTCAACTGTTCAGGAAATTGTTCCGCTATATCTGTCAGGTACATATCCTGCACAATGAACGCTTTTATTAAAAATACTATATCAGGATTTTTGGTCCATACAATATTAGGTTCTTCTGTTTTGTTATACGATTCTGTTTTCCCAAATACTCCTTCAGTATTGTCACATGCTGCGAATATCATCTTACCGCCAATCGTTGGGACTATGTCTTTGCCGGTGACATGTCTGGATACAGTACCAAAATTACACGGGAATCCGTCGTAAGCGACAATTTTAACTTCCAAGCCCCTGTTGTATGCGTCCAGTAAATTCCCCTCAAATAGTTTAAAGTCTGAATTCCAAAGTGCTATGATGATTTCTTTTTTGGCACTTTTTATTATTTCTGAAATCTTTGATTGTACGGAATGTCCTCCTGTAATACTCAAAACAGGTTCGGTGTAATCATCTTTTACATTTGGCAGTTTTTTGTCCAATAAATCCAGAGTAGATGTTATTTCCCTTCTGTAACGTTTGGTAAGTTCTTTAGGACGTATTGGGGTGTAGGTTACGGGTTTTGTGGATGATGACGTAACGATATTGTCATTTTCAAGGGCTTTCAGTGTGTCGTAAGCCCTTGCCTGCGGAATATCTGCCAGTTTTGAAACCTCATAACCGGTTGCAGGATACTTTTTTAATAAAGCAAGATAAACCTTTGCTTCATAACTGTTTAGACCTATGCTTTTTAAACTTTCTACCAATTCATCCATAGGTCTATTTTAGCAAATTCTAATTATTAAGGCAACGTATGAATCTTCACAAGCAGTTATAAGTTTTCACTTATCTTTTTACTAGGCAATTGCATGTGAAAAATGTTCCATATATAATATTTGTGTAATTGTGACTAAGAAAAAGGAGATAAATATGTCAAGAAAACCAATTATCGCGGGAAACTGGAAAATGAACCTTCTTAAATCAGAAGCAAAAGATTTGTTTGAAGGTATTAAAAATTTTGTAAAAGATTATTCTGCTGTAGAATTGCCAACAGTTGTTATTGCACCTGTATTCACATCATTAAGCGTTGTTGATACCGTTGCTTGCGACTGTGGTTGCGGCGGAAACAAAATTTCTGTAGCTGCTCAAAATTGCCACTGGGAAAATTCAGGTGCTTACACCGGTGAAATTTCCGTTGCAATGGCAAAAGATGCAGGATGCTCTTACATTATCATCGGTCACTCTGAAAGAAGACAATACTTCTCAGAAACAGACGAAATGATTAATAAAAAAGCAAAAGCTATTTTGGCAGGCGGTTTGATTCCGATTATCTGCTGCGGAGAGTCTTTAGAACAAAGAGAAGCCGGCGAAACTGATTCTTGGATTGCAGGACAAATCAGAGCAGCATTAGACGGCATTTCATCAGAAGATGTTGCTAAATCTGTTATTGCTTATGAACCTATCTGGGCTATCGGAACAGGAAAATCTTGTGATGCTGATGAAGCTAACAGAGTTATCAAAATGATTAGAAGCGTTGTAGCAGAAGTTGCAGGTTCACAAGCTGCTGACTCTATCAGAATTCTTTACGGCGGTTCAGTAAAACCTTCTACTATCGAAGAACAAATGTCTAAATCTGATATTGACGGTGCTTTAATCGGTGGTGCTTCATTAAAAGCTGACAGTTTTAACGATATTATTGCTAAAACAATGAAAGTTGCTGTTGCTCACTAATTAACACAAAATTTTATATCGAAACACCTCCTCGTATGGGAGGTGTTTTTTTATATTAAAGTTTTTTTATTTTTTGCCGTTAAGCATTATATATAATAGTAGCAGGTGTATATGAATAATAAAAGAAGAGAGTTTATAAAAATTTTATTGGCAGGCGTGGCCGTTGCTGTGACATGTATTGCTTGTCCTCAGATTTCCGCAGGTGCAACAGTTGAACCCGTGCAGATAGATTTGCGTGGTTATAACGGTATAAAAATCCCTGCAGGCAGTTTTATCGGAGTCGAAAGTGCTCAGGAAATTTCAACTCAGTACTGTTCAAACGGCTATAAGGTCAGATTTATGGCAACTAATGATTTTTATATAGATGATACGAATATAGTCCCTGTTAATACGGCTTTTACCGGATATGTCGAGGATGTTCACGACCCGATTGTCGGTACAAATTCTTCATTCAAAGTTAAAATTACAAAGATGATATTGCCGGACGGTTACGAAATGCCGGTTAATGCATATATATATTCATCAAATAATAATATGATAGGTGGTGAAATGACTGCCCCGGCAGCATGGAGAAAAATGCCTCATTACCAGAGTAAAATCGGTATAAATACTACTTTACAGGTTCGTCCGGGAAGAGAACGCCAAAAAGGTTCTCACGCTGTAATTCTTTCCGGTGAAGATAGATTGGTTGTTTTTATGGAACCTTTGGTTATTACACATACCTTAACGGATTGACAAAATCATTATATGTTTATAAAATGTAATATAGAGAGTTAATGGGATATGTAACACTTCTCAAGAAAGGTATGTGGCTTCATGCATAAGCGTTTTATATCTACACTGGCGGTATTGTTGGCAATGCTCCTTTCTGTGTTTTCATCAGGCGGAAAATCTTTTGCTGAACAAACTGCAAAGAGTGCCGTTATTTCTATGCCTGCAGGCAAAACAATATCTGCGACAGTCACTACTCCTTTAAATTCAAAATATCTGTCAGTCGGTCAAACTGTTACTGCTGTTATAACTGATGATTTGTATTATGGCGGTAAACTTATTCTTCCTGCTGATAGTGTAGTTATGGGAAGTGTTATAAATGTAACTCCTGCTTCTTCAACTCAGATTGGTGAACTCGTATTGAGATTTACAAATATTGTTACACCGTACGGTATTCAGGTTCCTGTTTCTGCAATTGTTAATACAGGCGATAAGAGAGGCAAGTTGACAGGTGCATATTATACTCAGGAAGAACAGGCAGAAAGTAATGTAGTTATCCCAATAGCTGAAACATTAGATTTGCTTTTACTTCAGCCAATTACGGTTAATCCCGAATTGTATAATTCAAATTATTAGTAATTCGGGTAATAATTTTATTTTTGTTTTAGAATAAAATTATATAAAAGTTGATAAGGAGAAAGTTGATAAGGAATAAAAATGTCAATTTTAGGGAAATATAAAGACGAAATAGAAGAACAAGAGTTAGCAGATACACGAGGATTCACGCTTCCGGCTGTTGTGAGGGAAGACCGTGAAAGCATGTCAATGGAAAAAGCTTTCATTTTATCCATAGTTGTGCATGTCGTAACCGTAATCGTTGTATGGCTGTTGTCTGTTTTGTTGTTGTGGCTTGGAATAATAGTTCCGCTTGCAAAACGTCCTAAGCCAAAATTGAATGACATAGAGTTTGTTTTGGTAGAAAAAGAGGCAACTCCTATTGATAAAAATACCAGATACCGTGCTCATATAAATTCAAGGGCAGGCGGACATCATGATCCGAAGCAGAGAGTGTCAATGCCATCCCCGGCACCTTCAACGCCTTCAAGGAAGCCTTCACCGGCTCCTGCGGCACCTGCAAAAAAACCTGCACAGGCTCAACAGCAACCAAAACAATCACCTAAAACTCAAAAAACACCGTCACTAATTGATAAATTAACAAAGCCGGCTCATAAACCGGTACAGGAAGCTCCTGCACCGAAAGCTGTTCAGCCGGCAAAACCTAATCCGCCAACGGCAAGACCTTCATTAAAACCGCCTTCAACGCCTAAGACTACTACAAAACCGTCTTCGGCATTTCAGATTCCTGTACCTAGCGGAGGCACAAAGTCAGGTTCTTATGCTACAGGTCCGGTAAGCGGTAGCGGTAAGGCTGCAAATGGTGGTTCTAAAACAGGCAGTTCAAGTACAGGTTCAGGTACCGGAAAATTTGCACCTGCACCGTCATTATCTCCTGCAGGCAGAGGTAACGGAACTGGCTCGGGTAAAGGTACAAAGCTTGGCGGCGGAGGTACAGGCGGAGGAAATCCGGGACCTGGTAATCCTAACGGCAGACCCGGTATTGATGCTATAAGAGAACCGGATTTCGGACCTTATATGAGAGATTTGCAGCGTCGTATAAAAATGAACTGGAATCCGCCAAAAGGTAATGAAAGTAAGAGAGTTGTTCTTTTATTCAAAATTGCAAAAGACGGTAGATTGCTGTCGTGCAGTGTTTACAAGTCATCCGGATTGCCAAGTGCAGATCAGGCAGCTTTAGACGCTGTAAAGGCAACAGCACCATTCAAGCCGTTACCTGTTGAATATAAAAATTCAAGTATAGATATTCAGTTTACGTTTGATTACAACGTATTCGGAGCGACTAAATATTAATAAAAACAATGTATCAGATAAAATAATGAGGATTAAAAACTATGGAACTTTTATGGAACTCGATTAAAATGGATTGGCCGGTATTGTTACCAATTCTTGTGTGTGCAATTCTTGTTGTACAGGTTGTGTTACAAAGATGGTCTGTTTACAGCAAAAACAAACGTGATATTCAGGTTTTGATACCTAGAATTCAAAAAGAATTAGCAAATAATAATTTGCAGGGCGTTCAAAATATTGCTATCCACTGTGGTGGTGTAGTTGGTGAAGTTGTAGAAGAAGCTGCAAGAATTTTTGCTGATCAAAAAGCAGGATTTTCTCGTTCTTTCGATATTTCTGCGGCTTTAGCAATCAGAAAACTTGAAAAACATTTAACAGTATTGGGTACAATAGGCGGTGTTGCACCGTTCTTAGGTTTGTTCGGTACTGTTGTGAGAATTCTGTATACATTTCAGGATTTGGCAGTTCAGGGCAATCAGTCTGCAGCGGTTGCGATGGGTATTGGTTCTGCCTTAATTGCTACAGCTTTCGGTTTGATTGTAGCTATTATTGCAGTAATCTTCTTCAACTCATTCCAGTCTGTTGTAAAACACTATGAAGATGATTTTCAGTTAATAAAATTATTGTTCTTGAGCTTTGTTGATTCTGATGATGATGCTGCAGCACCTGTTTCAGCTTCATCTTCAACATCAAGCATAAAGTAATATGAGGTCAGAATAAAATGGCATTTAGTACAAAAAAAGGTAAACTTTTTACTGAAATAAATATTACACCATTAACAGATATTTTTCTTGTGCTGTTAATCATAATGATGGTAATTGCACCGTCGTTCCAGTCTATGGATAATGCAATTGATATTCCTGAGATTAACAGTGGTATTTCAATTGAGCAAAAAAATGCAACTGTATCTATCACCAAAGAGGGGTTGATGTTTATTAACGGTAAACAAATTAATCCTGAAGCTTTGGTTAGTGAGTTGGAACAGTTACGTCCGACACTTGAGACTCCTGATTTGGTTGTGAAAGCTGATGCTGCAGTAAAAAGTTCCGAAATAATGAAGGTTATGAATGCGGCACAGGATGCTGAATATAAGAAGCTGATTGTCGCAGGAGAACCTTTGAGTAAAAAAGAACAAAAAACTCTGAAAGAAAATGCCGAAAGGGTAGATGAGGGGGCATAGAAAGCAATGAGCGAAAGAAAAACATTTAATGAAATTAACATAACACCTCTGACAGATATCTTTTTGGTATTGCTTATTATAATGATGGTAATTGCACCATTGTTAGATCAGCAGGGATTAAATTTGACTGTACCTGAAAATGTGGAACAGGAACATATTACCAATAAGGATTCAAAAATCCTTACGGTGAGTGTATCTGCCGATAACAAGTATTATGTTGATCAGGAAGAAATTAACGCTGATGATTTGGAGAATTATATTAAAGGTGTTGCAAAGGATTATCCTGACGGTATGATGATTCAAACTGACGGGGATTCTACTCATGGTGCAATTGTAAAAGTAATGGATTGTGCCAGAAATTCAGGTATAACGAGTATTTCTGTTTCAGAAATATAAAAAATGATATACATAGTTTTTAATTTGAAAGCCCAACTAATGTTGGGCTTTTTTGTAACGAATTATAAATTTATTTTTAATTGCACTAAAGTTTTTAATTTGGCATGCCGTTTTATGAATTGTAATATTTTTAGAGGAGTATTATCATGTTAAAATATGTGAAGTTTCGTTAAATTTTTGGATAAAAGATATCTGATTTGAGGCATAATATATATATAGATTTATATCTGCCGAATCAGATAAAAATGGTTAATAAAACTTAATAATTATTACAATTATGGCAATTTTTATTTTGCCTGATTGTTATATTGATTATGATGAAAAGTGAGGGATATACTATGACCAAAAAAATTTGTAAAAGAAAATTGCCAGTATTGCTGATGGCATTAGTTTTTGCTACAACTTCAGCAATGGCAACAGATATTACCGGAGTGTCCGGTAATGGGGTGTTCAATATTGATCCGACAGGTTCAGTAAATAATATCGGTTATCGTTCATACGATAATTTTAACCTATCCGCAGGAGATACCGCGAACTTAAAGTTTGATTCCGGTATCAATTCGTTTGTTAATATGGTAAAAAATCAGGTAAGTATTGATGGTTTATTGCAAACGACAAAAAATGGAGCATTTCACAACGGAGAGGCTGTATTCGTATCACCAAACGGCATGGTTGTTGGAAATGCAGGTGTTTTGAATGTAGGTGCCTTATCTGTTTATACTCCTACTCCTCAGGGTATGAAAATGTTGCAAAATGGCTTTGAAAGCGGTAGTTTAACGACTACATATCAGGGTCAGCAGATTAACCTTATGGAAGCTATCGGATGGCATGGTAATGCACCCGTTACAATTAACGGTCATGTATATTCCCACGGCGATGTAAATGTTGTCGCAAGACAGTTTGACTTAGGTCCGGCCGGAGGTATTGCAGCAGGCGTAAATAATACATCAGCCGATATATTCAATGCTTTGGTTAAAACAAATAATAATTCTAACGTAAATATTCGTACCTATGACAGAGGTGGCAGCGGTGTATTAAATATCAGCGGAAGCCTTGTAAATGCCGGTAATGGTGATATTAAACTCCAAAACAGAGGCTCTCAAGGTTTTAATGTAACGTATAACGGTGCCAAAATAACAAATGCCAACGGTGATATGTATCTTGTAAATTCAAAAGGTACAATGAATTTGAATGGAGAGATTACAAACAAAGGCGGATTTACTAATATTACCACAGGTGCAGGTTCAGGTTTATTGAATTTGACAGGAAAAGTAAATTCAGAAGGATTGAAAGTGTTGACACAGTCTGCCTCAGGTGCTAATCTTGGCGGTAGCATTGTTAATACAGCGAGAGGTATTGCCGTTACAAATAAAGCCGGTACTTTGACATTAAATTCAAATATTTCAAATAATAATCAGGCAACAAATATTTCAAATACTTCAACTGCTAACAAGTTGATTGTTAATAGTAATATAAATTCATCGGGTAAGTTGCAGATTTCCAATTCCGGTGCTAATGGCATGGAAATTAACGGTAATATAACAAATTCTGCTAATACCGCAATTACAAATCATGCAGGTAAAATGCTTGTAAATAGTAAAATAGAAAATACTTCAGGAAAAATGAACCTTACTCAAAAAGGTGACGGTGAATTACATTTAACTGCAAATTCAAAAATTAAGAGTGCAGGCGATGAAGTATTGATTCAAAATGTCGGTAATACAGGTTTGATTGCTGATGGTACTATAGAGTCTTCAGCTCCTTTATACTTACAGAGTACAAAAGGTGCAATGGCTGTGAACGGTTCTGTAACCGGTGATGGTAATCTTGTATATATTGGTAATACAGGTGCAGGTGGCTTAACAATTAGCAACGATGCTAGTATTTCCAATAACGATAAAATCCAAATCATGGGTAATGGTGCCGGAGGTATGAATATTAACGGTACGGTGTCCAACACCAATGGTGGTACGTCTATTACAAACTATAAAGGTAATATGACACTTAAAGGTTCTGTTACAAGTAAAAATGGTAATATTAATTTAACGAATAAAGGTGACGGGGCTCTTGCAATTGCCAATACAGGTAAGGTTACTTCTGAAAAAGGACAATTGCTCGTTCAGAATGCCGGTGCTGTTGGTTTAACTTCTAATGGTACTATTAAGTCAGCAGGCCGTGTATCTGTTCAAAATACAAATGGTGCAATGGCTGTAAACGGTTCTGTATCAAGTGATAAAAACCGTGTATATATTGGTAATACAGGTGCCGGTGGCTTAACAATTGGCAAAGACGCAGTAATTTCCAATAACGATAAAATCCAAATCATGGGCAACGGTGCCGGTGGTATGAATATTGACGGTACAGTATCCAACACAGATGGTGGTACTGCTATTACAAATCATCAGGGTAATATGTCAGTTAAAGGCTCTGTTGCAAGTAAGAACGGTAATATTAATCTGACAAATAAAGGTAATGGTGCTCTTGTAATTGCAAATACAGGTAAAGTTACTTCTGAAAAAGGACAATTGCTTGTTCAGAATACGGGTGCTGTCGGTTTAACTTCTAATGGTAGCATTAAGTCAGCAGGATCTGTATTTGTTCAAAATACAAATGGTGCAATGGCTGTAAACGGCTCTGTATCAAGTGACAAAAACCGTGTATATATTGGTAATACCGGCGATGGCGGCTTAACAATTGGCAAAGATGCAAAAATTTCCAATAATGATAAAATCCAAATAATGGGTAACGGTGCCGGTGGTATGAACATTAACGGTTCGATTTCCAATAACGGAGGCGGTACTGCTATTGCTAACTATAAAGGCAATATGACTGTTAATGGTACAGTTGCTAATAAAAATGGTAATATCAACTTAACTAACAAAGGTGATGGAGCTCTTATCATTGCTAATTCAGGTAATGTTGGTTCTGAAAAAGGTCAGTTAGTTGTTCAAAACTCAGGTGCTAAAGGCTTGTCAGTCGATGGTACTATTGATAATAAAGGCTTTGCCGTTATTAGTAACAAAGCAGGTAACCTGAATGTTAACGGTGACGTAACTGTTACCGGTGCAAGATTGAGCATTCATAATGATGGCAAAGGTTCATTAAATGTTAATGATACTGCTACAGTTATTAATGAAGGACTTGGCAGAACATATATTACCAATACAGGTAAAGGCGGAATGAATGTTGCAGCCCCTGTCGTTGGCGGTGGACACGTTCTTCTTACAAACAGAGCCGGTGGTATGAATGTATCATCTAATGTAACTTCTACTAAGAACAATGTAGTATTGACCAATACCGGTGATAAAAATATGGTTGTTGACGGTACTGTAAGAGGTAATAAAGTTACAGCTTACGCCAAAGGTAATGATATTGTCTTAGGTAATACCGAAACTAAACAGATTGCTATTAACGGTTTGAAGAAAGTCTTTATTACTACAGATGACGGAAGTATCCTGAATGCAGGTGTTGATTCTCATGTAATCAAATCCGGCGGAAACCTCTATATGGCTGCTAATAACGGTTCTATAGGTGAAGATGTTGAAGGCTCAAACGGCGTTGGCGCTGATGCAAGAGATTTGACAAAATCAGTTAATGTATATGTAAACGGAAGAGTTAAAGCATTTACTACTGATGAAAACAAAAACAGCGTAATTAATATTGCAAGCAAAGGAAAAGACCTTAAAGTTGACAGAATTAAGGCTGACGGTAAAGTATTATTGTTAACCGATAAGGTTGTCGACAGCGAAGGCAATGTTAAGACAGGTTCTATCCTGAATGCGGCTACTGAGCTTAATGAATATGCTAACGTTAAGGGTACTACGGTTAACTTGATGTCAAGCGGTTCAATTGGTACTGCAGATAAGGCTGTTCACTTCAGACAAACAGATGCATCACAGCAGTCTAATGTATTGGCCGGTCAGGATATCTACTTACACGCTCGTGGTGAAGATGCCGGTGAAGATGTTAACTTTAATGTAATTAAATCAAAAGGTGGCAGCATTGATGTTGATATCATCAGAGATGGTGTTGTCGAACAGGCTGTTGCTCCGGGCAATATCAAAGTCGAAGCTCGTAAGAATGATGCTAACTTAAATGTTAAAGTTAGAAGTAATGATCCTAATATAATCAAAGATTACTTTGACAAGGATCTATAATAAATACATATTTGAGTCATAGCAAATAGGCAAGGACGGGACGAAAGTTCCGTCCTTTGTTTATACTTTTATTCCTTGATAAGAATTTCTCATTAAAAATTCTTTATCAATTTTATTGAGGCAATCAAATTTAGCCCCAAGCCATACAGGTGCTACGAGAGCATCTCTGTAGCCGTTACCTGCAAGTCTGTGGATGGTTGTTTCTTTAGGTAAGTATTCAAGAAAGTCACATACAAGGTTTACATATTCATCCATATCCATAAATTTAATTTCGCCGTTTTCGTACATCTGAGTAAATTTTGTGCCTTCCAATGCACAAAGGAGATGCAATTTTACTCCGTCAACTTTTAGTCGTGCAAGTTCTTTTGCTGTTTCCATCATTTCGTCATGAGTTTCCCACATCCCGAGTATTATGTGGGCACAAACGTTAATTCCACGTTTTTTTGTTTCTTTGTAAGCTTTTAAAAAACATTCATAGTCATGTCCACGGTTAATTCTTTTTAAAGTTTTGTTATGTATTGATTGCAGTCCGTATTCTACCCAGGTGTAGTATTTATCAGTGTATGATGCAATTAAATCTAATTTTTCTTCATCAACGCAGTCAGGTCTTGTACCTATTGAAATACCTACTATATCCGGGTGTGTAAGTGCTGCATCATATATTTTTTTTAATTCATTAACAGGTTTATAGGTATTAGAATATGCCTGAAAGTAGGACATATATTTTTCAGCTTTAAATCTTCCTGAGACATATTCAATGGCAGCTTGCACTTGTTCTTCAATGCTCAATTTATTAGAGTGAGTTCTTGCAAAGCTTCCTCCATCATCACAAAATATGCAGCCCCCGTTTGATATTGTTCCATCTCTGTTTGGACATGAAAAACCGGCGTCAAGGGTTAATTTATATACCTTGGCACCGAATTTTTGTTTTAAATATTCACTAAATTGGTTGTATCTTTTATCTGTTCCGTTAAACATGATGAAAACTATGCGTCTTTTTCATCCTCTTCTCGAATAGGATAAACGTAGTGTTCACCACAATTCGGACATACAACTTCCTGCTGTTTTCCGTCTTCTAACTGAGCTACTTCAAATAAGGTTTTGCAACCTGATTGTACACATCTTATTGCCCATGAAGGTCTTACAAGTCTTGCCATATTAAACCTCTCTTTTTACTTAATTTACACCTCTATATTAACATTGTTTTTTTGTTTAGGCAATAGATTATCTTATTACACTAATATTTTGTCGGATTATTTTTTTGCGTGTAAAGGTTTTAATAGTTGGGTAAGGAGAAAATAATGAAGAAATTTTTAATATTTTTAGGAATAATGTTTGTTGCATCATTAGCTGTAAAGGATACTATAGACAGATTCAAAGAGCTTGATAATGTTGCAGTTACTCCTTCTCAGTTACAGATGCGTACTCCTGCACAGCAAAATACAGGTCAAAGTCAGTTTGACGTGCAAACACAGAAACTTCGCAACAGGAATTCTGACAGGTACTGGGATAACAACCCAAATAACTATGGTAACAGGTTTGATAACTTTAACAGAAATCCGAGCCGAGACCAAAATCGTTTGAAAGATTATACCCCGCGAAATCCGTTTGAGAGAGATTAATCACTGAATACCGTATCACCATATTGTTCGTTATCATCTTCGGACTCGGAATATTTTTGCCTCTGCTGCTGGATAAGCTGGTTTTGCAGTGCAGGAATATTTGAATCACTCTCAAATCTGAAATATGCACCCTCAGGCTTAGTATCGTTAACCAAAGGTTGAGGGTCTATTGTTTTTGGAAAAAATCTTAGATATATATTTTGCGAAATGCTTTTTGATAAAATGTCTTTAGAGTACATCTTAAAGTATTCAAGTATAGCATAAGCATCAGATGCATTTGGAGCTTTAAAGTTATCATTATTATCACTTATTTTTTTTGTATATGTATTACTCCACATAACTAAATCGTTAACAGTATCCAATAATACTGCATTAGTTTCCATAGTATACGGATATGAAACATCAAAATTTGTAGAAAGTACAAGCATTTCCCAAACATTACGTCTGGCAACCTCTTTATCAATAGGTACGGTATTTGATATAATCAATATTGATTTTGCATTGAATGCTTTTGAAATTTCTTTTAAGCCTGCGAAATCTAAATTCTTAGATTTTGTGTACTCGGCAAGAACTTTATAAGTTTGTTTCCTAAGAGTTTCATTAGCTGCCATTGTTTTTCTAACATAGTTGAGTGATGGCGAATTTATCCTGCCTGTTGCATTGAAGTTTTCTATAACGTCAGTTGATATAATTTCTGAAACTTCAGGATAGCAGTAGTAGTTAGCACATACTTTGAACAAATCTACAGGTAAAACAACAACATTGAATGTTACCATTGCTTTTGCCGGTAAAATCATTATTAATAACATAAATACTGCAAAAATTATTTTTATAATATTTTTCATAACAAAATTATAACACACAAAATTATCATACAACTAACGGATTATATTTTATTTAAAAACTAATAAAATATAGATTAATAGGAGATTATTATGGAATATCAGGAATTAATCGAAAAAGCTGTGGAGGTTTCTAAAAATTCTTATTCACCGTATTCGAAATTTGCAGTCGGAGCTTGTTTGTTGACGGATAACGGTCATGTTTATAGCGGATGTAATTTTGAGAATTCAAGTTTCGGATTAACGATATGTGCAGAAAGAAATGCTGTTGGTTCTGCAATTGCAGCAGGTGATAAAAAAATTAAAGCGATTGCTATATATTCCCCAAATTCCGAGTATTGTTACCCTTGTGGTGCATGCCGACAAGTTTTAAATGAGTTTAAATCAGAGAATGGGTTGGATGTTATTACAACAGGCAAAAGCGGATTGAAGGTTACTACATTAGACGAACTTTTACCTGAAGGATTTAATCTGTAATATGTATATTTTTGAAGCAGTTTTAAAGTATATCAAAAAAGATAAATTTAAGGAAATTCTTGATACTCATGACAGAAACCAAAGTGAGCATTTGCTTGATTATATCCCTTTAGAAGAGGATACAGAAACGGAAGAGGATTTGAACTGTGAGCATCTTTTTATGCCGATTGATTCTACAGGAGAAATACTTGCCTGCTCAAAGTGTGGAGAATTAAGACGCAGGGAAGAATTAAAGGATATGAATTTTTTTCATAATAAGTAAATATCCAAAAGTGTTAAGATTTTGTAATATTTCATTAAAAAATAGCAATTCTTGTAAAAAAAAATACTTAATTATTATATAAGGAATTATTTAGGAATATCTATACAACAAAATACTTTCTCATAGTTAAGGAAACAAGGAATACACTACAGGGAGGTCTGCATGTCAGTCGGAGCAGAAGATTATATTGATCAACTCTTGGTCAAAAAATACGCAGAAGAAAAAGTTGATAACCATGATGATATGGAATCGATGGTTGATCCAGAAAAAATGATGGGAGCAATGAACGATTATGCAAGTATGTATCGTAATATGATGACGTTGAAACAGCGTTTGAATATTGCTTGTTATGCGGTAAATGCCAGAAATGCCAAGTATAACAGATCCCGTAACGCATATCAATAAATAAGTTTTATAAATCCTCTTTTTTGGTATAATACTTTAAAAGAGGATTAAGACTATGGGAAAAATTATTCTGGCATCGTCTTCTCCAAGAAGACGTGATATTATGAAAAATGCGAATATAAAATTCGAGATTATTCCGTCCCCGTATATCGAAGATCATACGACGACGGTTTTTTCTTATGATTTTATAGAGGGTTTGGCGTCTAATAAGGCTTTGGCTGTTGTTCCTTTAGCAGACAATAATTCTGTAATAATAGGTGCTGATACTGTTGTAGTTGTAGATGATGAAATTCTCGGCAAACCAAAAGATAGAGAAGATGCAATAAATACTATACGCAGGCTTTCAGGTCGAACTCATATTGTTGTAACGGGTACTGCCGTTGTAAATACCTCTACGAATGTGCTGAAAACAGCATCATCTACAAGTCATGTAACGTTTGAAAACTTAACGGACGAGCAGATTTGTTCTTACATAGATAATTTTAAGCCGTTTGACAAAGCAGGTTCTTATGGTATTCAGGAAATGCCTGAAGGATATATAAAATCATATACAGGCAGTCTGAACAATATTATTGGATTAGATATTGATTTGGTTAAAAAGTTATTGAGTGAGGTTTAAGCTTATTAACCTTCAACGATTTTAACACCGGAACTTGTTCCTAAGCTGTATGCTCCTGCTTCAATCATTTTTAATGCAGCTTCTTTATCTCTAATCCCTCCCGAGGCTTTGACTTTTAGTCCGTGAGGATTAACAGTATCATACATAAGCTTTACATCCTCAGCTTTTGCTCCTACACCACCTTTAACAAATCCGGTTGATGTTTTTACAAAATTAGCACCTGCTTCTATGGAAATTTCGCATGCCTTTTTAATTTCCTCAGTTGTTAATAAATCAGTTTCCAGAATGACTTTTAATGGAGTTTCTCCGCAGGCTATTTTAACTGCTTTTATATCTTCTTTAACAAAGTCGTAGTTTTTATCCTTAATTCCTGTAACATTTATAACCATATCAATTTCATCTGCACCATCTGCTTTTGCACATGATGCTTCAAATGCTTTTACTTCTGTTTTGTTAGCACCGAGAGGAAATCCAATTACTGTTACTATTTTTACATCAGTATCTTTTAGTGCTTCTTTTGCTGATTTTACATAGCAAGGATTTATGCAAACGCCCCTAAAATTATATTTTTTTGCTTCTTCATATATTTTTGCTAAATCTTCTTTTGTTGCATCTTGTTTTAGTAATGTGTGTTCAATGTATTTGTTCAAATTATCCATCATTTTCTCCTTATATAAAATTATCTAAAATTTTACAAATTGATTTTGATTTGTTTAATGTATAGAAATGTATTCCTTTAATCTCATTTTTAATAAGATTTTCACACTGTCTGCATGCAAATTCTACGCCGAATTTTTGGATATCGTTATTATTATCGTATTTTTCAAGTGCAGATTTGAGTTCATTTGGTACGGTGATTCTTGCAAGTGTTGTCATCCTGTCAATTTGCTTTTTACTTAATACAGGCATGATTCCGGGTACTACAGGAACAGTTATCTCTGCTGCTCTTATTTTATCTGTATATTTGTAGAATAAGTCATTATCGTAAAATAGTTGAGTAAAAATCACATCTGCTCCGCAACTAACTTTGTGCTTCAAATTTTTAATATCTTGTTCAATGGATTCAGCTTCAATATGACCTTCCGGGTAGCCAGCTACCCCTATAGATAAGTCACTGTTACTTTTCAAAAATTCTACAAGTTCGCTTGCATATTGAAAATCTCCGCATATTTGAGATTTATCAGCAGGAATGTCCCCTCTGAGTGCAAGTATATTTTGAATTCCGATTTTATTAAGTGTAGTTATATGGTTTTTGACAAATTCTTTCGAGCTTGATACGCAAGTAAAATGAGGCATGACTTCAAATCCTGATTTTTTAATGCGGGTAATTAAATCAGTTGAATTATTATTCTTTCCGCCTGCTCCCCAAGTTAACGATATAAAAGACGGGTTATATTTTCTTAATACTTCAAGTTCAGAGTATAAAATTTCATTTCCCTCAACTTCTTTTGGCGGAAAAACCTCAAAAGAAATTTTTGGCTTATCTTTTTGGGTGTATATGTCTTTCAATTTCATAGTTAAATTATACCATAATTTATGTTAAAATTTCAGAGAAAGGGTATTATGATAAATCAATTTTCGAGAACAGAATTATTGTTAGGCAAAAGTGCAATGATAAAACTCGCTAAATCCCGTGTAGCTGTTTTTGGTGTAGGCGGAGTCGGTGGCTATGCGGTGGAAGCACTTGTAAGAAGTGGTATTGGGGAAATTGATTTGGTAGATAATGACGTAGTTTCTCTGACCAATTTGAACAGGCAGATTTATGCTTTGCACAGTTCAATCGGGAAATACAAAGTTGAAGTCGCAAAAGAAAGAATATTAGATATAAATCCGGACGTAAAAGTAAATATTTATAATACTTTTTATAGTCCTGAGACCTCTGATAAGTTTGATTTTTCAAAATATGATTATGTTATTGATGCAATAGATACTGTTTCAGGGAAAATAGAACTTGTTGTTCAGTGTAATAATTTTGGGGTACCGTTAATTTCTTCTATGGGTGCAGGTAATAAATTAAATCCTGCCGATTTTGAAGTATCTGATATATACAAAACTTCAGTTTGCCCTCTTGCAAGAGTAATGAGGTATGAACTAAAAAAACGAAATATAAAACACCTGAAAGTTGTGTATTCAAAAGAACCGCCAATAAAGCCTCTTCAAAGCAGCGAATTGCCGCCAAAAGGTAAGCAAATCCCGGGGAGTGCAGCTTTTGTTCCTTCTGTTGCAGGTCTTATTATTGCTGGAGAAGTTATAAAAGATTTGATAAATAATTAAAAAAGCCGACTTGATTGTCGGCTTTTAAATTTTTCTCCTACAAATTTTACGCTTGAGACAAGTTACCTGACAGCTGATGTTCTTAGTTCATCATACTTTGTACTTGTTTGAATATTTTTTAAATATTTTGTTAATGATTTAGCAACCATTTTAGATCTTTTTTGAGCTTCTCTGTCGAGTATCTCAAAGTATTCATCTATGGAGGACATTTCATATTCATGTCCATTTTCGAGATTTCCGTTTACCATTTTCCCCTATTCCTTTCTTTACACAATTATAACCTATTTTTATTTTTTAGCCAAGTAGTGATTCTAAAATTTCTGCATTTTTTATTGCCTTGTTAGAATTTCTGACCTGATTTCTGTACATGTAAGTTCGGAGTGCTTCTCTGATAAGTTCAGATCTTGTTCTGTTTTCTTCGTTTGCAACGCTGTCTATTTCGTCTAAGAAACGTTCAGGCATTGAAATTAATACTCTTGCCATAACTGTACCTCTTTTCCTTTTCCCTTTTTATTTAGTTTTCCCTTACATATATAATAAGTATTTAATTTAATAAAAATTGCTTAAAAGATATATATTTTTTATAAATATCTTAACAAAAGTTTATACTGATAATATACATGATAAAATTTATGAATTTTTTAAAGCTCTTCTTACATAATAGTTTTCATCATCAGACAGCTCTGATTTAAGCACTTCCAGTTCCGGAATGTTATTTATGTTTGATAATATTTTAGCTGTTTTTTCTCTGATAGTATATTCATCTATATCTTTTGTAACTGCTAATATTTTTGCAAGCTTTTCCTGCGGAATAAGATCGGCATATATATATACAGCTTCAAGACACCAATATAATTTAAATACTTCTTTATTAACTTTGTATTTACCGTCTTTGTAATCAAACTGTTCAATTTTATTTAAAAGTTCATTAATAAGTTTAGTAAGTTTTTCAGTAAACAGATTGGTAAAATTTTTATTAAATTTCATATATATTATTGTATCAAGAATGTTGCGGCATATATTCCCGTTTATATCAATAATTGCGGTAAGAAAATAGTCTGATAAAATATTCATATCAAGACTGTTAAAAATTTTCAGATATTTATCATCCGATATAAATTCTTTAATTTTTAAAGATACAGCTTCTCTAATTTTTCCGTCTTGTCCAATGAGATTGTTAAGCAATATTTTTGCATCATCAGAATTTGAGAGAAATTCAAGTCTTAGTGCTGCAAGTTGTTTTTGCGGAATATTTCCGGTTTTCAGAAGATTAATCAGCTCCTCGTGTTGCATAGGTTTTTCTATGAGGTTTAATGCTTCATTAAAATTTTCATCTAAAGTTTGATAATAATCGTTTTTCAAGTTAAAATCCTTTAAATAATCTAATACAAATATACCATAAAGTTCAATGAAATTTGATTTTGCAAAAGTTTTAATGTATTATGTGTATAAACAAAACTTTGAGGAGATACATAATGAACACAATTATAGCATTATTAAAAGATATTTTTTCATTCGGTAATGATAATGAAAAGGTAGGTTTATCCCAATTCAGAAGACCGGAAGTTAAAAAAATATCTGAGCAAAATGTCTTATCCCGTCCTAAAGAAGTAAAACTTTCAGATCTTATGAGAAAAAGTTATTAAGTAGTTACCTTTTATAAACGATTTCCTTATCAAAAACCCTTGTTTCAGGTTTGTATGATTTCAGGTACTCAATCGCATCTTGCGGGGTATTTGCAACGTAATACAAATTTCTTGATGCTTTGTTGGCAAATTTCTGCTCAATAATTTCATCCATAAATTCAATTAATTTGTCATAAAATCCGTTTGTATTCAGAAATACAATAGCTTTATTGTTATAGCAAAGCTGTTTTTGAACGATAATTTCAGAAACTTCTTCTAACGTTCCGAAACCTCCGGGCAGTGCAATCACAGCGTCAGACAGTTCGTCCATTTTTGCTTTGCGTTCTCTCATTCCGCTTGTCAGATGAAATTCGTCACAAATTTTGGCAGAAACTCCACAATCATTTAATTTTTCAGGCATTACTCCGATAAGTGTACCGCCGTTTTCTTTAAAAATACCTGCACAAGCCCACATTATTCCCAGTCTGCTTCCGCCATATACCATTTTAAAGCTGTTATCGGCAAGCAGTTTACCCAGTTCCGATGCTTGTTTATAATATCCATTTTCCAGATAATTGCTTGATGATGCGAAGATACATACTGAACTAATCATTAAAACCTCCGCCAATAATGTAGTAGTTGGAGCAGCTCACCCCTGAAGATGACAGATCACAGTCTTCATTTTGTTTGTCTATGGATAATTCTCTTCCTATAGCTTCAATTTTGTCCGTATAAATTTTTGCACCAAAAACATCTTTGCCCCATACGTTTGGTGGTAGATGACCGTTTACGTCAAATGTCATTATAAACATAACATTATTACTTCCAGTCGGTATGTCTTTTATCCCGACAATCATCCGTTTGTTATCGGTATAGTAGTAGTCCTTAACAAACAATTCATCATTTTGTCCGACTTTAGTTCCGTTCATATATCGAACACTGTATCTGCCTTTTACTTTTTTCATACTCAGACGAAAATATGGTTTAATAATATTTAAGAATAACCTTTTTCTTTCGTCTTGGGTATTGGCTCTACGAAAACTTGTAAGAATTTCCGATTTTTCCTGCTTTAATATTGCATCATGAGCATAATCAAGCCTTTTGTAGCAATCTTTCCATTTTGCTATCAGATTTGCCTGAAATGTTGATTTAATAGATGTTGGCAGCATCAAAAGTACAATAGTAAGTGTAATTAATATTGTAATCGTATATTCAATATGCCATTTAATTTTACCAAACTTCATTTCTAACCTGCCATATCAATTCTGCGTTTTTCTTCCATCAATTTTTCGTAAATCCATTCAGGAACAAAGTTTTTCCCTAAAATGATTTGCCCGTTCATTATGTTTGGAGCGTGGAAATCGGAACCTCCGGTAACTATCAGTCCAAGATTTTCAGCCATAGATGAAAAATACTCAACGCAAGCCGGTGAGTGCTTTCTGTGATATGCTTCAATTCCTCTTAACCCGTGTGTCATTAATTCTTTTATTAATGATTCAGCGATATCAATATCATGCGGATGTGCAATTACCGGAACTCCTCCTGCATCATATATTATTTCAACTGCATCCTGAGGTGATACTGTTTTTCTCGGTACATATACAGGTGAATCCAGATGAATATATTTTGCATAAGCTTCTATAACATTTGCCGTTCCTCCTGCATTTGTTATTGCTTTTGCAATGTGCGGACGTCCGATACTTCCGCCTTCGGCTACCTGTTTTTTGATGTCTTCGAACTTTATTTTTATACCTTCTTTTTTGGAAAGTAAATCAATAATTTCGTTAACCTGTTCAATTCTGGCATTCTGCTGGGTTTTTAAAAGAGTTTTGAAATCTTCATTGTTTGTATCCATCATATATCCCAGAATGTGAACTTCGTAATTCTTATAAAGTGTGTTAATTTCAACACCCTGTATTACTTCAAGATTTTTGTTGTTATTTTTAATATAGTCCTGAGCCACTTTGTAAGACAATATATTATCGTGGTCTGTCAGTGCAATAACTTGTAAGCCGACATCAATTGCGGTGTCAACTATTTTCTCGGGCGAATATACGCCGTCGGAAAAATAGGTGTGGATATGAAAATCTGATTTCATTGACTTTTTCCCTCTTCTATTTCTTTTCTACTACAATTAATTCTTTTTATGGCAACAGTATAACCGTTATTCGGATTTATTTCCGCTAATACCGCATTAACTGTTACGGTAGCTGCTGTTGCGACTTCATAACGTTCGGGAAGTCCTGTTAAAAACCTGTTTAACGATGTTGAATAATCCATACCGATTACGCCGTCGGATGCCCCGCAAAATCCTGCATCCGTAATGTATCCCGTTTTGTTATCTATAATACTTTCATCTGCTGTCTGAACATGCGTATGTGTTCCAAACAGGGCTGTGCAGCCCAATGAAGAACAATATTTTGCAAAACAAATCTTTTCCGCCGTGGCTTCTGCATGAAAATCAATGATTATTATAGGCGTACTTTCTTTCAAATGTTCAATTTCAGCTTTAATTATTTCCCATTGCGAGTCAATAGTGTTCATAAAAACTCTGCCAAGGACACTAATGACTGCTATCTTATATCCGTTGAATTCAAATATTCTTGACCCGCAACCCTGAACGGCTTGCGGATAATTAATAGGACGCAGTAACTTGTCTGCATTTTCGATGTAGTTAAAAATTTCTTTTTTATCCCAAATATGGTTTCCTGAAGTCATGCAGTGAACACCATATTCTGATATTTCGTTATAATTCTTTTCAGTTAATCCGAAACCGTGAGATGCGTTTTCCACATTTGCGATGACAAAACAATCTTTTATATCAAATTCGTCATTAATCCCAAAATCATGGGGATTTTGCAGAAAATCACGGACGGCAAACCTTCCGGGTCTGCCGACCATGTCTCCGAAAAATAAAATTTTTAATGTGGATGATTTTTCTGTCATGTCTTATATTATTTCATCTACTTAGCTATTTCTGTTGCTCGGAATTCTCTGACAACAGTTACTCTGATTTGTCCCGGATAATCCAATTCATCCTCAATGCGTTTTGCAACATCACGGGCTAGTCTTTGTGATGCTAAATCATCAAAAATCTCTGCCTGTACGATAATTCTGACTTCTCGACCTGCCTGAACGGCAAAAGATTGTTTGATGCCTTCATAGCTGTTAACGATTTCTTCAATTTTTTGAAGCCTCTTGATGTAAATTTCAAGAGTATCACGTCTTGCTCCCGGACGACCGGCTGAAATTGCATCCGCAACTTTAACCAATACTGCTTCAATGGTATTTGCAACGACGTCATCGTGGTGTGCCTCTATTGCATGGATAACTTCCGGACGTTCTCCGTATCTTGATGCAATTTCTACACCAAGTTGAATATGCGTACCCTCTTGTGTTTGGTCAACAGCTTTACCTATATCGTGGAGTAATCCTGCACGTTTTGCAACGGCAACATTCGCTCCGAGTTCGGCTGCCAGCATTCCTGCTATATGCCCTACTTCAAGTGAGTGTTTTAAAACATTCTGTCCGTAACTTGTTCTGTAGTATAAACGACCTAATGTTTTTATCAGCTCTTTATTCAAGCCCATAACACCCATATCAAGGGCTGCATTTTCACCTTCTGTCCATATTTTCTTTTCTATTTCTTCGTTGGCTTTTTCAACCATTTCTTCAATACGAACAGGGTGAATACGTCCGTCTACAATAAGTTTTTCCAAAGCAAGCTTTGCAACTTCACGACGAACCGGATCAAAACTTGATAATACAACTGCTTCCGGAGTATCATCAATAATTAAATCAACACCTGTCAATGTCTCTAATGCTCTGATGTTACGACCTTCACGACCTATTATACGCCCTTTCATTTCGTCATTTGGCAGGGCAACAACAGAAACTGTGGTTTCTACTACCTGTTCAATCATGCATCTTTGCATTGTAGTTGAAAGAATTTCTTTAGCTTTTTCTAAAGAAACTTCTTTTATTTTTGCTTCGTTTTCACGAATTAATTGCATTTGTTCCTGAGCCAAGTCATGCTTTAATTGTTCCAGCAGCATGTTCTTTGCGTCTTCTGCAGACATTCCTGCTATTCTTTCAAGTTCTGATGTTTGCTTTTGTACAATTTCTGCAAGATAATCTTCTTTTTCAAGAAGTTCATCTATTTTTTTCTGAACTTGAATATCTTTTTCGGTATATTCCTGAATTTTATCTTCAAGCATATCCTCTCGTTTTGCGAGTTTCGCTTCTTGTCTTGATAACTCTTGTCTGCGTTCTCTTTCTTCTTCGTTCAATTTTTCTCTGTCATCCTGCAGCTCTTCAATTGCTTTAATTTTAGCTTCTTTAAACAGGATTTTTTCCTTCTCTTCCAAAGCTTTTCTATCTTTTTCAGTGCTTTGCAGAAGGGTTTTCATTTTGTTTTGCTGGACGAACAGCACAGCGATTAAGGCTATTACCGCAATAATCGCAACAATAAGTGCAATATTATTCATCGAGTATTTACCCTTGTCCTTTTCTATTTTTTTATAATACACGCAACGCCCGATACATTTAACCTATCGAGCTATTGTTTAAATTTTAGCTATTCAAACAATTATCATTGCATATATTTCCAAAAATATTATCTACTACATCTGTTTATAGTTTAGCATAATTTTATATTTTTGTATAGTGTAAAAATTATTCTTATACATATCTTAAATTCTCGCTTCTTTATCTGTCGTGCAGATGTCTTATTATTTCTAAATATTTTAAATTATTGTTTTATTTTTATTAAATTCCCATTTGTCTATTATTAATAAATATGCTAATATATTTTTATTAAGAATGGAGAGAACTATGAATATAGAAGACGTAAGAAAAGAACATGAACTTATAAATTTATTCTGTACACTGGCAGAAATACCGTCCCCATCTTTGCATGAAGAAAAGGTTTCTGCTTATATAAAATCTTTATGCGATGATGCAGGTATTTGTTGCGAATATGACGATTATAAAAATTTGTATATAAATATTCCGCCAACAGATGAAACTAAAGAATATTTATTATTATCATCTCACATGGATGTTATAGGAGATGATTCTCCCGTTAAAACTTATCTTGATGATGAGGGATTAATACATGCTGAGGGTAGAACCCTTGGTGCAGATGATAAAGCCGGAGTTGCAAATGCTTTGTATTTTGCAATGTGGCTAAAAAAATCTGATATAAAGCATGGCGGTTTGGAAATAGTGTTTACCAGAGATGAAGAATCCGGAATGTCCGGCATAAGACATTTTGATACAACAAAATTAAAATCTAAATATGCATTGGTTCTTGATAGTGATAGTCTTGGGCAGTTTATGACTTCAGGTGCAAGTTATACTCTTGTTGAAATAAAATTACACACAAACAAAGGCGGTCACTCGGGTAATGATATTGCTGATACAACCAGAGAAAACGCCGCTAAACTTATTGCTGATTTAGTTTCAGTGCTTCCTCAGGGTGTATTTTACTCGGATGAAGTAGATCATCATGTTGTGACTTCTTGTAATATCGGTGGTATCAAGGCAGGAAATCCTGACGTAACTAATATTATAAATCAGGATGCACTTGTTACTTATTCTATCAGAAGTTCAAGCAGAGAAAAAGAAGAAGAATTAAAAGCACTTATGGAATTCCATGTCAATGAATTTAATAATGAATATGATGGTATTGCTCATGCTGATTTAAAATTTGAGGAGCATTTACCTCCTTTTGAAAAGGGTTGGGATAATTTTGTAGCTCAAATTTTTGAAGCATCCTCAAGTGCTGTCGGAGTAAAGACGGAAGTCGGTTCCTTCCACGCAGGTGCTGAAACTCATATCTATGCAAACAGTTATAATTCTAAAAATGAAAAAATGCTGCCGTTTCTTGTGGGATTGGCAGATGTCAGAAATATGCACTGTAAAGAAGAAAACGTATCTTATATGTCAATGCTGAAAGGGCAAGAAGTCTTACGACAGTTTTTCAAAGATTTTAATAAGTAAGGAATAAATAATTAAAAGCCTGAATTTTGAAATTCAGGCTTTTTGTTCTTCTTCAACTTTTTCGATATATTCTATAATATCAAGAGCAAGTTCCCGTCTTAATTCTACAGGAGCTCTTTTAATATACTCCATAGCATGGGATACTTTAACGTTTTTGTCATACCAACGCCTTAGGATATAATCATATTGTTCATCCAGTGACATTTTAAAATCAATATCTTTTAGTTTGTCCAAAACGTATTCAGCACAAATTGTCTGAAATTCCTCATCAGTTCTTTCCCAGAGTGCAATTGCCTTACTTAATACAGGATCTACATCATACCAACGCTGTTGCTTTTTCATTCCAAAACTCCTCTAATACGCTGATTATAGCAGATATGCTCTGATAAGTCAAAATGATTTAATAAAATTGTAAATATTTGGAAAATTTTATATTAGGGTATATAATGTAAGTTATGAAAAAGAAGTTGCTATCAATTTTTATATTAATGTCTTTTATTTTGTCCAATACAATAGCTCTTGCAGATCCTTTGTTGGAAGGCGGAGTTATGAAAAGTGATCAGATAAGAAATGATTTGGAAAGCGAATTATTTACCGGTAAGGTTGAAACGTTAAATCGCTCGGATATTATTCACATGACTGTATCTCAGGTCTTGGATTCTAATATAAATATTGAAGGGGATGAATTTTTTGCAGAAGTTGTAAATGATGTAAAAGGTGACAGCGGAATAATAATTCCGAAAGGCTCTTATGCTCACGGTAAGATTTCTGCAACCACAGAGGCTAAAAGGCTAGGTAGAGAAGCTACTATATCTCTGGATTTTGATTATCTTATTACACCTGACGGGAGAGAAATTCCAATAGAGGGTAAAATGTCAACCAAAATGCATCCGGTTGCCGGTGCTGCAAAAATTGTCGCTCAGGATGTGGGTTACACAGCGGTTGGTGGATTGATTGGCGGATTCGCTGCATTAAATTGGCTGGGGTTAGAAGCAGCAATTGCTTCTCAGGGTTATACTCTTGCAGGTGGAGCAGCTATTGGCGGTGCGATTGGGCTTGGTGCTGCATTAATAAGGAAAGGAAATGATGTTCTTATTGCTCCGGGAGATGAAATAAAAGTTAAAATTAATACAAGCGTGTCATTGCCTGTATACAAAGAAAGTGCTTTATTACAGCATGAAATGTTGTATCCTGGTTTAGATATAAAAATCACTAACATAAAACACCAAAAAGATCCGTTCGGTGAGGCTAATACTATTACGCTTACTGTGATGATTTCAAATATGTCGGATAAAACTATTTCCGGGCTGGATTCTGCTTTAGTTAACGATTATAATGCAGTTTTCAGACCTTCTATATTCGGCGATACTAAGCTCATGTTCAAGCAAATTGCTCCCGGTGAAAAGTATGTCGGTGATATTTCTTATGCTGTAGATAATATGGGAAGAAAATTTTGGCTGACTTTTTATGACAGAAGAATGAAGAAACCATTGACTAAAATTTCTGTGGATAATGCGTATAAAGGTGTATCCGATAAAGTTAAGAAGAAAAATGACAAAGTCCGCACCAGTAAGTCGAATTTTAAAAAAGAACGTGATTTATTTGAAGAGTTTGAATAACTAAGTTAATAGGGTTCTATCCGCACTATGGATTTTGCGTAAGGCGGAGCGGAGAACCGTAGTAATGTGGACAATATGAGCGGTAGTGATATCTACACGACTACTTGTTTAAGTGAAATTTATAATTTTTTGTGTAAATGTGCTTCATTATTATTAACAAACTACTTGCCAATAAAAATTTTTATGTTACAATGTTAGTAGATAATGGTTAGTACAAAAGAAAGTGGGAATTATATGGCTTGCGGAAAATTGGAAATCGATATTTTAAATTCTGTATGGAATTTGACTTCTGATAATGATGGCAAAGATATTTCTATTCAGGATGTAGTTGATTATTTATCTTCGCAAGGGGTAGAAAGAGCTTATACAACTATTAAGACAGTTATGGATCGTTTGACTGCAAAAAGCATCCTTGTAAGATATAAAGTCGGTAAAAAATTCTTCTATAGTGCTACAATGAATCGTGAAGAAATGGCAAGAGAGAGTATCGAAGAAATCTCATCACAGTTCTTCAGCGGTAACTATGTAGACATGATAAGATTTATGGAAAGCCAGTTTGAACTTGTAAAATAGTATGGCTGATACTCAAGAATTACGAAAATTGGTTTCTGAAATTATCAGAAAAGTTTTGGTTGGTGAATTATCGGTGAAAGAAGCACTGCCGTTGTTCCCTGCCGGAACGGGAGATAAGAGTATAGAAGCAGCATTTCATGCACTTTTGCATTACGAAGCAGATGAAGATTTGCGTGCAAGAGATTTGATGTATAAAGAAGAACAGGATGATTATCTTACTCTCCTGTTTCAAACTCTGGAAGTTGGTGCTGATTTACCGGATAATATAATAAAAAATTATGAAAAATATTATAAATCTGCGGATATTCCTATGCCTAATGATTTTCGCTCTAATCTTATAAGATTTTGGCGGTTTATTACCTTCAAAAGTTAAAATATGTTAAGAAAATATAAAAAGTATATAAAATTTAGGCAATTTTTTAATACTAAAATACTTTATATATATGTAAGGGATAAGATACAAAAAGGGAAAAATCATTATGGAAAACACAGTTGTAAAAAATTATACTATGGCTACAATAGATGAATTCTTAGGTGGTTATACCTTGGTTTCAGTTGGAGAATTCTTAACAGAAAAAGATACAGAAACTGCAAAACGTTCTGCATTGGTATCAAAATCACTGGATAATTACATTAAAAATAATCAAAGAAAATCTAATAAATATGATGTTCTTAAAAAAAGCAGAGTAAACGCATAATTTTATATAATGCAAGTATTGATAGGGGAAAATAAAAAAGCGGACTTGAAAAAGTCCGCTTTTTTTAATTTTGTTCAAATAAAATTATTATTCAACAATTTTATCAACAACACCGGCACCAACTGTGTGACCGCCTTCACGGATAGCGAATCTCATACCTTCTTCGATAGCAACCGGAGCGATAAGTTCAACTTCCATAACTACGTTATCACCAGGCATTACCATTTGACCATCAAATTTGATAGAACCGGTAACGTCAGTTGTTCTGATGTAGAACTGAGGTCTGTAACCAGGGAAGAATGGAGTGTGACGTCCGCCTTCTTCTTTAGTTAAAACGTAAACGTTAGCTGTAAACTTAGTGTGTGGGTGAATTGAACCAGGTTTACAAAGAACTTGACCACGTTGAATTTCAGTTTTATCAACACCACGAAGTAAAGCACCGATATTATCACCTGCTTGACCTTGGTCTAATGATTTTCTGAACATTTCAACACCGGTAACTGTAGTCTTCTTAGTTTCGCCTAAACCAACTAATTCAACTTCATCACCAACTTTAACAACACCACGTTCTACTCTACCAGTAGCAACGGTACCACGACCTGTGATAGAGAATACGTCTTCAACCGGCATCAAGAACGGTTTGTCTAAATCACGTTCAGGAGTTGGGAAGTAAGAGTCGATTGCATCCATCAAATCCCAGATTTTATCTACCCATTGGTCTTCACCACGAGCGATAGTAGGGTTAGCTTGAGCTGCTTCTAAAGCTTTCAATGCTGAACCGTGGATGAATGGGATGTTATCTCCGTCGAATTCATAAGAAGAAAGAAGTTCTCTAACTTCCATTTCAACTAATTCTAACAATTCAGGATCGTCAACCATATCACATTTATTTAAGAATACAACCAAGTTAGGTACACCAACCTGTCTAGCTAACAAAATGTGTTCACGAGTCTGAGGCATAGCACCATCAGTAGCTGCAACAACAAGGATTGCACCATCCATCTGAGCTGCACCTGTAATCATGTTCTTTACATAGTCAGCGTGGCCTGGGCAGTCAACGTGTGCATAGTGTCTAGATGCTGTTTCATATTCAACGTGAGCTGTTGAAATGGTTATACCTCTTGCTTTTTCTTCAGGAGCTGCGTCGATTTCATCAAATTTCTTTAATGCAGCTTGTCCTTGTGCTGCCAATACAGCAGTGATAGCAGCGGTTAACGTTGTTTTACCGTGGTCAACGTGACCGATGGTACCAATGTTAACGTGCGGTTTCGTACGTTCATACTTTTCTCTTGCCATGAGATTAATCTCCTTTTTTTAACTAGTTTATACTACAATACTATTTGGTATTTTAAGCCATTTAACTATAATAATATTTGCTCAATAAATTTTGTCAAGTATGCTTGTATTAATAGTATTGGTTGTTGTGCGTTTATCTGAAGTATTCGGAATAAATAAGGTAATAAGACGTATTGTGTTATCTTATTACCTTATGATATCAAATATATTTTTAAAGCTTATGAAAAATATCTTTTCAGCAGCCCGTCAAAACCTTTTCCGTGGCGAGCTTCATCTTTAGCCATTTCATGAACTGTGTCGTGTATTGCATCATAACCCAATTCTTTTGCACGTTTTGCTAATGCAAGTTTGCCTTCGCAAGCACCATGTTCAGCGTCAGCTCTAAGTTCAAGGTTTTTCTTTGTAGAGTCGGTAACTACTTCGCCTAACAATTCTGCAAATTTTGCAGCATGTTCAGCTTCTTCAAAAGCGTATCTTTTATATGCTTCTGCGACTTCAGGATAACCTTCTCTTTCGGCTACTCTTGACATTGCAAGGTACATGCCGACTTCGGTGCATTCTCCGTTAAAGTTTGCTCTCAAGCCTTCCATTACTTCTTTATCTTCAACAACGCCGTCTCCAACTTTATGTTCACAAGCATAAACTTTTTTGCTTCCGTCAATTACATTGAATGTAGTTGCTCCGCAAAGAGGACATCTGTCAGGTTGTGAATCACTTTCCGTTGACCAACCGCATACGCTGCATACATACTTCATATTAACCACCTTTCTTTTGTTACACATTTTTATTGTATCGGAAAGTTTTTTATATGTAAAGATTATTTGTAAATTCTCAATTATTGTAAACAATTTGCCAAGTTATAAATATTTGTTACGATATTATATATGATTAAGGTTTTATTTGTATCTCAAAGATTCGAGAAAATACGGAAATTTGAAGAGTTGTTTCAACAGTTAAGATATGATTTCGTATCTATGTCGGACGAGACAATGATTTCTGATTATCTGACCGCAACTAATTGCGAAGTTGTGATAATGGATACGTTGTCCGATAAAATAAACTTTTCTTCACTTCTGAAGCACATAAAACCTGCTTTAGAGAAGACAGCTTTGTTACTGGTTGTTGATAAAAATTTTTCTGACAAAGAATTAATTAAGAATGCAAATGCGTTGATTGATGATGATATGAATGAATCGTTAATTAACGGTATTGTAAGTATGAATCTCAGAATGCGTACAAATCTGGAAAAATTATCAGAGACGAACAGGGATTTAGCTGACAGTAATTACAGGCTGAATGCTTTGTATGCAACAAGTTCACAGTTTGCAGGATCTCTTGATAAGGAAAAACTCATAGAGTATATGCTTGAGGGAATGGATAAGGCTCTTAGTTATTCACTTACTTGTACTTTATCATTTTGTACAGAAGATGAACCTGTATTGTTAATTAATTCCTTATATGAATTGTCTGATGAATTAGTTGATGCTTTAAAAATGAGGATAATATTACATTACAAATCTTTGTTTGACGAGCAGGAACTTCCTTATGAGATTGATATAAAAACTTTAAAAACAAGGAAAACAGTAAAATACCCTGCCAGTCGTTTTAATTTTTCCATATTCCAATTTGATAATATGTTTTCAAAAATAGCATTGGGTGATAACTTTTTCGGTTGTGTAGAGATTTTTAAGGAAACTCCGTTTACGGCTGAGAATGCAACCTGTTTCCAGACTATCGCTCAGCAGGTATCTTTACCGCTAAAAAGTGCAACGCTCTATCAGGAACTAAAGGACACAAATAAGAAGCTGGCACGTTTGGAAAGGTTAAAATCCGAGTTTATTTCTATTGTTTCTCATGAGTTACGCACTCCGCTTACTTCGATAAAAAATTCTCTTGAAATAATGTTGAGCGGGAAATGCGGTGAGGTTACGGAAGCTTACGGAAAATTCCTTGCTATGGCAAAGCGTAATTCTCAAAGATTATCAGGTATTATAAATGATTTGCTTGATTTGTCCAAAATTGAAGCAGGGAAAATGGATTATCATTTCAAGAATATGGATATAAACACTGTTATAGAATATGTAAAATCATCTATTTCCGTCCTTGCAAAAGATAAAGGGCAACAGCTTATAACTTATGAGGGGGATAATCTTCCTCAGGTATATGCTGATTCACAGAGATTAGAGCAAGTTTTGACAAATCTTGTTTCAAATGCGGTAAAATTCACTCCCGAAGGTAAATCTATAACTATCAAATCAGAATTTATAAAGTCATCAGATCTCAATTATCCTGAAATCTTTGATGAAACTGTCGGAAAACTAAACGGCAATTATGTTATGGTTAGCGTTAAAGATGAAGGTATCGGAATTTCTCAAGATAATTTATTACATGTGTTTGATAAATTTGCACAAATTGAAAATTCTTTGTCAAGAAAAGTAGGCGGTTCAGGTTTAGGTTTGCCTATTGCAAAACAGCTTATTGAAGCCCACAAAGGTGCTATATGGTGTGATAGCGAACCTGATAAGGGTTCTACGTTCTCTTTTGTTGTTCCGATAATTGAATAGCAATTTTTTTATGCGAGAATACTTTATATATCTAAGGTAGTAAATCAGGACAAACTTTTGTATGAAAGTAGGTATATTCAAGAAATCTTTTGATTATGCTCATAAAATTTCGAATAATATAAGAACAAGATTTTATATAAGGCCTTTATCTGCTGACGAAGGGGATGTTCTGCAAATATCATCTCTTAATCCCGATTTGGCAGCGGAGGATTATGCTTGTGACGGTTTTAAGGAAGCTTTCAGGCAAATTCGCCGATATAAGCGAGCTTTGGGCATAAATTTCTTTGATTATATAAAAGCTAATATTATACATAATGCCAAGGTTATATCACCTGATTTTTTTGATGTTCCGATAGTTTATGCAAAACGCATAGCTTCTGTAAGAGTTAAAGGTCGAAATCGTAAAGATATAGTTGCTCAGATAGATAAAATAGGTTTAGGTTCGGATTCTGACTGTAAATACGGCCGTGATATTGTTTATGTCGTAAAAAATAAGGATAGACAGCTGGGATATGTCAGTATAATGCAAGCCGAGCATAATACCGTGTATATTAACTACCTTAATACAATCTTGGGACGTAAAAAATACAAAAATCTTGAAAAAGTGCTTATGCAAGCTGTTGTTGAGGATTGTCTGAGACGGGGGTATATACCTGAAATTAAGGCTCTTGCGGAAAATGTAGGCAGATTTATGGGGAGAGGGTACGACAATAAATCTCTGTATCACAAAATGGGTATGAAATCGTCATATCCCGGATGGGACAAAGAAATGATTATGAGCAGAGAAAATGTACTTGAATTATTAAACAAATATGTAGGACGCTATGGCGAAATCCTAAAAGGTACGAAAGAAAATTTGAATAATTTAAAGTAATATTTTTAACAGTGCTGTTTGAGTATATATTATGAGAATTTACCACGGATAATCTTTGTCAATTTCCCAGTTGTTGAGCATTAAAAGTGCAGTGCAGCCGTGACGGTGCAATTCATTTTCGTTGTCACCTTTAGTCTTTTTACAGGTAATAAATCCGACACCTGTGTCATATCCTGTATAAATATCTTCTTTAGTAAGATTATCTTTCCAACCGTGCGGCAGAAGGTTTTTATCAGTATTATCCGTATCAAAAAAGAATACATCGTGTCCCAGTGTGTTAGGTCCACCTTTACCATTTGTGTCAACAATAACATAAAATTTGCCAACTTGCTCTATAGACATTGATAATCCTGTACCGTTTGGTAATATATAATTTACTCCATACATACCTACTCGAGCTCCACAGTTAGAATCAATATCATTGTTTCCTTCAGAGCATACTCTTAAATCACTAAAATATGGTTTTATATATTCTTCAACAAAATTTCTTGTTACTTCAATGCTCTGTGTTTCCGGATATGCCCACTCTTTCATTTCGCCATTATGTGCTTCTGACATTTTTATGGCGTTAAGCAATTCTGAATACGCTTTTTTAGCTTTTGTTGCCGTAACTTTCTTTTCATAATTTGCAAGCAATGTCGGTAACGTCATAGCCGCCACTACTCCGATTATTCCGAGAGTAATAAGTACTTCTGCTAAAGTAAATGCTTTCTTAACCATATAATCAGACTTTCTTGTTAAATTATATTTATATATATAAATATTATACCTTATTAAGTATAATAAATCAAGTATTTTGTATAAATATTGTTGAAATGTAGAATATTTATATGGATTACAAATACGAAAATATTCCGTTGATTGATTTTGTAAAATCTCTCACTATATACAGAGGACTCACGCTAAGAAAATTGCTGAAAAAATTGCACGATGAAAAGGGCTACAGTAACTCATATTCGGGGTTTTATAATAAGTTAAAGTGCAATACTCTAAGATTTAGCGAAATAAATGAAATAGCAGAAATGCTTGGTTATGAAATTGTATTTAAGGATTTAAAGAAATAAAGGAAAACGGCAAAGATTATTTTACCTGTTTCCATAATTTGTCAAGTTTTTCTTTCGGTATGATTATATCATGGATTGTGAAAATAGATTTAAGGTCTTTTGATACAATTCCTCTTTATTTTTAAGTACAAATCTTTTGGAAATTCTATTGAAGTATAATATCCGATTTTTTTAAACGGAACAGGGAATTTTATTGTTAAAAATCCGAAAAATTTATACAACAAAAATGCAGGTATTAATGAATACATTATGTAATTATACTCAAGAGTTAATTCATGGAAACTTTTATCTAAAATTAAAATGTTTAACTTATCCAGTTTTTTAAATATACCAAATATTTTTGCAAGAATATATAGGGTAACAAATGAAACAATAAACATTTCAAAATAAAAATTATAATTTATAATTTGCCATTCCGAATATTTAAGCTTCAAAAACAATATAGATAGCATTACTATTGGGAGTGCTGGTAATCCAAGCACACCCAATAGATAAAAAAAACAACATTTTATCGTTAACATAAAACAAATCACTCTTAGCAGATATTCCGCAATATTTTTACTTAATAATTTATAATCCATATTGTTCAAAATCTTTCTTTTCAATGACAATTTCGTGAATAGAGAAAAATCCTTTTAAATTCCCTTTTAACATTTGCCGCCTACCTGCTTCTACTTTTGCATTTTCACCTTTGTTAAATTTTTTACCTATTTATATGATTTTTTAGTTTCTCTTTTATTTTAAATAATACATCTGTTATAAAATCAATCGACATGTAATATTCAATTTTTTCAAAATTTATTACAGAATTTTTGGTGATATATCTCCAGAATTTGTATATTAAAAAATAAATAGGTATAATCCAGAAATAATAATCAGAAATTGCATCTTTGGGACTAATATGTGCATACCACTCATTATGATACAATCTTACAGATGAAAAATAATAAAATATAAAATTTACTATAATAATTATTAATACAGATGTTTTAAATTTTAGATTTTTTATTTTTTTAAATATCCCAAAAAATATTGCTGTTATATATATATATGTGTGTCGAATGATAAATATTAAAATAAAAAACGAAAATAAATCAGCTTTTGGTTCTCCTATATTTTTATTCAAGTCTGAAAAATATAAGATTATATCAACTACAGGAATAGTAATTGGAACAAAAACCTTTTGATTATTAAAAATTAAAAAGAATAGAACACAAAGGCAATAAATAAATATAGCCTTTGTGTTCTTATTAAATTTCTTTTTATCTATTTCCATAATTCTTTTAATTTTTTCCTTGGAATGATTATATCATGGATTGTGAAAAAGGGTTTAAGTTCGCCCTCTAACATTTTATTTTTTCCTGCCATTACCAAAGGTTTATTTTTTTCCTCCGGATTAAAATCATAAGTATCATAAACTTTTACATGCAAATTACCGTTTTTGTCAATATATCCGTTTCTTATGTCTATTTTCCCAAAGGCATAATATAAATTTGATTTTGTATTATGCCCGTAGCCAGGAAATCCCATACTAACTTTCTTATTACTTAATATCTCATTTTTGCTTTCTTTAATTTTTTCTAAAAAATCCTTATCATTTGCAATTCTTTGTGATGGTTCAGAATAATTTTTAAAGAAATATCCCGGAACATTATCCTCATCATAATCATAATAGCTAAATCCTTTGATTACTTTTTTTCTTAAGTAATCTCTATCAGAAGCAACTCTAGGATCATTCCAATTTGTAAGTTTGATTGCATCTTTTGTATAACTTAAATCATTTCTGTTTTCATGTGCCATATCTAGCATCCCCGCAGTATCTGGTCCATATTTATGTTTGGCATGATCATAAAAATCAGGATTATAATTATCCCCAATTAATATTTCACCAAGTTTCTGTTTAGCAAGATTTTCATATTTTTTCTCAAATTCCTTTTCATGATTTATGTTTCTAGTGTACATATCTTGGACATTTTGTAGTGCTGACGCTCCGCCGGTAGGTGCACCGTTTTGTGTTGAATGTTTTAATTTAAGTGTAGTTCTTTCGTATATCGGGAATCTTGCTGAATTAAGTCTGCTATGAAACCATTGGAGGTCGCTGTCTATATTCATACGGTTTCTGTACTTATCGGCAATACGTCTTAAATCGTTATACAAATTTATTGCTGTTTCATAAGACTCTTTTATTTCTTTTTCCTGTTTTATTGTTTCTTCTGATTTTGTAATCTTTTCCGCATTACTTTTTGAACATAAATCCTTTACTGCATTATCATATTCTTTACTGAAATCAACAAGATAATTGATATAATTTTCTAATTCTGTCAAATTTCTGTTAATGTACTGTGCCTGTGTTTGAGCCATTTTTAATTCTCCTTTAAACTTTGATAACTAATAACACTAAATCTCATACACAACCAATCTCAGCTATCTTCCTATTTAAGTAAATCCCTTTCCCAATCTGATTAATTAAGATACAGAAAATTCAGCAAATGTATTCAACTTATACTATAAGTGTAACAGATATTCATGAGCGACATGAAAAAATTAACAAAAAATTAATTATTTAATTCTATTTTGTTGATACAACGTTTAAATACGTTAAAAGAGGACATAAATTTGTCCTCTTTGTTACGCATATTTAATTTATCTTATTATTTATTATATATTAGGCAGTTGTTTCCAGTAGTCGTGTGCCTGTTCAAACTGGTATGACATATTGAACAATTTAGTTTCTTGTAGTTGCGGTGCAAGTATTTGCAGTCCGATTGGCATTCCGTCTCTGTCAAATCCTGCAGGAATGCTTATTCCCGGAATACCTGCAAGGTTTGCCGAAATTGTTGCAATATCTGTCAAATACATTGCAAGCGGATCTGATGCTTTTGCCCCAAGTTCAAATGCAGTATTCGGACAAGTCGGTGATATAAGAATATCAACCTGTTCAAATGCTTTCTTGAAATCTTCCGTTACTAATGCTCTCATCTGTTGAGCTTTTTTGTAGTAAGCATCATAATAACCCGAACTCAACGCATAAGTTCCAAGCATTATACGGCGTTTTACTTCCGGTCCAAATCCTTCTGCCCTTGTCTTTGTGTACATTTCCATCAAGTTTTTGGCATCAGGTGTTCTGTATCCGTATTTAACGCCATCAAATCTTGCAAGGTTTGAACTGCATTCTGCTGTTGCCAAAATGTAGTAAATACCTATTGAATATTTTAATCTAGGTAAAGAAATTTCAACAATTTCACATCCCAGATTTTTATATGTTTCGATTGCTTTTTCCATAGCTTTTGAAACATCTTCGGTTAAGCCTTCTGAAATTAATTCTTTAATAACGCCGACTTTTTTGCCTTTAATATCATTTGCCAGCCCTGCAGCATAATGTTCAACAGGCAGATTCAAAGAGGTAGAATCTTTAGGATCGTGACCTGAAATTACTTCAAGCAAATTTGCCGCATCTTCAACAGAACGTGTGAAAGGTCCGATTTGGTCTAAGGATGAAGCGAATGCAATTAAACCGTATCTTGAAACTCTGCCGTAAGTTGGTTTCATACCTACAATACCACAGAATGATGCAGGTAGTCTTATTGATCCGCCTGTATCTGAACCTAACGCAAGAGTAGCTTCACAGGCTGCAACACTAGCCGCAGAGCCTCCTGAAGAACCTCCCGGAACTTTGTTCAAATTCCATGGATTGCGAACTTTTCTGAACGCAGAGTTTTCGTTTGAAGAACCCATTGCAAATTCGTCCAGATTAGCTTTACCAACAATCGGAACTAAATTATCCAACAATTTTTGAGTAATTGTTGCATTGAACGGAGAAACAAAATTCTCCAAAATCTTGCTTGATGCTGTAGTTTTAGAGCCTACAAGATTCATATTATCTTTAAGGGCTAACGGAATACCTGCCAATAGCGGTAATTCTTCTCCGTTAGCTATTTTTTCATCAACTTTTTTTGCCGTATTTAAGGCTGTTTCCTTTGTTAAAGAATTGAATGTTCCGAGTTTTTCATCCAACTCGTCAATTCTTTCAAAAGCCGCCTGTGTAAGTTCAACGGCTGAAATCTCTTTATTTTTAAGTGCTTTAGATTGCTCTGCAGCAGTCTTTTTCAAAAGCTCGTTCATGTTTTCTCCTTCTTAAGACTTCCCTTATGTTGCTATGTTACGATAAACATTTCTGTCGTGCAAGTCTGTGTCAGATATATGCTATTTCAATTTTCTTCATAATTAATTTACAAACAGCAAAATTTGTGTGATAATATTCATGCAAACGTTTGTAACAATTTATTAAAACATCTCAAAAATTTACGCAAAAAAATTTTTTGAGGGGTTTTGAACTCTCTGAAAAAGGAGTATGTGTGTATGTTAACAATCCAACCGAATATCTCGAACAGTTACAGTAAAAACCCTACTTTCGGATATCGTTCAGGCATGTTTGATGATGCAGAATATGTTGATTATGAAGAAATCTTTGATAGTCCCCGTCAAGGAACAAGGAAATCAAACTCCTTTGATATTGATGCTGAACGTCAAAAAGCCGCTCAGGATTACGATTTGTGGCAAGAAACAAAGCATAACATAGACACAATTGCTCGAACTACTGAGTCTGTACCTGTTATAAATAAAGGTATGAAAATATTTTCAGGTCTGATATCAATCGCAGTCGGCTGGGGCGGTTTGAGATGGGGTACTGTTGGTACTCTTAAAGTTATGAGTGATTTAGGTAAAACTGCTCCCGTAAAATTTATAAGAAATATGTCTAAGGATTCCTGTGAGTCTGTTTCAAACTGGTACAATGCAGGTAAAAAATTCTTGAATAAACAAGATTGGGTTAAAAATTTAAAATTGGAAGTTTCAACCATGAAAAATTCTTTCTTAAATTCATCGGTTGGAACTAAATACACAAGTATAAAAAATGCTGTAAAGAATAATCCGTTATATCAGCGTTCTGTTGAAATCTCTGATAGTGCTATAAAAACAGTAAGAGGTATAAATCCTAAACGTGTATTTGTAGAGACTATGGGTGTTGCCGGAGGCGGTACAGCAGCGTTGAATTCTGTTGGGGCACAAGCTATTGACGGTAACAGGCATGATATTCAGCAGATAAATGATGATGTTTATGTTATTGACGGCAGATATGGGCTGGACTATCGCAGAAACAGAGGTTCTCGTTATGGATATTAGTTTCGGTCACAGCTTAGTTCCATATACAGATTTTGAAGGTAGATCTTCTCAGTCCAAAACAAATCGTGACAGGGTAGAAGATGCCGCTACTGTCACAGGTGCTACCGGTGCAGGTGCTGCAGCAACAAGAAGTAGTGCATTAAAATTTTTCAAAACATCTGCGGGCAAGGTTAACACTATTACGGGTGCTGCCGCTGATATTACTAATGCGGTTGAAGCTCCAGCAAGACAATCAAAATCTTTGTTGAATGCTTTTAGAATAAATTACAGAAATTTCACAAATCAGATTGCAAATTGGGCTGAGGCTTCAAAAATGCCAAACTTTATGAAAGCAATGTTTACGGGTAAGTTGGGTGCATTTATAGGTAAAGGTGCTGCTGTATTCGTATTCACTACAGGTATTGCGGAAGTATTCAGTACCCTGATGAAAAATGCCAATAAGCTTGGAGTAAAGATGTCTACCGTAACTTCCGATCCTTATGGCGAATATGATAAATTTGAATATATGGATCCAAGAGAGTACATGTATCGCCGTATGTATGAGCAAATGTACCGACAACAGGCTCAAAATCAGTACAGAAGATACTAATTTTATTTTTTAATTTGAATTAATAAAAATCTCATGTTAGACTCCTGTTATGAATAATTTTTTGATAAAAGAGCTTGTTACCGATGATTTTTTAAGTGAGTTAAAATCTATAGATTTTGACAAATCTTATGCCGAGCAAGTTGTGAACAAATATAATTATAAAAATATAAAAATCTTCGGATTAAATGCTGCACAGGCAAATATTTTGAAGCAAACTGCACTCAGTGTAGGCTCTGACTGTGCTACCCCAAGAGATACTATTACCGGAAATGTAATCAGTGCAGACTGTATATTAGGGGGGAGCATTTCTCAGCTAAAAAAAATAGCCGTTAAGCTTGGTGTTCAGCCTTTTGGATTAAGACAGCTCGGACGGCAGATTGAAAAATTAATTTCTGTAACTATGGATAAAAAGCATTCCGTACAAATTATGGGAATTTTGAATTTGACGAATAATTCATTTTCCGATGGAGGAATGTACAGCGATTTTGATAAAGCTGTTGAACATTTGAATAAACTGATATCTGATGGTGCAGATATGATTGATATTGGTGCTGAATCTACAAAACCGTATTCTGAATCCGTTTCTCCAAAAGAGCAGTTGGATAAAATTCTTCCTGTATTGGATTATATAAGAAATAATAATATAGAAATCCCTGTAAGTATTGATACGAGAAGTTCAGAGGTCGCAAAGCGATGTCTGAATTCAGGGGCTACAGCTATTAATGATGTATCAGGTTTAACTTATGATACAAATATGCAGAGTGTTATTGCTGATTATGGATGTCCTGTTATTATTCAGCATTCAAAAGGTACTCCGGATATTATGCAGAATAGTCCCCATTATGATAATCTCATGGATGAAATTTATATTGATTTGAGCCGTAAAGTTTCCAAGGCTGTTGCAGGCGGTATCAAAAGAGAAAATATTATAATTGATCCGGGTATTGGTTTTGGCAAAACGAGAGAACATAATTTTGAAATTTTACGTCGTATAGAAGAATTACAAGGGTTGGATTGCCCTGTTCTGCTGGGACTTTCAAGAAAAAGCCTTTTGAATATGCCTGATGCTGATAACGATACTAAGGATATTTTTACGGTTGCCCTGAATACTTTGGCAATCCAGAGAAAAGTCGATATATTAAGAGTACATAACGTAAAACTGCATAAAACTCTGTTGGAAGTTTTGAAATAGTCGTGTAAAAGTTTATTTAAAGTGTTTTATTAATGCCAAATTTTTATAATTTATACGGGTAGTCGCTTGCAAATTCAAATCCGTCATAAAGAACTACTAAAGCCGCACACATTCTCGGATTATTTTTGCATGATTCAAGTGCGGAGGCTCTATTAGAAACTGATGCGGCATAATATGGTGAAAATATTATATTTTTGTCGCCGAGCCATCTGTTTCTCTCAGATTCTCTTTCACAAAATTGAAAATAGAATTTGTCTATTCCCATTGTATTTGGGTTATTATCTCCATTCACATCAAAATTTATATCCAAACATCCGCCATTCCATATAGACAATTTAGAGCCATCGGTCAGATAGATTGCCAAATTCTTTCTGTTCCCTTTGTCAGGTTCAACTTTTAACGTATAAAATTGCGGTGCAAAGTACTTATTCCAGTAGTTCAATGTTGCGGTGTAGTTCGCTGAGGTTTCACTTTCCTCGTCTTCTGCAAGATTACCTGTTCTTGACCAGTATTCTACATCCCCATACTCGGCTTTTGCAAGCAAAATGGCTTGCTGCATTGTAGAATAAAATTTTTTAAGTCGTGTAGATGCCACTTTTTTGTTGTAACTTGACATAAGTGACGGAAATGTTAATGCTGCAATTACCCCTATTATACCAAGTGTGATAAGAACTTCTGCAAGTGTAAAACCCTTTTTGTTCATATTATCCTCCGAAATATTACCTACTTATATTATATACTTAAAAGGTTAAAAAATCAATAATTAGTATTTAAAATTTATTAACCCAAAAGTTAAAATATTTAAAATATATTATTGAGGTGTTAAATGGATATAAAAAAGACAGTCGGCAAAAGGATACAAGATTTTCGTAAATCAAAGGGATTTACGCAGGAAAAGCTTGCTGAAGTTGTTGGAATTGATACAATTTCTCTTAGTAAAATCGAAACAGGTCGAAATTACCCGACTGCAGAAAATTTAACAAAAATTGCACATAGTTTAAATATTGAAGAATATGAATTGTTTGTCACGGATTGTGTGAAATCAAATTCAGAATTGCTTGATGAGATTAAAGACGGGTTGGAAAAGATTAAAAAAGATAATAAAAAATTACATGTTCTTGCTGCTGTTATAAGAAATTTGGGATAGTAAGCCGTAAATAAATTTGTCAATAAATTTTTTTGTGTAATTATATTATTGTTATGCTTGACAAAATTATTATAAAAGGTGCAAAAGAAAATAATCTCAAAAACGTATCATTGGAAATTCCCAAAAACGAATTAATTGTTTTTACGGGGGTTTCCGGTTCGGGTAAATCTTCGCTTGCATTTGATACAATTTTTGCGGAAGGTCAAAGACGTTATGTAGAAAGCCTTTCAACCTATGCAAGACAATTTCTCGGACAGCTTGATAAGCCTGATGTTGAATATATAGACGGCTTATCCCCTGCAATTTCCATTGATCAAAAGTCAACAAGCAATAACCCACGTTCCACTGTCGGAACGGTTACGGAAATTTATGATTATTTAAGACTTTTGTACGCAAGAGCAGGAACGCCTTATTGCCCTAATTGCGGAGATGAAATTAAGCCCCAATCTGTTGATGAAATTGTAAACAGCATAATGAAGCTCGGTGAGGGTGAAAAAATACAAATTCTTGCCCCTGTTGTAAGAAGTAAAAAAGGTGAATATTCTTCGTTATTCAAAGAACTTCAGCAGGAAGGGTTTGTAAGAGTAAAGATTGACGGTGAAATTTATAACCTTGATGAAGACGATATAGAGTTGGCAAAAACTAAAAAACACGATATTAGTGTAGTTGTTGACCGTGTCGTTGTTAAAGAAAGTGCTATATCAAGAATAGCCGATAGCGTTCAAATTGCACTTAAAAAAGCTGACGGAATTGTTATTATAGATGCGATTTCAAGGAAAGAAGAAAAAATATTCAGCGAAAAACTTTCTTGTCCGAAATGCGGATTAAGTTTTGAAGAACTTGCACCCCGTATTTTTTCATTTAATGCTCCTTATGGTGCGTGTGAAAGATGCGGCGGATTAGGTGCGGATTTTGTCATTGAGCCGAATCTTGTAGTTCCTGACAGGACAAAAAGTTTGAATGAGGGGGCGATATATCCGTGGTCAAGAACCTCAACGGATTATTATGATGATATGCTAAAGTCTGTATGCTCTCATTATGGTATCCCTATGGATAAACCTTTTGATGCTCTCACAAAATCTCAGCAGGATATAATCCTACACGGCGGTGATGATATCTTGCAGTTTAGAGTAAAAAGATTTGGTACTCACTATTATGAAACTAAGTATCGCAAGTTTGAAGGTGTAATTCCGTTTTTGGAAAAGCGTTATAATGATTCTAATGCAGAATACTGGCGTGAAGAAATCGAAAAATATATGACAACTACACCTTGTCCGGCATGCAATGGGGCGAGATTAAAGCCATTCCCGTTAGCGGTAAAAATTAAAGATAAGAATATATATGAATTCACTCTGATGCCGATAGATGAAGAGTTGCAGTTTGTCGAGGATTTGTATCTTGAATTGGATGAATACAAATTGCAAATAGCTAAGCAGATTTTAGATGAAATTCGTTCAAGATTGCGTTTTATGAAAGATGTCGGGCTGAGTTATCTTAATCTTGCCCGTATGGCAGGTACTTTATCAGGTGGTGAAGCTCAGCGTATCAGACTTGCAACCCAAATAGGCAGCGGCTTGTCAGGTGTTCTTTACGTTTTGGATGAACCGTCAATAGGCTTACACCAGAGGGATAATGACAGATTAATAAAAACCCTCTTAAAACTCAGAAATCTTGGAAATACTCTCATAGTTGTAGAACACGATGAAGATACAATGCGTAATGCGGATTATATTGTTGATATAGGTCCGAAAGCAGGAGTTAACGGCGGTAAAATTATTGCTACAGGCACACTTGAAGATATAATAAAGACTAAAAATTCTTTGACGGGACAGTATTTGAGCGGTGTCCGTTCAATACCGGTTCCTGATAAAATCAGAAAAGGTAACGGTAAATTCTTACAGGTTAAAAATGCACACCTGAATAATCTAAAAAATATTGATGTAGATATTCCGCTCGGTAAAATAGTCGTTTTGACGGGAATTTCAGGCTCAGGTAAGTCTACTTTGATGCAGGATTTGATTTATGAATTTGCCCTGCATAAATTAAGGGGTAATCGTCCAAAACCGCAAGGTGTTGATGATATTCTGGGATTTGAAAATATAGATAAAATTATTGATATTGACCAGTCCCCAATCGGCAGAACTCCACGTTCCAATCCTGCAACTTATACGGATTTATTTACTCATATCAGAGATTTATACGCCAAAACAAATGAGGCAAAAGTGAGAGGGTACAAACCGGGCAGATTTAGCTTTAACGTTAAAGGCGGACGCTGTGAGGCTTGTAAAGGTGACGGTGTAAACAAAATTGAGATGAACTTTTTATCGGATGTTTATGTAAAATGTCCTGTATGTAAAGGTAAACGCTATAACAGAGAAACTCTGGAGGTAAAATTTAAAGGCAAAACTATTGCAGATGTCCTTGATATGAGCGTAAAAGAAGCCTTAGAGTTTTTCGATAGTATTCCGACAATAAAAAATAAATTGCAAACTCTGAATGATGTAGGTTTGGATTATATTAAACTTGGTCAAAGTGCCACAACTTTGTCAGGCGGTGAAGCTCAGAGAATTAAACTTGCATCGGAGTTGAATAAGCGTGCAACAGGTAAAACTTTATATCTGCTCGATGAGCCGTCTGTCGGTTTGCATTGGTACGATTTGGATAAATTAATTAAAATTATTCAAAAGCTTGCAGATCAGGGAAATACAATTCTCATAATTGAACATAACTTAGATTTAATCAAAGTAGCAGACCATATTATTGATTTAGGTCCTGAAGGCGGTAATGCAGGCGGAACGGTTGTCGCTCAGGGAACTCCTCAGGAGGTCGCAAAAAATAAAAATTCATTTACGGGTCAGTACTTGAAAGGCGTTTTGTGATATTTTAATAATTGTAACAATCAAGAATGTATTTATAAAGTATTTAAAAACTGTTCCGTTATAAGTATGTATAGTACTTATAGGTGGAGTTTTAATGACTGACTTCAGTATTTCAAATCCATATATAAAAAAGCCGCAACCGACACAACAATCAGGGGTTAATAACGTTGATACTTCTTCTACGGAGGTTAAGAGTAATAATGAAGCTTCAAATGATTCCGAACGTGCTGAGTCAAAAAGTGTTGAAAGTCAGGCAATGTGGGATGAAATGCAGAATACTCAAGAAGGAACACCTGAAGTCGAAGCTCAAAAAGACAAACCTAACGTTATAGAGAATAGTGATACCACAAGTTCTACTCAGTCTGTTCAAGAAAAAAAATCTTCAGATACAATAGCGAGTGATGATGCTGTAGTTGTTAACGGTAAAGTGGAAACACCTTCGGATGATAAATTATCCGAAACTGTTTCTGCGGAGAAAAGTGGTGCGAGTACGACTACGAATAAACGTGAGGATGGTACTGTTGATAAAATTACGGTTGATTCTCAATCTAATACAGTGGTTAGTGATTATGCTGAAGATGGTCAAACTATAACAAAAGTAACCGATACCAATAAAGAAGATGGTACAGTTTCTACTACAAATTATGAAGATGGTAAACCTTCCACAAAAGATGTACATAAAGGTACTGTAGATGCACATTATAATATAGATGAGAACGGAAATGAAAGATTAACTTCAAGAGCGGTTGATAAGGGTGCCTATACTGAAACTACGGAATTTAATTACAATGAGGATGATACTGTAACTTCATCTACTGTTGCCGGTAATAGAGTAACCGTTAAAAATATAAAAAATCCTGTAACAAAAAATAACAATATTAACGGTACGGTAACAGATGAAACTGTTACTGAACCCGGCAAACAAACTGTAAAAGAGTTTGATGATAATGGTAATGTTACTCATCAGGTTGAGAAATATGGCGAGGACCCTCAAAACCCTGATAAACAAAATGAGATTAGTTATAATCAAGATGGTAGTCGTACAGAAGTGTTTACCCAGCCGTCTAAAAATTATAAACAGACGGATGAATACAATGCTGACGGATTTAAAACTAAACAAACTGCGGAAGTTGACGGAAAAACGTACGAAGCAACGTATGACGGAAAAGGTCATGGTTCTTTAACGATGAAAGCCGGTGAATCGGTAGATTCTTTCTGTCAGAGAACAAAAGTTCCAAAATCTGAGGTAATGAAATTAAACAAGTTTCCAGGAGGTGTTCCTCAGGCGGGACAACGTATTGTAGTTCCTGATAAATATGTAAAAGCAACGGATTCCGCAAATTATGATGTATCAGCGGAAAGTGAAAAAGCAAAGGGTGATGCCGCTGAAATAAAACAAAAAGAAATTGTTGCAAATTCAGACCAAATATATGAACGAAAAGGAACAAAAGGTAAATATTCGAGTTACGAAGAATATGCCAGAGAATTGATGCAACAAGAGGGTATTTCGACTGATAATCAGATGCTTGTGGATAAATATACAAAGAAAATTTCTGATCTGAACGGCGGAAAACCTATACTTGAACTGGACACTATTAAGACCCCAATGACTGAAAAGTTAAAAACAAAAACCGATGCAAATGATAAAAAAAATGCCGAAGAAAAAGCTAAACTAGATGAACTTAATCTCGCAAAATCCAATTTTAAAGAAATACAAAAAGCAAATATAGAGGCAAGAATTAAATTTGAAGAAGAAATGAAAAATGAGAATTTTACCCATTGGACAGCCGATGGAGTATCAAAGCTTTGGAATAATCGTTTTATAAATCTAACCGGTAATACTGCAAAACAGGTTAGAGAAGAATTGGATGCTTACAGCAGGGCTGATGATAAAATGGCAGCTGCACTTGAAGCAGGTGATATGGATGGATTTAAACAAATATATAAGGACACATATCATAGAGATTATGACGGTAAACTATCAGACGATGTTTATAAAATAAATGATAGAGTTACAGATTATAACGATTCTCAGCAAACAGGCGGTACGGTAGTTGAAGGCACACTCAAGGGTGCCGGAGCAGTTGTTGGAGGTGCGGGCGGTGCGGCGGTAGCTTCCGTTTTGGTTGATGGTGCGAAAGATTTGACTACCGGCGTGAAAGATGAAAAAGGGAAATATAGCATGGGTAAAGTTGCTGATAATGCAAAAGATATTAAAGAACATGCGGGAGAAAAAGTTCTTGAATATGGTACAGATGCGGCATTAAATGCCGGGGCTGCATGGGCAGGCGGAAAAGCGGGCGAATATGTTGGAGGAAAAGCTTGGAATGCAGTTACCGGTAAAGCCAAAATCGGTTTTGGAGATGGTGCCTATACTGGTGCTTTAAAGGTTTACAGACAAGCGGGTGCAGTCAGTAAGGCCGGTGGTTACACTGCTGATAATGTAGCTTCCGATGTTATATCTGGTGCAAAGGATATTTACACAGGAAATTGGGCTGATGTAGCTAAGTCGTCTGCCGGCGGGTTAGTTGCTAATGCAGGTGACTCTGCTATAAAAAATGTAGGCAAAGGTGTAGGTAAGCTTATTAAGTAAGTTGATATATATTATTATCATACTGTTGTGTCATTGTATGATTGTAAATATTTGTAAAAGTGACGTAAAAAATTAGTCAATAATTCTTATATTCTATACTTTTTATATATAAAATATATAACATAAAGGAGCGTTTACCAAATGATGGACGTAAAGTTTGATATGTGCGTAAAAAATCATTACATGACAAAAATTATGTCGCAGATGACTGCAGCCAATGAACGGGGTAATTATTTTACAAGCATCATAGGCAGTACAAGACGGCAGAATTTTATGGCAGGATTATCAGTAGAACGTCAGGGTGATGTTCAGTCCCAACAACCGCAAGATTTATCCGAAATTCCCGAGGATAGGCGAATGAGTTCGTTCATTCAGGAATAAAATATTTTAGATATGTTCAATTTTCATAATTATAAAGGCTTTGCATTTAACGTGTAAAGCCTTTAATATTGCAGTTTATAAAAATTTTAAAAATTTTATTCGGCGGCATGTTACAATACGTTAACAAATAGCAAAAAACCGAGTTGACAGTGTTATATGTTTATACTAACATTGGTATGCTTGGTGCATTTTAGTTAAAAGACCGAAATATATTTTTAAATAAATTCAAACCGAGCAAAGCCCTGTGGGGCGGCTTATTGAAGACCCCGTAATGTGTAAAACATGACAAGAAGAAAAGGAATAAAAATGGCAAGCACAAAAGGACAAAGAATCAGAGTTTGTTTGAAATCTTATGATCACAAATTGATTGATGTATCTTCAGACAAAATCGTAGAAACAGCAAAAAGAACTGACGCTAAAGTTGCAGGCCCGATTCCTTTACCTACAAAAAGACGTATATATTGCGTTTTGAGAAGCCCTCACGTTGATAAAAAATCTCGTGAACATTTCGAAATGAGAACTCATAAACGTATTATTGATATATACGAAGCAACTCAACAGACAACTGAAGAGTTAAGCAGATTAGATCTTCCTGCAGGTGTTTCTATTCAGGTTAAATTATAGTCTGAACAGTTTGCACAAAGCATTGAAAATTGAATAAGCATTATGCATATATAATGTGAACTGCGACCAATCAGCAGATTGGACACTTCCAAAAAGAAGTGGGGTGAAAGTCCCCGTAAGGTAAAGTAATTAAGCAAGACGTAGCGCTCGCAAGTGAAAATGCAATATCGCAAAACAAGGATAATCGTGAGATTTCGTTGTAGAGGGTAAGGGTAAGTCGAACGTGATTTATAGAACCCCTGAATGCGGTGGAGCTAGAAAGGTAGAAATATGACACTAGGTGTAATAGGTAAGAAATTGGGAATGACTCAAATTTTTGATGAACAAGGTTTGGCAATTCCTGTAACTGTTATCAAAGTAGATGATATCGTTGTTACTCAGGTTAAAACTGTAGAAACTGACGGTTACAATGCTATACAGGTTGGTACTGTTGCAGCAAAAGAAAAACACTTGACAAAGGCTCAAATCGGTCATTTCAAGAAAAACAACTTGGAAAATTACAGACACTTACAAGAATTCCGTGTTGATAATCCTCAAGACTACAAAGTAGGCGATAAAATTGAATTATCAGTTCTTGATAATGTTGAAAAAGTAGACGTAACAGGAAAATCAATCGGTAAAGGTTTCCAAGGTACAGTTAAAAGATGGAATTTTGGACGCGGACCTATGGGACATGGTTCAAAAAATCACAGAGAACCTGGTTCAATCGGTGCAGGTACAACTCCTAGCCGTGTTATCAAAGGTAAAAGAATGGCAGGTAATATGGGTAATGAAAGAGTTACCGTTACTAAGTTAAAACTTGTAAAAGTTGATGCAGAAAAGAACCTTGTATTAGTAAAAGGTTCAGTTCCTGGTTGTGAAGGAAGATTGGTTACAATCGTTCCGACCAGAACAAAATGGAACTAATTCTGCCTCTCCCATCGGGGGAGGAGGTATTCTTAACGAACGAAAGTGAGTTAAAGATACCGATGAGGGGTAAGCTTTTACTCCGAAAGTAATAGTAAAAAAATAGAAAAGTAGTTAGACTTCAGTCTACAAAAATACAAGCCCGCTTCTGCCATATAAAACCCGAAAGGGAAAGGGGTAGACGGAAAGCAAAAGGAAAAAAGAAAATGTCAAAAGAAATTTTAAGTACAACAGGTGAAAAGTTAGGCGAAATTACCTTAGCTAAAGAAGTTTTTGGTGTAGAACCTAATTTACATGTAATGCATTTAGCATTGAGAAGACAATTAAATAATGCTCGTCAGGGTTCAGCTTGTGCAAAAACAAGAGCTGAAGTATCAGGTGGTGGTAAAAAGCCTTGGAAACAAAAAGGTACAGGTAGAGCCAGAGCAGGTTCACTTCGTTCTCCATTGTTTGCAGGCGGCGGAGTTATCTTTGGACCAAAACCAAGAGACTTCTCTTTCTCAATGCCTCAAAAAGCAAGAAAATTAGCTTTAAAATCAGCATTATCTTCAAGAGAAGATCAATTAGTTATTGTAAAAGACTTTTCAAAGATTGCAGAACCTAAAACAAAATTGATGGCATCTGTATTAAAATCTTTGAATTTAAACGGTAAAATTCTTATCGTTGCTGATTTAAAGGCAGCTGAAAATCAAAATCTTGAATTAGCAGCAAGAAATATTCCTTCAGTTAAATTGTTACTTCCTTCAAACTTAAACGTAAAAGATTTGTTGGAAGCTGACAGCGTAGTTATTACTGAAGCAGCTGTTAACGAAATTACAGAAAGACTTAGCAAATAAGATTTAACTATAAAGGAATAATAAAATGAGTAAAGAAAGAACAAATACAGAAAAGTTATACGATGTAATCAAAAAACCTTTGATTACTGAAAAATCTCGTATGGCAATGGCTTTGGGACAATATACTTTTGAAGTAAGAAAAGATGCAACAAAAGTTGAAATTGCTCAAGCTATCGAATTAGCTTTTCCCGGAAGAAAAGTTAAAAGTGTAAACACTGTTTATATGCCATCTCATACAAAAAGAGTCGGATATAAATTTGGTAGAACAGACAGTTCTAAAAAAGCAATCGTAACCATTGAAGGTGATCCGATTGAAACATTAACAGCTGTATAAGGTTGTTAAAAAGGGGCGAATAGGCATAAGTCCCTATAGTTAGTACAAAGCCAATTAAGGAGAAAAGAAATGGCAACAAGAAAAATAAACCCTACTTCTCCCGGACAAAGAGGAATGGTAAAGAGTGATTACAGTGAAATCACTACTATGACTCCTGAAAAGTCCTTGTTGAAAAAGGTAAAGAAAACAGCAGGCAGAAATAATACCGGTAGAATTACATGTCGTCATAAAGGCGGCGGTGTAAAAAGACAATACCGTGTAATAGATTTTAAGCGTGAAAAATTCGGAGTACCTGCAGTAGTAAAAACTGTTGAGTATGATCCGAACAGAAACGTAAGAATTTCATTAGTATTCTATGCTGATGGTGAAAAGAGATATATCTTGACACCGGAAGGTTTGAATGTTGGTGATACAATTATCAGCGGACCTGATGCACCTGTTCAGACAGGAAACGCAATTCCGTTGGAGTTAATTCCGTTAGGTACTATGGTTCATAATGTTGAACTTAATCCTGGTCGTGGCGGAGTTATGGTAAGAGCAGCAGGTAATGCAGCTCAAGTAATGGCTAAAGAAGGTAACTATGTTACAATCAAGCTTCCATCATCAGAAATGAGAATGGTAAGAAAAGAATGTATGGCAACAATTGGTGTTCTTGGTAACTCTGAATTCAAAAACTTATCAATAGGTAAGGCAGGTAGAACTCGTTATATGGGCATCAGACCTACAGTTCGTGGTGTAACTATGAACCCTTGCGATCACCCACACGGTGGTGGTGAAGGTAAAACCGGTCCTGGCGGACATCCTAAGACACCTTGGGGTAAACCTGCTCTTGGATACAAGACCAGAAAGTCAGGAAAAGCTTCTGATAAATTAATTGTTAGAAGAAGAAAAGGTAAATAAAAAGCGATAGCCGGTGTGAGTGCAGTAAGTGCTTGCACTGGACAAAAGCTAAAGACAAATTAAACCAAAAGGAGAAATATTAATGGCACGTTCATTAAAAAAAGGTCCATATGTAGAAGAAGCTCTACAAAAGAAAATTGAAAAAATGAATGCTAATTCTGAAAAGAAAGTAATAAAGACTTGGTCTAGAGCATCTATGATTGTACCTGATATGTTAGGACACACAATTGCTGTTCATAACGGGAAAACTCACGTTCCGGTATATGTTACAGAACAGATGATTGGTCATAAATTAGGTGAATTTGCACCTACAAGATTGTACAAAGGTCATGCAGGTTCAGCTAAAGTAAAATAGTCGTTAGCGAACGCAAGTGAGCCTTACGGGTATTTTATCCCGAATTTGTTTCGGGATCTTGAAAAAAGTAAAAGAATAAAGGAAATTAAAAATGGAAGCTAAAGCAAAACAAACAGATATAAAAATGACAGCAAGAAAATTGCGTCGTGTAATTAATGAAGTACGCGGCAAAAAAGTTCTTGAAGCTCAGGATATGTTGCGTTTTATGCCTTACTTTGCTGCAAGAGTAGTTGAAAAGAATTTGAAGGCTGCAATTGCAAATGCTCAGGAAAAATTTGGTATTTCACCTGAATCTTTAAAGATTTCAGAAATCTTTGCAGATGAAAGCCAAACACTGAGACGTGCTAAACCAAGAGCACAAGGTCGAATTTACAGAAGACTAAAACGTACATCACACCTTACGATTAAGGTAAGTGACTAAGCTGAATGGTAGTAAAAAAATAAAGGTATAAAAAATGGGACAAAAAACACATCCAAACGGATTCAGAATCGGTATAATCAAATCTTGGGCAAGCACATGGTATGCTTCATTCAAGGAATACCGTACTTTTATAAAAGAAGATCATGCGATCAGAAAATTTATTAAGAAAAAGTTATACGCAGCTGGCGTATCAAAAGTCTTGATTTCAAGAATTGAAGACAAAAATACTACAATTACCGTTGTAACTGCTAAACCTGGTATTGTTGTAGGTAGAGGCGGTCAGGGTATTGATGAATTAAGACAAGAAGTTTCTAAATTCATCGGCAAACCGGTAATTATTAATGTAGTTGAAGTAGCAAGAATTGATGCAGATGCTCAATTGGTTGCAGAAAATATTGCACAACAATTGGAAAAACGTGTTGCTTTCAGAAGAGCAATGAAGCAGGCAATGCAACGCACAATGAGATCAGGCGTTCAAGGTATCAAGGTTATGGTATCCGGACGTTTGGGCGGTGCTGAAATTGCACGTTCAGAATGGGCTAAAGAAGGAAGAATTCCTCTTCAGACATTGAGAGCAGACGTTGATTACGGTTTTACCGAAGCAGATACAATCATGGGTAAAATCGGTGTTAAGGTTTGGATTTTCAAAGGTGATTTAATGCCTGGAGAAAAAGCAGACATGAACATTAAAGCAAAAAGTGGTAAAGAAAGTTCTGAAAGAGGCGGACGCCGCAGAAAAAGAGCTATCGAAACTACTGAAGCTAAGTAAGACATAACATAAAGTAAAATAATTAACAGGAGTAAATAAAATGTTACAGCCTAAAAAAACAAAATATCGTAAAATGATGAAAGGCAGAATGAAAGGACATGAAACAAGAGGTACAAAACTTGAATTCGGTTCTTACGCATTACAAGCCTTAGAGCCTGGTTGGATAACCAGCCGTCAGATCGAGGCTGCACGTCGTGCAATGACTCGTGAAATCAAACGTGGCGGTAATGTTTGGATTAAAATCTTCCCTGACAAACCAATTACTGCAAAACCTGCTGAAACTCGTATGGGTTCAGGTAAAGGTAACTTGGAATACTGGGTAGCGGTTGTTAAACCAAACAGAATTCTATTTGAACTTGAATATTTTGATAGAAACGTTGCAGTAAACGCTCTTGAATTAGCTGCACAAAAGTTACCTATCAAGGTAAAAGTTGTAGAAAAATCAAAGTTAGAAGCTTAAATAAAAGGAAAATATTAAAATGAAATTAAGTGAAATGCGCGAAAAAACAGTTGATGAACTAAAAAGTGCTATACTTGAATGGAAGAAAGAATTGTTAGACAATAAAATGAAACTTGCTACAGCAGGATTGGAAAACACTTCTCTTATTTCAAAGAACAAACGCTTAATAGCTCAAGCAAAAACTGTAATTAGTGAAAAAGCTGCAAAAACAGCGGAGGGTACAAATGCCTAAGAAAGAAAAACAAGGAATCGTAGTAAGCAACAAGATGGATAAAACTATCGTAGTTAGAGTTGCTGAATATGCTTCACATCCAAAATACAAAAAGATTATTGAAACAAACAAGAACTACAAAGCACATGATGAACAGAATGTTTGTAATATCGGTGATACAGTGAGAATTGTTGAATCTCGCCCTATTTCAGGTGACAAACGTTGGACATTAGCTGAAGTTGTAGAACAGGTTAAGTAGTCTTAATTGAATGTGAAATAGCACAAATATTGTGCAGACAACATTACCACAGAGTAATGAGAGGTCGAAAGTAAAGTAAAAAAGGAAAAGAAAAATGATACAACAAGAAACTAGACTTGAAGTTGCTGATAATACAGGTGCAAAACAATTGTTATGTATCAGAGTTATGGGCAGTTCAAATAAGAAATTTGCGGCAGTAGGTGACGAAATTGTTGCAGCTGTAAAAGATGCAACTCCAAATATGACCGTAAAAAAATCAGAAGTTGTTCGTGCTGTTGTTGTAAGAACTAAAGCAGATATCAAACGTCAGGACGGTTCTGTAATCAGATTTGACGAAAATGCTGCAGTAATTATCAACAAAGACGGCAACCCACGCGGAACCCGTGTTTTTGGACCGGTAGCCCGTGAACTTCGTGATAAAGGCTATATGAAGATTGTTTCATTAGCACCGGAAGTTATCTAGCGAATTTCCGAACGGACGTAGTTCCGGGGAGCGAAATCTCCGAACCGTCAGACCGGAGGTCGAAGGTAAGGCAGATTGAGCGAGAAGGAAATTCAAGAAGCGAATTTCCGAACGGACGTAGTTCAAAGTAAAAATAAAAGAGACAAAATCAAGGTCGAATTTGTTTCAAAGTAAATAAGTAAAAAGGAAATAAAAATGGCAAATGATAAGAAAAAAAGCTTGCATGTAAAAACCGGTGACAGAGTCATTGTTACTGCAGGTAAAGATAAAGGTAAAATCGGTAACGTAAAAAAAGCTATTCCTGCTGATTCAAAAGTATTGGTAGAAGGTGTAAATATGGTTACCAAAGCACAAAGACCTCAACCAATGGCTGGTATTCAGGGTGGTTTGATTAAAATGGAAAAACCTCTTGATTCATCAAACGTAATGGTTGTATGTCCGGCTTGTGAAAAACCTACCAGAATCAAACACGCCGTTGTAGACGGTAAAAAAGTTCGTGTTTGTAAAAAATGTGGAGAACAATTAGATGTGTAAGGTTTGTGTAAACAGACATATACATCGATAGAATTGAGGAAAACAAAATGACAAAAACAGAAAACTTAAAAACAAAATATGAAAACGAAGTTAAACAGGCTATGAAAGAAAAGTTTGGCTACAAAAACGATATGCAAATCCCAAAATTGGTAAAAATCGTTTTGAATATGGGTGTTGGTGAGGCTTCTCACAACTCAAAGATAGCTGAAACTATAGAAGGTCAGTTGACAAAAATAGCAGGTCAAAAATGTGTTGTAACAAAAGCTAAAAAATCAATCGCATCTTACAAATTAAGAGAAGGTATGCCGGTTGGTGCAATGGCAACACTTAGAGGTGAAAGAATGTATGATTTCTTACAGAAGTTAATCTGCGTTGTATTCCCTCGTATTCGTGACTTCAGAGGTATAAGTGCTAAGGCATTTGATGGTCGTGGTAACTATACTTTAGGATTGAAGGAACAAGCTTTGTTCCCTGAAATTACTTATGAAGAAGTTGATCTTGTAAAGGGTATGAATGTTTCAATTATTACTACTGCTGAAACAGATGATGAAGCAAGAGAGTTGTTGAAATTATTGGGTATGCCTTTCAAAGGAATGAACAAGTAATCGTAGAATGTAGAATGTAGGTCGGCTTTGATAAGCTGACATAAAATAAAGGAGAATTTCATGGCTAAGAAAGCGATGATAGACAAAGAATTAAAAAGAGAAGCTCTGGTAGCTGCAGGAAAATATCCTAAAGTTAGACTTCATAACAGATGTTCTATCTGCGGAAGACCTCACGGTTATCACAGAGATTTCGGTCTTTGCAGAATTTGTCTTAGAAAAATGGCTCACGAAGGTTTACTTCCGGGCGTTACTAAAGCAAGCTGGTAGTTCTTTGTCGGCATATTATTGCCGACCAGACTGCTTTGTAAGTTAGAGATATTACATAAATGTCTTTAATGGTATAGTTTTAATATTAAAATTAACAATAAAATAATTTAAAAGAGTTCGGTCAGCTGCCGAACTCTTTTTTGTAATGTTGCCATATTGATTTTAATGTGGTATACTAACTTTTGTTTTAATCTGGAGTATTGTATGAGTATTGATAAGAATAAAGAGTATAACTATATTATTAACGTAATTGATAAGAAATTGAACGATGATATAGAACAAAATGCAAAGAATTTAAGAAAATTAATTTTGATATTGATACTTGCATTGCTAATCGTCTTCAGAGCTCATATAATGTATTGGGTAAAATTTGGTTTTGCGTTCTATTCAAAAATAGAGAGTGTTCCAATATCGGTTATGGAGCAGCCTGTTCAAAATATTTTTACTAATGAGGAAAAGGTAAAAAAGATATTTTGGTATAAGACATTACTTAGTGGTGATAATATTGTAATAAAACCAGTTGCATATTATAAAATTGCAGGGTTGGTTGTTTCAACAAACAGAGTACATTTATCGGGGTCTGTATTGCCTGATAGTGCAGCTTTGTATGATATTGGTTTAGCTTGGGGTAAATTAGGTGATAAACACTTTTACAAAAGATATTTTGAATGCACCAAGCTTAAAGATGAATTAACCGGAGCAAATGTCTTGTTGACTACTTCAAAAGTTAAAACTTTGCCGGTAACGTCGGAATACGCAATGTCGCACTGGTCGGATACTCGTGTTGTGCCGGCTAATAATAATATAATGGGAGCTTTGCTAAAAATCAAAACTTGGGACAAAGTTGTATTAGAAGGTATGCTTGTAGATATGGAATATGTTGATGCATTTGGACATATATATTCGTATAGTACAAATACAGTGTTGGATGAAAAGCCTGCTGATGACCGTAAAAGAGGTAATTACCAATTTATGTTTGTAACAGGAGTAAGACTTGGTAATAAACTTTACAAATAAATATTTTTGTAGAAGTTGTGCGTATAGTTTTTTATAAATATATACTTTGTAAATAATTGTTAAATAATTCTTTTGAAAATATCAAAAAAATAAGTATAATTTTCTTTATTATTATATGTAAAATTATATAGGACTTAGAGTATTAATAGAGAAAGGAGTATTATATGTACAACGGAGATGTCGGTAGTGTTGGCGGAAGTGATAACACTCAGTGGAACAGAAAGCTGGCAGAAGAATTAGATGCTGCTGATGGCAAAAAAGATGGTAAAATTTCTGCTGACAAATGGAATGGATTTTTAAACAGTATTCATAGTAACGGGAATAAAATCAAAAATTTCATTAATATCGATAATGCAGCAAAGAGTTTTGCATATTATGATAAGAAAAAAGATGTTGGTAAAGTTGATTATTCAGATTGGAAAAACTTGTTGAATGTGTATCTTGGAAAGTCAGAGGATAAGGATGCTGTTCATGAAGAGCATCAACCTAATCCTGAAATCAATCCTGATACAAAAGAAGAATTAACCGAGCAGCAGAAAGCTGAATTTAAACAAAATAGTCCGTTAAAGGATATAAAGAATGCTGGAGATGTGAAAAAATTGGATTTATCCAAATTTGAACAGGTCGCAATTAACGGACAAGGTACAGAAATTCTTGAAAATAAGCAAACCGGAGAAAGAATACATATAACAAGAGCTTTTGATGGCGGGCCTGACGGAGGATATACTACTCTTGGTATTTCTTATGAAAAAGATGGCATAATTCAAGATATCACATTTGATGCAAGTGGTAATGTGACTTCTGATGAAGTGAAAAAAGCTCCGGTTACTCCGCCTGCACCTGATCCTGATTCTGATGCCGGAAAAGTTCAGCAAGAGCAAAAGGAAATGAATGAGGCTTTGCAAAAATCCCCATTGTCTGATTTAAAAACTCTTGAAGATTTTTCAAAAATGGATAAGTCAAAATTCCCGTTAGTGGAAGACAGAGGTGCTAATTCTTCGAGATTTGTAAATACTGAAACAGGTGAAGATATTCTGTTAGAAACTGATGAAAGCGGTAAGAATGCGACAATTACATATACTTCTGATGGAATAAAGCATACTGTAAAATTTGTTGACGGTAAGTTCAGCGAGGGTAAAATTGAGGCAAAACAGGCTGACGGTTCTGTAAAAGCTTATGATTATACAATGGCTGAAGACGGTACAAAAATTTTAGGTGTTAAAAATAAGGATAATCCTCCTGTAACTGAGCCAACAAATATAGAACAACAAGAACTGGCTGCACAGGTTGATAATTTACCTTATGGAAAAGATAAAATGCCGACAGAGGATGATTTGCTAAAAGCCGGATTTAAAAAGAATGAAACAATGATGACTTCAAATGGAGGTATATTGTATGAAAATCCAGAAACTGGTGAATCTATAATATTAACACCGTCTCATAAAACCTTAGATTACAGTAAAGGTAATGTAAGAATTACACAATTCTATGGAGATGATGGAAAACCTACGGGTGGAGCCATATCCATAAAAGGTGAGCAGGGTGCATTTGCTGTTGGCAAGTTTGAATTAAATCCTGAAACTGGGAAAATGGAAACTGCATTAACAGAATCTCATAGAGCTATTAATCACCCGATTGAAAAGGCAAAAGAAGGGATGAATGCCCATTATGATAAAATAGCTGACTTTGCAAAACAATTAGGTATTCCGGAGGGGATTATTCCAAGATTAAACGAAATGTCTATAAACAATACAACGGGTGCCGGATTTGCTGAACGAACATCTGTGGATGGAAATTACAAAGCAAAACTGGAAATGGATAAAAACGGTAACGTTGTTATAACTTATCTGCAAAAACAGGCGGACGGTAGTTTTAATGAGATTGGCGAAGTAAAACTTGATATTACAACTGCAACAAGCTCTTTAAGAGGTTACGATTATATGTGTTCGATGAACAACCATATAACAGGTTCTCACGAAGCATATTCAGGTGCAGCATGGACATAATTTAATTTGTGCGTTAAAAGTATGGGCGTGGTACATGTAAAATGTACCACGCTTTTTTAATATTAATATTGCATAATAAATTTGTTTATGTTATTTTGTTTGTGTACAGTTCCGAACTGCTGGGAGATGCCCGAAAATACATATCGGTTATGATTGTAAACTCAAGGCAAAGATTAGCTCGGTAAGCGGTGTAATAGATAAATGGATACTGCTCTGTAACTGTGAGGGTAAGTCCGGAGGTATTTAACTATGTCAATGACAGATCCTATAGCAGATATGCTAACCAGAATTAGAAACGCTAATATGGTTTCTCACGAAACAGTTGAAATTCCTGCTTCAAAATTGAAAATCGAATTAGCAAAATTGTTAAAATCAGAAGGTTTTATAACTGATTATGAAGTAAAAGAATCAGGTAAATTTAAGGTAATTGTTATTACTTTAAAATATGATCAAAACAGAAAACCTGTTATTTCAAAATTGGAAAGAGTTTCTAAACCTGGTTTGAGAACTTATCATAAGGCAAAAAATCTTCCTAAAGTTTTAGGTGGTTTAGGTGTAGCTATCATTTCTACAAGCAAAGGTCTTTTAACAGACAGAAAAGCTCGTAAAGAAAATGTTGGCGGTGAAGTTCTTTGCTATATTTACTAATTTTAAACAGTAATTATAATTAGAATAAAGAGAGTCGATTATTTCGACTCTTTTTTTATAAAAAAATATTTGTAAACTTTTGTAACAACATGAAAACATGCTGAAATTTGGCGTTCTCAAAATTTTTTATATATATAAGAGAGCTATAAATAAATGAAGAGAGGAGCCTGATTATGGGCATAAGTTTTAACGGTGCAGATTTTGCAGCAAAAATAAAACAAATGCAACTTCAACAGCAGCAGAAAGCCGGTGGACCTCAACAAGGTACTCAGCAGGCACAAGGTGCTGATAAAAACTCCTCGATTTTTGGTAATAATAATGTTGATACAAATTCTCAAAAGAAGGTAAATAATTCTGTAGATAATAATCAACAGCAACCTCAGAGTGCCAAACAAAAAGCAAATAATATGTGGGATAATATGGAAGCTGCTCAAAGTAAAGTCGAGAATAAAGCTACTCCAAAACCTGCAACAGCTGCTCAAAGAGCAGAAACTGCAAAGAATGCCCAAAACACTGAAAAAGCTGAAGATACTCAAAAATCTGATAAGAAAGAAGAAACCCAATCCGCAGACAGTAGCAAAGCGGCTTCAAAATCCGTTAGTGCAAACGGTTCAGGTGAAGCAGAAAAAACTAAAGAAGAAACAGAAGCGGCAGATGCGAAAAAAACCGAAAAATCAGAAGATGAAAAAGGTGCTGATGCAATGGAAGAGGGTGCTGACTCTCAGTCCAGTGCAAAGACTTCAAGTTCAAAGGGTGAATCTCAATCTACCGTCGGAGAAAAAGCAGACAAAGATTCTACAAATATTCAAAAGAACATAAAAAAAGCAACTTCATCTTTTGAAAAGAATACAAGTAAAACAGAAAAAAATATCCAGAAAAATGATGCACAAATCAAGAAAATGGATAAAGAAAACGCTGCAGAGCAAAAGAAAATAGATTCTGCAATGAGTCAAATAGAAGAATTAACTTCAGGTGACAATACGGGTGTTGGCGAGAAAAGTGCAAATTCACTGAAATTAGGCGGTGAAGATATGCAAACTCAAAGCTCATCTGATCCTAATAAAGCTGATGGTACGCAACAATCACAAGCAGCTGATCAGGCATCTCAGACACAGGGTGATGATGGCAAAGATGCTCAAATCAGCCAGTTAGAAAGCCAAATCAGTAAATCTTCAAATAAGATGAAGACAAATGCTGCTAAGTCTAACAAAATTGTATTACAGAATTCAAAGCAGGCAAAAGTTGCCGCAAAAAATGCTAAAAATTTAAAGACACAATTAAATATTCAAACAAAACAGATAGATAATAATAAATCAACTGCCGATAAAACAGTACAAGTCGGACAAACTGTTACTACAGTCGGTGTAGCTGCAACAGCCGTTGGCGTTGCCGGACAAGGTGTTGGTAAAGGCATGCAGGCTGTTGGACGTGGAATGATGAGTAATCCTTATACAGCTAGTGCCGGTGCAGCTTTGCAGACTTCCGGTACAAGCGTAAAGGTATATGGAAAACAAGGTGAAACTATCGGTTATAGAACAACTGCAGTCGGAACAGCTACAACAAAGGTAGGTGAACTTGCCGGAGGTAAAGCTGATGCTGCAAAAGCTGAAGCTCAATCATCAACAAAAACCGTTCAGCGATACAGTCAATCTCTTGTAAAAGCTAATAAGAATATAAAGGCAACAGGTAAATCTGTTAAGCAGATGAGTGCAAATGCAACAAAAGCCAACAAAAATGTAACTCAGGCTAATGCATTGGCACAGATGTATCAGGCTAAAAAGCAGGAAGCTTTAGCGTAAGATTAAAGCGGAGTATAATCTGAATATATAAGACTTTTCCAGCTTTTAAAATAGCTTATTTGTGTTGCAGAACCCGTCTTTATGTAAATTCTGTGGAATGATTTATGCGGAATATCGATTGCATCACAAACTGCAGCTTTTATTACATCAGGATGGGTGACAATGATAATTCTGTTATCCGTATTGTCTTCTACAATTTGGTTTATCTTTTTCGAAACTCTTTTAATAAAATCGGATACGCTTTCTGCATCATCAGGAGTCGGTATTTCAGGGTTCAAAATAAACTGTTCCAGTTTATCAGGAAATTTAGTTTCTATTTGAGAAAATGTCAAGCCACTGAAGCTTCCGCAATTTCTTGGTTTTAAATCTATGATTTCAAAATCTTTCTTATAAATTTTGGATATATATTTCGCTGACTGTATGCATCTTGAAGCGGAAGATGTATATATTCTGTCGTTTTTTACATGTCGAAGTTTCAGGTAATCACATATTTTACTTATTTCCTCTACTCCGTTTTCATCAAGTTGCGGGTGAGTTTCTTTGTCTGAAAATCTGCCTTCCTCTGAAAATATGGTAGCTCCGTGAGAAATAAATGTAATCTTACATTTTCTGTCAAAATACATATTTGATACCTCTGTTATAAATATTATAGCATACTTTATCAAATAATTGCAGTTAAGGCAAGTAATTTTTCATTAAATTTTCCTGTAAGCTTTTATATGTATGAAAGCATTTAATATTTATATACTTTTAGGTATTGTTTGTATTTATTCAGGTCTCCGTCGGATTTAGCTTTTTGATATAAATAGTAATCAATTTTACCGGACAAAATTTCGCCTTCATCAACTTTGTTGTTCCCGTTAAAATCTATTGCATATTCTTTTTCCCCTTGAATGTAATCAAATACATTCAGTCCTTCTTTTTTGTTTGATGTGGTTCCATACTGATATTGATTTTTAAAAATTACGGCATTTACATATTGAGGTTCTCCATATTCTGAAAATCGGATATTTTCTCTGTAGCCGTTTGCGGCAATTCTTCCGCTGTCCTTTTCCCTGAACAGGTATTCACTTTCTAAATCTTTGTTTTTCTGAGTCTTACTTTCTTTGTCGCATGTTTGTCCCAATTCTTTAATCATGCCATCATAGCTGCCGAATGCCATTCCTATTCTAATTCCGTCTGTCATAAATAATTTCCCCTTTTATAATCCCCGTATATTATTAAAGTATTTTAGATTAAAAAATTTGCCTTTTTGTTATGAATGATTAACGAAATTTACTTTATTTTTTTTATAACGTATATTAGTGAAATTATTGTGATGACTGCTGCAATAATTTCAGCATAAGTCAAAGGTAGTCTGAAACCTATTTGCTCGCTAAATATAAAGGACATTGTGATAAATATATAGAATAACGCCGGGATTAGTGTAGGTATATAATTTTTCTTTTCTTTTGCAAGATATATGGTTGCACATACAAGTGTAGGAATTGCAATCAACTGGTTAAAGAAAGTAAAATATCTCCATATTAATCCAAAACTTCCTGCATTAAGTTTTGCCCATATCAAAATCCCGAGTACACACAGCAAAATTGGGATAACAATAATTAATCTGTTACGAATACTTTTCTGTTCAAGGTTTAGAGCATCGGCAATAGTTATTCGAAGCCCCCTTAACGCAGTATCTCCCGATGTAATAGGCAGAACAATGACTGCAAGGGTAACAATAAATGCTAAATCAAACGGTACAAATTTGTTTGCAATAATATTTACAACGTTTGCAGTGCCTACAAAATTTTGCGGTACAAGGTTAAGGCTGTATACATCCATAGCTGCAGCTGCCCAAATCATTGCGATAAGACATTCTATACACATCATTCCGTAAAATATTCTTTTACCGTCAAATTCACTTCCTATAGTTCTGGATATTATTGTTGCTTGAGTAGAATGAAATCCTGACAGTAATCCGCAGCTCACTGTCATAAAGAACATAGGAATAATCGGCAGATTATTTGGGTGTTGGTTGTATTGAGAAAAACTAAAATTCTGCAAATTTATTCCATTTATAAAAAATCCTGCAAGGATAAGTCCTGTACCAAGTATCAGCATTAAGCCAAGAAACGGGTAAAATTTGCCGATAATTTTATCTATAGGAAACAGTGTTGCTATGATGAAATATAATAAAATTACTAAATAAGTACATAAAACTATCGGGTTAGTTATAGCAAAATCTTTTATTCCCAAAAACCTATCGACAAACAAATCTCCTGATGTGTAAACAAAAACGGTTGCCAATAAAAGTAACATAATTGAAACTATAACCATAAAAATTCTAAATTCGGTGTGACCAAGATATTTGTGTATCAAGCCTGTAATTTGAGCTCCTTTATTTCGCATAGAGAGCATTCCTGCGAAGTAATCATGCACTCCGCCTGCAAATACACAGCCAAGCGGGATTAAAATAAATGCAATCGGACCGAACAAAATGCCCTGAACTGCACCAATTATAGGTCCCATTCCAGCAATATTCAGTAAATGAATAAGAGCATTTCTGCCTTTGGATATGGGGATAAAATCTATACCGTCACGATTTTTATTTGCCGGAGTTTCCCTGTCATCCGGTGAAAATAAATTGTTAATATATTTTGAATAGAATATATAACCAATAACTAATAATAAAATACCAATGATAAATGTCTTCATAAGAGTATTATATCATGTTTTTATCATTATGTATATTTTAATTTTTCATTATTAATCTACACCTAAATTACTTTTATAAAAACTTTCAATTTTATCAAACGGAATTGCATTATTATCACCGCCGTCATACAAATCTACATGGTTTGCACCTTTGATAATCAAAAGTTCTTTGTTATCTCCTTTAAGTTTTTTATAAGCATCTTCACCAAAATATCTTGAGTGTGCATTTTCTCCATGTATAACCAGTACCGCACTTTTGATTTCAGGCGAATATTGCAAAATCGGCTGATTAATTAAAGACAAAGATGATGTCATATTCCATTTGCCGTTTGAATTGATTGAACGGGCATGAAAGCCTCTTTTTGTCTTGTAATATCCCCAATAATCTTTTACGAACTGAGGTTCGTTTCCGGTTAATTTTTCCGGTAAACCATCTGCACCAAGATATTTCCCGCTTTTAAAATCTTCTGTTCTTTGTTTGTTTAATGTTTGCTTCATCTCATATCGTGCGTTTTCATCTACGGAATCGTTATAACCTTTTGCTGAAACTCTGGTCATATCATACATTGTAACGGCAGTTGTTGCCTTAATTCGTGTATCAATAGCCGCAGCATTTATTGCAAAACCGCCAAAACCACATATTCCCAGAATCCCAATTTTATCGGAATCAACATTTTTATAATTATTCAAAAAATCAACTGCTGCAGAAAAATCTTCCGTATTTATATCAGGACTGGCAACGTGTCTTGGAGTTCCAGAACTTTCACCCGTATATGACGGATCAAAAGCAAGAGTGATAAATCCACGTTCCGCCAAATTTTGTGCATAAAGCCCGGATGATTGTTCTTTCACTGCTCCAAAAGGTCCTGAAATTGCAATTGCAGGTAATTTAGCATTTTTATTCATTGCTTTTGGTGTATATAAATCTCCGACAAGGGTAATTCCAAATCTGTTGTTAAATTCAACTTTTTGGACATTTACTTTATTGGATTTAGAAAAAACCTTATCCCATTTGTTATTTAAACTTTTGGCTTCTGTCATTAAATTATTCCCAAGCAAAAATAATGCAGTTATACCAAGTAATGCAATTTTTTTTAACATATATACCTCTTTCTTAAATCTTTATTGGTTAAATTTTTTCAAATTATACAAAGTTTTTACAGCTTTATATCTTTACATTTTTATCATTTGTAATAATAGCAGGATCAGTATCAGTCACTTGAACACCAAAAGATGTCATACCAAGGACAGCAGAAAGTACAAAAATCCTCTATAAAAAATTTTTTACTTTTTTTTGATGTTCTTTTTTTATAAACATTTTTTGTAAAAATGCTCCCTACTTCCATATTTGATAAATACTATATTTAAAACAGTATCATAGCCATATAAATTGTAGTACTTAAAAATTAAAATTTCAAATTTTTAAGTAATTTATTCTTTTTAATTCCAATTTTAATAAAATATCGTCCAAAGTACACTAATAAGTTGCATTTCTGATTTGCAAAGAACTTTACAAATTGTTACAAAAATCTCGTTTTGTATTTATATTGCAAAAAACAATGTTGCAACCTGTTAGAATATTTATTCGATATTTTGTTAATAATAAATAGAACGATACTAATTAACAGTTATTTATTAAATTTTAAAATTTCATCATCGTCAGGAACTATGATATTATCCAAATTTAGATTTTTTATATCTTCTCTTGTAACTGTCAGATGACTAACTGTATCCATGTGGCTTGCGATGATTTTGGCTGACTTTGCGTAATCAGATATTGCTTTGACATCTGCAACATCCATAATCAGCCTTTCGCCCTCGCCAACTAATACGGTAGCACCGCATGCGTTTATAATAATAATTTCAGGATTGAATTTATCAATGGCAGTACTTACTTCTTTGCACCAAATAGTGTCCCCTGCAATATATAACGTTTTTTCCGTGTTAGCTTTAAATACTATACCCATAGCATCATAAGGCATTCCAATTTGTTCGCACATCGGTTTTACAACTTCACGTCTGCCGTGTTGACATTGAGTTTTGTATAATTTAATTCCTTCAAAATCGGTTCCATTTTCAGAAATAATACGAATATCTTTAAACCCAAAATTTTTAATAATATTCAAATCAGTTTCGTTCTGCACAAAAAACGGAATATTTTTATCCAATGCTTTTACTGCAAATTCATCAAAATGGTCGGGGTGAAAATGGGTTAAAATAACCGCATCAACATCAACGATTTTATCGGCAGAAATAGGTAATTCAACTCTTGGTTGCTTGACATTACTGTTCATTGCCCCCTCAAATCCCGGCATAAAACCTGCAGGCATAAGCCATGGGTCAATTAAAAATCTTTTATCATTATATGTAATTATAATCGTTGCATTTCTGATTTGATGTATTTTCATTCTATATCATTGTGAGCATTTTAGTTTATTAGTCAATCTTATTTGATTCAATAATTTCATTCAAACTTACATTTTCGTTACGAAAACGTTTAGCACTCCTTTGGGTTTTAATCTGAATTGCATTTTGAGGACAATTATGAATACAAGCAAGGCAGCTCTCACAATTTTTGCCAAAAGTTGGTTTGTCTTTATATTCCTGCGTAATGTTTGATTTTGGGCAAATCTTTTTACAAATTCCGCAAGAAATACATTTATCATTAACATAAAACATTTTTGGGGTGTGTTTTTCAATTTGTTTAACCACTCTGTATCCTATACTTGATGCTAAATTATTAAACCAGCCGCAATTTTCGTCTTTTTTAATTTTTGCATTTACTTCTTCCACAATTTTATTCAAATTATTTTCAATATTTTTTTCTTTTAATTTTGCCAATTGAGTTTCTATATCAAAAAACGGAAGATAATTGTCAACCATTAACAGAGAATTATAATAATCTGCTTTGTTGCCGTTTGCTTCAAGAAGTTTTTTCATCTCATGTAAAGAGCCGCAATCAGTAAATCCATAAGTTGCAATTACAAAAACATAATTTGCTTTGATTTTACATTTTGATAAATATTCTCTGATAATATCGGGGATAGAAATTGCATAAACCGGATAAATTATACCAACAACATCATCCTCTATTTGATAAATATTATTTTTTATCATTTGAGGAACAGAAAGACGCTCTGCGTCAAAACGCTTTGCAACCGATAAACAATTTCCTGTACCCGTAAAATAAAGTATTTTCATATAATTTATAATACATGATAATTTTATAATGTCATCATTTTAATACCTGCCCGATTAAACTTTGTCAGAATGTTATCAACAATTTTCCCTATAATTAATTAATATAAAATAATCCTGCAACAGTCCCCGTAATTAGTGTTGTAATTGTTGCTGCAAGCAAGCTTTTATAACAAATTGATGTTATCAATTCGGTTCTTTCAGGTACCAAAGAAACCGCACCTCCAACTGCTATACTTAAAGATTCAATACTTGTAAAGCCGCATAATGCATAAGAAGCCACCATTGCACTATGGGCAGAAATAGTACCTGCATTCATAGCTTGACTTAACGCTACATAAGACGGAACCTCGGTCATAATTAACCTTGTACCCAAAAGTTCTCCCACAAATGCCGCATCTTGTGTATTTATCCCCATCAAAAGGGCAACAGGCTTAAACAAATATCCCAAAACTTGACCTATTGTAATATCAGTAAAATAACTTAAACATAAATTTATTATACCTAATATTCCAATAACTGCAACAAGCAATACAGTAATTCCCATTATCATTTTACCTCCGTCTGTTGCACCATTGACAATGCTTCCGGTAAAAGTTTTTGCACTATCGGGAATTTCCATTTTTATTTCATTTATTTCAGGTGCTTCTGTTTCAGGTTCCATAATTTTTGCAATCATAATTGCCGCCGGAACGGATAAAACTGTTGCCCCCACTAAATGACCTGCGATTGTCGGAATTTTATCACTTAGAAGCGATACATATAATGCCAACATTGAAGAAGCTATTGTTGACATAAAAACGGTAAAAATTAAAAATAATTGTGACCTTGTCATTGAACGAAAATATGGTCTTATACTGGTAAAAGATTCTATACCTACAAATATGTTGCTTGCAGAGCATATTGCCTCAACGGCACTTATACCAAAGAATTTCTTTACGAATTTTGCTATTGTTACAATGATAAAAGGCAAAACTCTCAGATAATATAATAAACTGCATAGTGCAGAAAAAATTATTATAAATGTTAAACTTTGAAATATTAAAATAAATCCCTGCTCGGAATTTGCAGCTCCCAAAGAACCAAAAACGAATACAATGCCTTCTCTTGCAGCTTCAATAATTTTAGTAAAGAAATTGCTAAATGCTAATAGCACTTCTCTGCTTTTAGGTAACAAAAAAATTGCCATTGCTGTAATAAATTCAAAGAAAATAGCAATTACAATTGTTTTAATGTTAATAGCCTTTTTGTTGCTGCTGAAAAGGTATGCAATCAAAAGAAAAATAAATATTCCAACTAAACCTATAATTTTTTGTAACATATTAATAAATCCTATCTGTGATATTAACAATTATTCGATTATATCATTCAATATCAAAATTTGAGTTATGTAAAGTTTTTATCCTGACCTTTGTCTTTGATACATTCAAAATTTTTGTCAAAAGCTTAAATCTGTGGTCTTGAATTTTGTAAATTTGTCTGAAATATCCATAACACATCTCTTAATTGTTAAATTTGTTGCGAATATGAACAATATTTATAATACAAAGACTTTATATGTTAACAATAACAGAAAACGGAATTCAACTATTTTTTAGATTTTCCGGTGAAAAAGTTTTTAATTTTTTCAAAAAACGACCACGATTTGGATTTTTTCTCTTTGCCGTATAATTTTTCCATTAATTTCTTTTGCTTTTTAGCTTCTTTTTTTGCTTCTCTGGCTTTTATTTTAGCTTCTTTTGCGTTTTGCTTTTCTATTCTTTTTTCTTCTTTTATTTCTTGTTTTGTTTTCGTTTCATAAATTTCGGCATTAACAGATTTTTGTACAAGAGGTTCTAATTTTGTTTGAGGCTCTTGCTTTGTTTGTTTAGGTCTTCTCAAGCTTACAAGAGTATCTGAATCAAGTGTCATACTTAAATCAATATGAAATCTGCCTGATTTACTCTGTTCTTCGTGATTGTTTTTCATTAGCGGGAATCCCCACGCCATTCTCAAATTTAATCCGCCCGGCAGACTTATTTTCGTACCAAAACCGATACTTAACAAGAAGTCGTTTGAATTATAATTTTCACTTCCTGAGCCTGAGCCTTTATACGGGAAAATGCCGGCATGATCTGCAAACACAAACCCTTTAACGTAATTTCCTATAAATGGTATTGCTTTTTCAGGATGTTTTTTTGTATGAATTTCTCTTGGTCCAAGTGGAAACATAAGTTCTGTGCTTACTATATATCCGTTACGACCTATTAAAAGACCCTCTGAATAACCTCTGACTGTTGCGGCACCACCGGCAAGCATTTGGTCAATGTATGGAACATCCTTTTTAGGAATTACTTGATAATTACCCCTGATTGTTCCGACAAATCCGTGTCCTAAATCGTGAAGTCTTAAAACTCCGCCATCCAATTTTAAATAGTTAGAACTTTTATCAAATATTGGAAATGAATATCCGATATTTTGATTTAAATACCAAATACCTCTTTTGGTATCATATCTGTATGTCAACCCTGTTGTTGCAGTCGTAACTCTATTTCTAAATATGTCCTGTCCGTCAAAACTGGTTGCAGAATGTTTATATGCGATTGAAGTTGTGCTTGATAATTCTGTCCAAGGTTTGCGTATAATAGGCTGAGTATAGTACAATGAATAATTTTGCGAACGGCTCTTGATATTAAAGAGTCTGTACGGACCATTTCCTATTTTAGAGTTGCTTGCAGAAAAACTAAATCCTATCCTTCCGTCTTTCTTGTTAACAGGATAGTTATAATCCGCAAAAGGAGTTATTGAATACCTGCTGAAATAAGTTCCGATTGTCAGAGGATCACGATGTTTTGTAAGACTATCATCTCTTAACATTAATCCGCCGCGTAATTCTCCGACTGATTTCCTTCCGGAATTATCCATTAATGCAGTCAAATGAAACGGGAATTTTTCATGAGCTTGAATCTCGATATCAGTTGTTCCCATTTGGGATTTACCTGCATTTAACGAGCCGGTTAACTGTATCCCGTTATTGTATCTGTTAAACAGAACCATTGAACGTTCCAAATCTTGAACGTTAAAAATTTCACCTTTGTTTAGATTCAGTCTTTCCTCAATAAATTTTGGTTTTGTCCATTTACTGTCTAAAACAATAACATCCCCGACTTTACCTTCAACGAGTTTTATTTTTACTACTCCGTCATCAATAGTTTGCTCGGGAACAAATGCCCTTGCAGTAACAAATCCGTAACTTAAATAAAGTTTGTTTATACGTTGAACAATTTCCTTTAATTGTTCCATTGTTAAATTTTTATTGGTATAATCCCTTAATATGTTTTCAATTTCTTCTTTTGTTAAAATTTGGGATGGAGAAACTTCAAATTTTTCAATATAAACTCCTTGGGTAGCATAATCTTCCAGTTTTGCTCTGATTACTTCTGGAGATTTTTTTTCGATTTCATCTTTTGCTGCTTCACCGCTTTCTTTGCGTTGTTCAAATTTTTTATAATCTTCCTGTACCTGTTTTTCAATCTGATATTGTCTTATTGTATCTAAGTTATGGGTATTAACAGTACCAGCTTGAGGTACGATATTCGGAGCAAAATCAGGTGCGGCAAATGTGGAAATTTGCATTGCAGAACAACATATTAAGCATATTAAAAACTTATTTTTCATCTTCCTCTAATAAACACAAATATATCATAAAATATTATAAAAAAAACAATATTTGTATTGTAAAGAAATATTAAAAATGGGGTACGGCTGTAATACTTTATATAAAAGGACTCTAGAAATTTTACAAATCTTAAATTTTAAAAACGGGTTGCGAAAATTTTGCCTTGTTTTATCATATATATATGGTCTGTAACTCTGGAAGTAGTGTGTATATGAGATATAAAAAAAAGAAAAAATTTGGAAGGACAAGAAGTATTGCATCCTTATTGTGTGCAAATGCAATGTTATTCGGTATTCCGGCATTATCATCTGCGTCAGAAATTACAGGTATTACCCCGAACGGAAATACATATAATATAGAAGCTTCAAAAGTTTCAGGCAGTACAGGTTTTAGAGAGTATCAGAAATTCAACCTCTCGGAAGGCGATATAGCAAACCTTGTTTATAAGGATAATTATTCAAAATTTGTTAACCTTGTTGATAAACAGGTAGTTATTGACGGTATCGTTAATACAATGAAAGATAACAATTTTTATAACGGACACGCTATTTTTGTTTCTCCAAACGGTATAGTTGTCGGTGCTTCCGGTATCCTCAATGTCGGGTCATTAACTTTAATGGCTCCTTCTCAAAATGCGTATGATTTATTTAAAAAGAATTATGCAAATAATTTAAAAAATTATGAATTTGATTTATCAAAAAACAATTATAAAAGTCTCATAACAAATTCTTCCGGCGATATTATATTGAACGGTAAAATATTGGCTCGAGAAGGAGTTAATGCATACGGCAGAAGAATTTTAACAAATGTTGATCCTAAAGATGTTACAAAATCGGCAAATGCTTCACCAAAAATTGTTGCAGGTATTCAAAATAAAAACGAGATAATTACCAAAGCAGATCAGGCAGAAACTTTATTTAATTCTATTGTGTCAAATGATACAACCAATGCTGAGTCTTACGACTTAAAAGACGGTAAGATTGTACTTATTACGCATAAAGCAAATGAAGAAATTTTAACATCCGATATAGATAATAAAGTTACGGTTCATCACGTTGATTCGGGATTGAAAGTTGTAAAAGAAACGAAAGCAAAAGACGGTTCTTCCAATACAGGTTCTGCTGATGGCAAAACTAAAACGGAAACCACAACAACAAAGACAATTGACACGGATACATATAAAGAATCATCATTATCATCAAACGATTCAGTAATTAAAATTAATGATGCAACTATTGTTGCTAATGATGTAGAAATTACAGCAGAAAGCGAATCTTCGAAGGAAATAACAGAAGATACAATAAAAGATTACAATGAAGCATTGAAAGCTTCTAAAAAAGATAATTCAACCAATACTAATAATAAAGAACAAAATGCTGACAATAAAAATCCTGATACGGGCAAGAGTAGCCTTTTAGCGGCTACAAATGCGAATGCAGATACAGGCAGTGGCCAAAATGCCGAAGCTAATAAAGATGGCGGTAATAAAACAACAGGAGAGCAAACCACAGGTGGTAAAACCTCTGCGGACAAAACTACTGAGGATAAAACTACAGGCAACGTAATACATAAGAGTTTTAAAGATGTTGCACCGAGTGCAAGTGCAAAGATTACAATAAATAATTCAAAAATATACGGGGATAAAATCTCTATCAAATCTGAAGCAAGCAGCAGCACCGAAACTTATATTCAACTGTTGGATACTATTTATGAAAAATGGATTACAATGGTAGGTACTGACGTTTTGTCAGAAATCTTGTTAAAGATAAATGAAAAGAATTTGCCAAAAGATCATGAGGGTTATGACTGGCAGTCTTGGTCAGCGGTAAAAAGTTTCTTCAGTGATGATCCTTACCAATTCTTTGACGGTGCAAAAGCTTCTTCAAATATAAATATTACTGATTCTGTTCTTTCTGCGGCTGATTCAATTGATATAACATCTGATGCAAGTTCTAAATTAAAAATAAAAACCGGAACATTGGATTCAAGCCCTGCGTTCATGTATGGTTTAGGTTCGTCAACAGAGTCAAAAGTAAATATTAAAAATTCCACACTGAAAACATCGGCGGAAGATGGTGAAATAAACATAAATGCCCTGTCTACACTTTCTGAAAATTTAAAGTACGACGGAACAAAATTTTTATCTTTGTTTGAACAAAAAAATAGTGATACAAACAATTCGAACCCTGACAACAATTCGAACCCTGACGGCAATTCAAATCCTGACAACAATTCAAATCCTGACAACAATTCGAACCCTGACAACAATTCAAACCCTGACAACAATTCAAATCCTGACAACAATTCAAACCCTGATAACAATTCAAACCCTGATAATGCAGATACTAACAAAACAAATGCAGATAATAAAGATTCAGGCGGCGGAAAAACCAAACTATTAGCGGCAGCTAATGCAAATGCTGATGCTGATACGAATAAAGATTCAAAATCTGACGATGGTAAAGATTCAAAAGATGGAAGCGGTGATGGTTCAGCTACCAATAAAGATAATACCGGTGATAGTACCACAAATCCGGATACAACTTCTCAAGGCAGCAATAAACAGGATTCAGCTAATAAAGACAATAAAGACGGCGAAGGTTCACAAAAGAATAAAGTATCAGCATACAATCTTGTACTTTTGAACAACACTATTACATCCGATACTGATGTTACTATTGATAATTCTACTGTTGAGACAACCAATTTGAATGTAAGAGCGATTAGCTACAATGAAACGGATGTATCACTAAAGAATGTTTCAAATGTCGGTAAAAATTCCGATCATACAGGGGTATCCGCAGGTATGCTCATTAACCACTTCAGAGCGAATACAAATATTGATGTAAAAAATAATTCTAAAATAACTCTAAAAGAAAAAGATGCCGTAACAGAAACAAAAACCAAAGATGACGGTACGGAAGAAAAAATTACAACAACATACGGAAACGCAAGATTTATAGCTCAAAATGTCAACAGTATAAATAATTCCATAGAGAGCGAAGTAAAAGCAAAAGAGCAGACAAATACGAAAACAAAAGTTGATTTTACCGACAAAGAAAAGGGTATAATATCAAAATCATACAACTTCTTGAATGACAAATTATTCTCAAAAGTCGGAGATAAAGTAAGTAATGTAGCAGATAAATTGAATACTCAATTTTCAGGTTCAGGAATTTGGAATGATGAAGTTAACACATCTGTTACAACAATAGATAATTCTACAATTAATGCAACTACAGTTAATGCGTCATCAAATCTTGTAGAATTAACCATAAATCAAGCAAAAGCAAATGCCGGTGCAAATAACAAATTTGGAGCAGGTGCTGCCGTAATTGTGGATGATCAACATAATACAAGTAACGCAAAAATTACAAACAACGCACAGATTACGGCAAAAGACGATATAACGGTCAATGCGACAACTCAACTTCCTATGAATCCTATGGAATTAAAAATAGGGCAGGAAGTCGGCGAAGGTGATAAAAAGAATGACCTGTACTTAGGGGTTGGTTTTGATCAGGGCGACGGTATTGATAAATGGGATGCAGAATTTCTCCACACCAATCTTCTGAAGTTATTAGATCCTGACACCTTAAAATCTATAGGTTCAGCTCTCAAGAAGCCAAAAGAATTCGCAGGCAATAACGAATTAAGTATGGATGGCTTGTTTAACAACTTTGCAAAAGCCGAAGGCTCTGCAGAAACCGCTGCAATTGCAGGTTCTGTCGTAGTTAATACGCTAAAGAACGATACAACGGCAGAAGTTCTTAACGGTGCGACACTTAAAGTAACCGGAGATGAAGGCAGTGTAAATATTAATGCGGCAAACTCTGTTATAAATTATAACGCTGTAGGTAAAGCAGATTTCTTAATTGAAGAAATTAATAAATATATTGCCAAGTTAAAACCGGACGATGAAGATGCTGAAGAAGCTTCTAAATTCGGTTTGGGCGGTTCTGTATTAGTAAGTAGTTTAAATAGCAACGCAACCGCTAGGATTGATAATGCAAAGGTAAATGTTGAGTCAGGTGAAATAAATGTAAACTCCGCACAAGAAGAGGGCTACATAAATGCTCTTGTAACAGGCGGTTCTGCGGGTACTTTTGTTATTGAAGGAAGTGTTAATGTCCAAAATATTGGCGGTAAAACTTCTGCATATATAGTAAACAGTAATGATACTAAAGCAGATTCCGTCAATGTAAATGCTGGGAAAGCATCAATAGAGATGAAAGAATCCGGCGAAGATGATCCGTTTGAGTTTGATGATGATACACATGAATTAAACGTAAAAGACTCAAGAGACGTTGATGGTAAAACTTTGGTAATAAATATCTTGGGTGTAAATGCAACTCAAAAAGGTTCTTCAACAAACAGCAATCAAAATGCTTCTTCAGGTGCTTCCGTTGGGGCATCTGTTAATGTTGCATCCATGAAAAAAGAAACCGAAGCGTATATTGATAATTCTACAATAACAGCAGACGAAGTTAAAGTAGATGCAGACACAACATCAAGAAAAATTGATGTATTGTTGGCAGCTGCCAGTGCCGGCGGTGTTGATATGAAAGAAGCTAAGGATGAGGGTAAAAAGAGCAACGAAGAAAAAGCTAAATCAGGTGAAGGTGATTCTTCTGCTAACAAACCTGCTGACGGTAGCGGCGATTCTTCTGCTAACAAACCTGCTGACGGTAGCGGCGATTCTTCTGCCAACAAACCTGCTGACGGTAGTGCGAATGCTTCTGCAAATAACAAAAAGTCAAAAAATATCGGTAATTGGATGGATATGCTTGATGAAGCAGGCGATGATGAAGAAGATGTCATGAATTTGAACGAATTGTTCAAAGAAAATGATGCGTCTGAACAAGCTCAAACATCTGTTAAAAAAGAATCAACTACGAATGCAATAAAAACTGCGGATAAAACTGCCGATAAAGACGGAAAACTGCAAGATGCAAAAAATCAAAATGCAAAAAAAGACGATAAGGCTAATACTGAAACACTTACAGATAATAAGAACAAAAAACTCGAAGGTGATTCAAGCCAAAAAGCAGATACTACAACTGCATCAAACAACTTCTCATTGGCTGCCGCAGGTTCTATTGATATAACAAAAGACGAAACAAAAATAACTTCCAAAATTACTAATTCTACAATAAATGCAGGCAAAAAAGCGGAAGTAAGTTCAAATAATGATACTTTAGTTGTTGATGTTAACGGAGGATTTGCAAAAGCCGGTAATGTTGCAGTCGGTGCAGGTGTAAATGTTTATCGTAATTTATCTAAAACAAAATCTCTTGTTGAAAATTCAACAATTAATTTTACGGATAAAGATGCTGAGGGGCTTGATGTAAAATCAAACTTCGATGCGGATTTAATTGATGTAACAGTAGGTATCGGGGCTGCAAAGGATAGTAATAACAGTGCAAAAATTGCTGTGGGCGGTTCATTTGCGTGGAATACTTTAAAAAATGAAGTATCGTCAAAAATCAATAATTCAACTATTCAAAAAGAAGAAAATGCAGGTAATCCTGACGTTAATGTTAGTGCAACCGATGATTCACTTATCTGGAATATAACCGGTGGTGTTGCTTATGCAGGAAGCAGTAAAGATAAAAACGCAACGGAAAATGAACAGAAGAATGCAACGGGTGTTGGTGCAGGGATAGCAGCAACAGTTGATTACAGCTCAAAGAATATTAATGCTGAAATTACAGATAGTACTTTAACCGATGTGAAAGATGTTAAAGTTAATGCTGATTTAAAACAAAATTTACATACGGTAGCAGTAGCGGCTGCCGTTGCAACTACCAAGTCAGCTTACACCTTTGATGGTGCCGTTAATACGGAAATAAATACAAATACTGTCAATGCAAGAGTTGGTCAAGGTTATACTTATGATGATAAAGGCAACGTCGTAAAAGATAAAGATGGTAATATTGTTAAAACAGGAGTTGGAACAACAATAAAATCAACAGGAGATGTTGAAGTAAGTGCGGTTGAAACAATCCAAAATCTGAGTATAGCAGGCGGTGTAAACTTCTCCAGTGCAGATTCCGGTGTGGGTGTTGGTATCGGAGCAATTGTAAACGTTAATAACTCTGACGTGACAGCTGAAGCTGATAAATTAACTGTTGAAAAATCAGGCTCTATTAAAATTAATGCTAAAGAAGACGAAGATTTATCATTCTTGGCAGTTAATTTCGGGTTGCAAACAGGCGGCGGAACTGCAATAAACGTAAACGGAATTGCAAACGTATTTTTATCCGATGTCGTATCTCAGGCAGTTAATAATTCCGTACTAAATTCGTCAGGTAATGTTGCAATTCAATCTTTATACTTTAATAACCTTTGGGGTATTACGGCGGCAGTAGCTGTATCCAAAGATAAAGCAGCCGCATCTGCAAATCTGATAGCTGATGTTTATAATAATCACATAAATTCATTACTTGAAAAAGGATCAAAAATTAATACAGATGGTGGTGTTACAATAAAATCAATTGCGGTTGAAGAACTGACTATATTCCCTGTCGGTGTTTCAATTTCAGGAAATAGTGCGGCTGTAGCGGCAAATATTAATGCAAATGTTATTGTAGACACGATTAAAGCTCAAGTATTTGGTGAAATAAATAAGAGCGGCAGTGTTCTTGTTAAAGCACAAGACACTACAAACATTTTGACAAGAGGCGGTACGCTTGCTTTAACATTCGGAGATGCTGCTATCGGCGGTGATGTTAATGTTGATGTAATTAATAAAAATGTAACTGCTGAAATTAAAGATACAACTGTTAATTCAACAGGTTCGGTTGAAGTTCTTGCAAAAAGTATAAACGCTATGGGCGGAACGGTAAATATTGATAAAAATATAAAAGATAAAGATTTGCAAAGAGAAAATTATACCTTTAGCGTTGGAACTCTTGACGATGCAAAACACTTTGCGGACAAAACCGGCGAAGAAGATGCAAAAGATGATAAAGGAAATATAATTTACGAAAACGGAAAGCCTAAAAAGCTTGCTAAATACGAAAATGAAGATAAATTTGGCAATTGGAACATGTTTTACGATTTGGGCGTAAGCTCAAAAGCAGCCGTTTCAGGTGTAATAGTTGTTAAAGTCATAGATGATACGGTTAAGGCTTATGTAACAGATTCTAATATCAACGCAAATTCGTTAAATGTGAATGCCATTTCAGGCACGGTTGCAAATGCTATTATGGGCAGAATTAATGTTGGAGGTTCGGCTGCTGTAGGTGCTAATATATTTGTAATGTCAGGAACATCTGCTGTAGAAGCACAAATTACCGACGATTATAACTTGAACGGCAAAAATAGCATAAATATTGCTAAAGATACGACTGTCCAAGCAAATGCAGAAAAGAAATCAACTCTGATTACTGTCGGTGGCGGTGCTGCAGGTACAGCTTCCGTAAATGGTGCTGCTGTTGCTAATGTTATAAAAGATACAGTAACTTCTAAGATTGGTGATGGTGTAAATGTAAATACAGGTACATTAAATGTTATTGCTGATAGTGACAACGATTTAAAAGGCGTGGTTGTTAATGTTGGAGCTGCAGGAACTGCAGCAGTGGGTGCGGTAGTTTATGTAAATAAGCAGAATACAACCAACACTGCTCAAATAGGTGAATTGGGTAAAGAATCTGCAATAATAAAAGCTATTGATAATATTAACGTAAAAGCTAATGCTGATGATGAATTTTCAGCACTGCTTATAAATGTTTCCGCTTCAGGTACGGCTGCAGTTGCAGGTACGGCATTAGTTAATGTTATAGATTCGCATGTCAATTCAGGTATATATAATTCAAATATTGTAAGTGAACAAGGTAAAGTTAATGTTATAGCTGACAGAGGCTATAACAGAGCTGAAATACTAAATGAAAACAAAGTGAGAAGCTGGTTCAAAGGTACTAATGCTTATAATCAAAAACAACAAAAGGATGGCGATAATACAGCAAAAGATATAAGTCAAAAAGATATAGATAATCTTAAGCCTAGAGTTGGTATGGTTAGTGCATCCGCATCAGGTACGGCTGCGGTAACAGCATCAGTAATCGTTAATGATATAGAAGGTAACATAACTTCAGAAGTTAAGGAATCTGAAATATCAACTAAAGACGGCTTAAATGTAGATGCAAATCAAACCTTTGTAAATTATGACGCAATAGCTGCGATGTCAGTTGCAGGTAATGCGGCGGTAAATGCAGTCGGTGTAATAAATGTTCTGGAAGACAATGTAACTGCTCAACTTGATAAAGCAACTGTTAAACAAGGTAAAGCTAAAGTTGATGCCACTTCACAAATGAAAATTAATCAGCTTGTAGTATCAGGTCAAGTGGCACTAACAGGTGCATCTGTAGGGGTAGCGGTTGATGTAAACAAACTTAATGACACCGTACATTCTTATGTTACAAACGGTTCGGAAATCCATGGCGAAACAACAGTTAATGCAGAGCATGCCGTTGAAATAAATAATGTATTATTGGGTGCAACTATTGCTGGAACAGGTGCTGCCGTTAATATTGTTCCTGTTATAAACAGTTATACCGGCGAAACAATTGCTGAAATTAACGGAAATTCTATAGTAAATGACGGTGAAATTAAAATAAGTGCTTTTGATAATATAGATAACTTCTCAGCTATTGCAGGTCTAGGCGGAGCAGGAGTCGGAGCTACTGTTTCAGGATATTTAATTAAAAACAGCTACGAAAATACCGTCAATGCAGGTATTAGCGGATTAAATATAAATACAAATAATAATATAAATATATCATCAGCTTCTGTTTTAGACAGTGAAAATGCACTTTTAGCCGCAGGTATTGCTGGTGTTGGTGCAAGCGTAACCGCAAATATTATTGTTAATGACATAGAATCTCATATAAATTCATATATTGATAACAGTGTTGTAAATAATGCGGGAAATATTACCTTAACCGCAAATAAAAAGGAAGACGGCACGCTTTATCAGGATAAGATATATAATTTGACGGGTAGTGTCGGTGTAACTGGTATCGGTGGAAATGCTTCAACAAATATGATATTCAATTTATATAACAATACTACTCAAAGTTATGTACAAAATACTAATCTTGAACATGCACTAAAATTAGCTGTTGAAGCTCATGGCGATAAAATGTTCACCGCAAAGAACTATGGCATAGGTGCCGCCGGAATGGGCGGTACGGTTATTGCCGATGCTGTTGTTGATCAAATTGAATCTACCACACATGCATTTGTAAAAGCAAATAACAACAAAAACATTAACGTAGATGGTGCAATTAATGTTATTGCTGATGATAAACTCGTATCAACTTCGGATATGGGCTTTGCAGCTGCGGCAGGTGCAGGTGGAGCTGTCGGTGCTAATATAAATATCAGTAATTATAACGAAGCTGTTATTGCGGAACTTTTATCCGAAGGTGACAGTAAGATTACCGCCGGAAGTGTAAAATTAACTTCAAATGCCACTTATGCCCTTAAAAATACTATTTCAGGTGCTGCGGTCGGTTTCGGTGCTATGGCAGGTGATGTTTCGATTGTTCGATTAGGTAAAAGAGAAGCCTTAGACGGAAATGACGGGAAAAATACCGGTATAAATGAATCATTAGATACTGTAAAAAAAGGTTACGATAAAGCTGCTAACCATGAAGTGCAGAATAAAGATAACGATGCCAAGAATCTTAATGATGATTCTTTAAAAGCAACAGATGAAGAAAGAGCAAAAGCAGAAAAAGAAAAAGCTAAATTTAATCCGACAAGTTCATCATCTGACGGCACAGGTTCTATTGCAAGGATAAACGGTAATGTAGAAACTAAAGGCGATATAATCTTAAATGCAGAAACAGACGTAAAAGGTATAAAAGAAATAGATAAAGACGGCAAAGTTACATTATCGGATACTTTAACCTTTGAAAATCTTAAAATCCTTGGAGGCGGAGTTGCAGCAGGTGTAGGTGTTAAATTAATTGACTTTTCAAATCAGACAAATGCTGAAATCGCAGGGGGAACAGTTACAACACAAGGCAATATAAATATCAATTCAGAGTCAAAAAATGACGTAAAAATAACAAATAAAAGCTATAAGGTATCATTAGCATCAATTGAAGGTGCAGTTGCGATTTATGATAATAAATCTTATACAAATTCCAAAATTGAAAACGCTGATATTGAGGCAAAAAATATTAATCTTAAAGCCAAATCATCTAATAAAGCAGACTTAGATAGTGAATCAGTAACAGTATCAGGGCTTAGTATTGCTGCTTCAGTGTCCAAAGCAAAAGATGACAGCACGACAAATGCGATTGTTACGGGAAATACGAATATTACAACAAAAGCTGTTGAAGGTGATGATGATTCAGGCAAATTGAATCTCCATGCAACCGGTAATTCTGATATGAAAACGAACCTTCAATCAAATACTCTTGCACCTATTGATATTGCTTATATGAACGGTGAAGCAAGAGCAAACTCTAAAACTAATGCCGTTATAAAAGATGCAAATGGTAATATTAATGTTGCAGGATTAAATTTCGTATCTGATTCAAACGGATTAAGTTCAACTGCAACATCAAATGCTACATCAATATCCGGTATAAAAGTTAATGTAACCGGAACAGGCTCCAATATGACAGCAACTATGCAAGCAGGTATTGATAGTGTAGGAAAAGGACTTGTAATAAATAACAGCGGAAAGACCTCAATTGTATCAGGTGTAGATGCCGGTGATAACTCTAAAGGAGCAGATGTATCAGCTAATGCGTATATTGAAAGCAGAGGTTTCAGTCTTGTAGGTGGCGGCGGAGTAGAGGCTAAAGCCGTAAATGATGTTACGGTAAATTCTGTAATGAAGTCAAATGAACATAATGCAGATTCCCTTGAAATGATTGCTAAAGTAAATGAAACTGCAAAAGCGGATGTTTCAAATACATCATTAGGATTAGTTAATATCAGTGTTACAAAACTTACTACTGATGCAGAAGGTAATGTAGGAGTAACTGTTGATGGTAAAAATACAATTAAAAATAATGCAAAAATCGACGTTAACAGCAAGGTAACAAGTGATACAAGTGTTGCTTCTGCCGCATACGGTTTTGCAACGGGTTCCGGTACACATTTAACATCTAATCTGGAATCAAATACAATTCTGAATGTTAGTGGGAAATTAAACGCTAAAGAGCTTGAAATTGATTCAAATACAGAAAGAATATCAAAAGTTGACTATTCTTCTTCAAGCGGCGGTGCTGTTTCTATAAACGGAGCAACGGTTAAGAATGATGTGTCCGGCAAATCAGAAGTTAATTTAGTAAATTATACACCGTCAGCTGATTATGGCAATAAAATAACAATAAAGAATGCATCTACTAATACGCAAGATACTGTTTCAAGCAGTGTTTCCGGCGGTGCGGTATCAGTTGATTTTGCTAATGTTTCAGGCACGTTGAATTCCACAACGGTAACGAATATTAAAGATTCTGATATTAAGACTAAGAATGATATAAATGTTCAAGTTGATAACACAAATATTGTACAAGACTCTGCTTCCATGTCAAACGGAGGAATTGTTGCAATAGCATCAAATAATGTATCACATACCTATAATTCCGGAGCCAAAATATCAGTTGATAATTCAAAAATTTCAGCAAAAGATATAACGGCAAAAGCTTTCTCAAATATTAAAAATGCTTTAGGCGACAAATGGGTTGAATATAGAGGTGCTTCGAAAGGATTTATAGCAAAAAACAGCACTGATTTAAAAAATACTTTGAAACAAACAAGTGAAATCGAACTCAAAAATAACACTGAAATTAACTCAGATAATGACGTTCAATTAGTCGTTAATACAGATTCTAACTTTAAGCAAAAAATAGATTCGTCAGGTTCCGGATTCGTTGCGATTCCAAAAGCAACAACCACTTTGAATACGGAAAATACAAATAAGATATCTATAGATAAAAATTCATCTGTATCAGCGAAAAAATCTGCCATATTTGATTTTGATTCAAACAATACATTACATACAAGAACTTATGCAAATGCATCTCATTTTGCAGGTGAACCTGTAGCAAAATCATATTTAGCATTAACAATCAATAATACCCTTAACAACGAGGGTACTGTTAACGCCGGCAGCCTTGTAGATATAAATTTCATGAACAGTTCAAATAACGATTTGAGTCAATATGCTCGTACGGAAGTTGATGCGGCAATTGCGACTTCTACTCAAGACGGAGCATTATCCAGAGCTTACAATAATCTGTTATCTGTAGCAGCTAATGCTCAAATAGCTTCAAAGAAAGATATTGATATTGCATATAATGTCGGCGAGGAAAAAATCAGTTCGGAAATTTCGTATAGATCTACAAGCTATGGCTTGTTAGGTATTCCTATTACCGTTAGAGGCAATCGCCAATCAATTGCCAAGAATTTCAGCAACAAATTAGTTCTTGATGGAGAAATGTCCGCAGGTGACGGAAATAATAAATATATGAAAATAACTTCTGACGGTATGATTGATTTATCAACGTTGAAAGGATTTGATTCTGACGGATATAAAATTTCGGAAGATGTTGACGACCAAGGTGAAGACTTAAAGAGCCATACCATAAGAATTCTGGAAGCCAGAATTGAGGAAATTAATAATCAGATAAAAACACTCAATAAGGATATTGGTAAACAAACCAAAATTATTGAGACAATTGAAGAAGCAATTACTAATATTAAAGATATGAACGCTGAGTTATCTCAGTATACCCATAAATCTTTGGATGAATTTGAAAAAATAGGTAATGATGAATATAAAGCTTTGGTAAAACAGGCATTAATTGATAATAACGCAGGCTCTGTCGATTATGAAACAATTACTAAGGAATATATTGATTATGTAAAAGATATAAGAGCAAAAATTGAACAAGAAAATGAAAAATTCTATACTGATGGCATTGAGCCTACAATTACTGAAGCCAATATTAAGCCAATGGATCAATTTATCAAAAGCAAGGATACTGATACATATAAAAACTTAACTGAAACACAAATAAAAATATTAACGGATAATCTTGAAATAATAGGAAATAAATTATCTGAAACACCAAAGGGTAAATATAATGTGTATGACGGAAAGTACATTCTTGTACCTACAATAACACTCCCTGATGAGACAGTACCATCAGGTTCAAAAACTATGACCGAAGTGGACGTTCTGGCTTGGGCAGATTCGTTATTAAAGGATGAATTGAATAAATTAAAGAAAGAAAGACAAGTTAATGAACATGAAAAGGATCTATTAAAAAAGAATTCCGATACTCAAACAAATAATTTGGAATTGATAAAAATAGCAAAAGCAACAGATATTGATGTACCTTATTATATTGAATTAGCAGATATGTCTGCGGAAGCTTCAGGAATTTATATAAGCGGAGATATTGATGATACGAAGGATATCACAGGAAGCGGTGAATTTAACGTAGACAGTCCGGCTCTCACTATAGACAACTATTCTACAAGAAGTATTATCCTAAACTCAGTAATGTTTGGTGATGGTAAACATAATGGTTTAATAATTAACGGAAAAGGTTATTCTGATTACTTGAATGTTAAAGATAAGGTAATCGGTACAAATAAAGGAGTTCACTACGTTAGCGATGGAATTGGCGGAAATGGTGATATAAAAATAACGAATTATTATGATGTACTAAATCCGTTTGCAAAGACACTTAACATTCCAAATAATGTTCAGAAATCTGATATCACAATGCAAAGACCGATATTAACCAGCGGAAAGCTTGACATATACAACGAAAGCGGTGATATAACAGCATTATCCAGTGTAAGTTCAGGAAGTAAACATCTGGTAGCTACTAATGGTGATATTTATATCATGGCTGACGGGGAATTCTTTATGGATGATAAAGATGTTTTGTTTGCCGGAAATCTGATTCGTTTGACGGCAAATGATGCTGATATCAAGGGTAATATTACTGCCGGCTACAAAGAAAGAAAGCTTGAAATAACAAAAGATATGTTAGAAAATCTTGTCCTTGATCCGACTACAGGTGAAACTAACATGATTAATCTTGGTGCTACGCCATATTTGGGTGACAGCAAAGGAAATAATATTAAAGCAATATATAAAGACGGTCAAATATACTTATTTGGAATAAAAGACTCTATAGGTGCGGTAACATTGGATTTACAAAAAGGTAAGGTCGCTGCGAATGTTTCAACAAAAGAAGGTGCCAGTGCTATTGATATAGTTAACCATACCGATAAAGTAATAAATGTTTCAAGTATCGTAAATGTTTCGAGTTTTGGTCAATTATATAAAGAAGGTGGTGCAGATTATACAAAAGTCAACCATAAGAATTGGGATGCAGGAATTAATGGTAATACTGTGAATATTGACTCAGACGGAGGTATTAATTTTAATTCTACAGTTACTAATTTTGGAGATATAAATATTACAAATAAAAACGGTAATATAACATTATATAAAGATATATTGGCATATACCGGTGATATAAATGTTTCTCAAACAAATGGTAATATTATAAATGGTATTTTTGATAATACAATATCAAACCATTCCAGTGTAAATTTCGCTGATCGTGCCGAATTATTTGTTAAAGGTATATATATCCCTAATTTCACAACTTCTCAAGATTTGACTATAAACGTTGTAGATGGGGATATTGGCGTAAATTCAAATCCAAATGCTAAAGTTGGAATTGATGCTTCAACAAGAGACTTTACCGATTCTATTAATGTAAATATAGGCGGTAATGTTACTGCAACAGCTAAAAATAATACAAGTTCCGACAAACGAGTAATCAATTTGAGAGCAAAAGATTCAGATTTGAATATTAAGGATATAGATTCTGACGGAGATGTAATGTTGACCGCAGCTGACTGGGATATTGAAGACATGCGTCCAACTCCTGACGATGATACATATTTCCAAGGACATTCTATATTGAATGCTTCCGGAAATAATTCTCCAATAAAAGGTCAAAATATATCCATGATTGCCAGTGATACAATTGGTACTCCGGATGAGAGAATTGTTATCAATCAGGACACTATAACCAATAACGGTGGAAAAATTGCAATAGAATCAGAAAATGATGTATATGTTGATATTAAATCAAATTCAAATAATCCGACATATATTGATGCCTTAATATCAAAACGTGGAGATATTTATTTTACAAACTCTACAAATTCTTCAATTAATCAAATTACTTCCGGCGGAGATTTACATATACTTGAAACCGGAAAAGATTTAACAATATACAATATTGGTGGTAATGCATTAGGCTTTGAGGATATTTTATATCCTCACGACGATATAGGTACTGCAGGTGAAAATGCAGCTGTACCTCAATCTATTGAAATAGAAGTTCTTGATGCTAACGGTGGTGATAATGCCGAGTCTACATTAAAGATATATTCTGCTTATGTGAAAGGCAGAAATAAAGGTGAAGGCGAATTTGATGAAAACGGCAGACAAATTGCAGATGTTAGTTTAATGGCAGATAATATTTATGTAAATTCGGCAAACGCTAAATCGTCTTCGGTAGAAACGTTAAAAAATACAAACGGATATCGTTCAACTGATAATACATACACAGATGCACAACTTGGACTTAATGGTGATACTGTTTATGAAGCCCAGGGGCTTAACTCATACGGGACAGGCAAACCTATTGTGTTGGATATAAAAGGTGTAAGTAAGGAGTTTGTAGAAGAAAATACAACAACAGCTACAAGAACTAATTATAATGTTCAAACACCTGTTGAACAAGAACAAAAATTTGCTAATCCTGATAATCTGATAACAGATCATGATTATAGAGTAAAAAATGCTGTTGTATCAGTAAACAACAACAATCCACAGGACAGAGGAGTTGTTTTGAATACGATATATGCTGATGATGCGTACATTGATACAAAAAATTCTGACCTGTCGGTAAAAGACGGTTATATTAAGGATTATGCAGAATTCTCCAATGCAAATAAAAAAATGACAGTAGATAATGATTTCAGACGCAGACTAAGAGATGCTGATACACAATTGTATACGGAAAAAACAGGCTCTTTTGCTCTGAGTATGGGTGATTCTATTGATATGAAAACAACTGCACCTGCAGTCGGAAATGATTTTGATATGTTGGCTAACGGCTACCAGAGTGAAGGAAACTTCGTAAACCGCAGCAGAAAAGATAGCAAAGAATTAATTGATAATATTAACAAATATAATCAGTTGGTTAAACAAAATTATAAAGAAGAAACAAAACGTACATCTGTAAGATTTGATGCTTCACAAGATACTGAATTGAGATCAAATTTCAAAATATACGATTTATCAGCTACCGGTGCGTTAATTAAAAATGATGCTAATTTGCAGGTAGGTGATATGACGAATATACGAATAGTATTTGAAGATATAGATGTTACTTTAAACTCGAAAGTTATAAATACAAGCGGAGATAGAGCAGGAATTGAATTTATAAATGTTCCGCCTGATATTGCAAATAGAATTTTATATAGATATTTGCAGAAAAAATCAACTATGATGTTGAGTAAACAATAATATATCTGTTATAGTTTCAAAAATAAAAATTACGAATTACTAAGGACAAAACTTAGGCAGTTTTTTGTGCTAAATTAAAAACTAATTTTTTTTAACATTCTAAAATTTTATTGTATAATTTAGTTATGAAAAATTTTGAAACAATATATTGTGATTTTGACGGAACTATAACAAAAGAAGATTCCGTAAACAAATTTTTTGAAATGTATGCTTCTAAAAATTGGGTGGATTCAGAAAAGCTTTGGGTTGAAGGTAAAATTTCATCCAGAGAAAATGCGGTCATACAGGTTGGTTTGCTGAACAAAGTTTCACAAAAACAGTTGGATGATTATATTAATGCAATTGAAATTGATGATTATTTTTTAGATTTTGTTAACTATGTAAAGTCAAAAAATATTAAATTAACTATTCTTAGTGACGGATTTGATTTATTTATTCAAAGAATTTTGGAGCGATATAATTTGGATATCCCATATTATGCAAACAAACTAATTTATAATGAAGGTAAATTTAGTATTGAATTTCCATATTATAATAAGAATTGTGACAAAAAAGCAGGAATGTGTAAATGTCAAAAAGTTAAAGAAAGCAGTTTTTGCTATATAGGTGATGGGACAAGTGATTTGTGTATTGCATCAAAGGCGGATTTGCTGTTTGCGTCTAAGAATTTACATAAGTATTGTAAAGAAAATAAAATAAAACATTCGCATTTTAATTCTTTTCATGATATTATATGTACGTTAAATAGATATATTTAATCAGTGTGACTTAAAGTAAGTATAAGTGGATGAGAATATGGTATTACTAGAAAAAGAACTTGTAACAAATTTAAAGAACATTAACAGTCAAGCAGATATCAATGAAACAAGACTGGATATCTCAGATGAAGAGTTGTCGCGTATTGATAAAGAATATTGTACTTATGGCGATAAAATCCATGCAGAACCCGTACCTAAAGTATTTAGGGATTGTAACGGCGTTTTCATGTATGATACAGAAAACACACCGTTTCTTGATTTAGAAATGTGGTTTGCATCTTGTAATTTAGGTTATAAAAATAAAAGAATTAGGGATGCAGTTGTAAACCAAATAGATACTTTACCGCAAATTTCTTCACATTTCCAGTATGATTATAAAGTTTTATTGTCAGAAAAAATTGCAAAAGCAAATATAAAAAGATTTGGCACAAAAGGACGTGTACATTTCAATGTTGGCGGTTCTCAGGTTATAGAAGATGCTCTGAAACTTGTTAGAAATTATACACATAAGAGCAGAATGTTCTCTTTCTACGGAGGTTTTCATGGCAGAACATTGGGTGCCAGCTGTTTGACTGCCGGTTACAGATACAGAAAACCTTTTGGTCATTTCTCTGAAGAAGCTCATTTCGTTCCTTATCCATATTGCTTCAGATGTCCTTACGGAAAGAAATGTGATTCTTGTAATTATTATTGTGTTCAACAGTTGAGACGTGATTTTGAAGATAATTGTGCAGGGTTGTATGATCATTCTTCAAAAGAAGCTTCTTTAGGTGCATTCTTTGTAGAACCTGTACAGGGTTCAGGCGGATATATTGTACCTCCAAAAGGATACTTTAAAGAATTAAAGAAAGTTTTAGACGATTTTGGTGTCTTGTTTGTTGATGATGAAATCCAAATGGGATTTTACAGAACAGGTAAGTTGTGGGCTATTGAACATTTTGATGTTAAGCCTGATGTTATTACTTTTGGTAAATCATTAACAAACGGATTAAATCCGCTTGGCGGTATGTGGGCTAAAGAAGAATTAATCAGTCCGGAAGTATGGCCGAATGGCAGAACTCATTCAACATTCTGTAATAACCCTATCGGTATGAGAGCAGGTTATGAAGTTATGAGTACATTTGAAGATGGTAATTTCGAAAGCGATGTTGCCGCTAAAGGTAAATACTTCTTAGATGGATTAAAAGAATTGGAAAAACGCCATAAACGTATAGGTCATGTTGACGGTTTAGGTTTGGCTTTGAGAATAGAATGTGTAACAGAGGATGGTTATACTCCTGATCCAAAATTACTCCATGATATTTTAGCTGAAGGTTTGAAAGGTGACTTAACTTACAACGGCAAAAAATGCGGATTAATATTGAACAAAGGAAGCCATTATAATAACTCAATAACATTGGTTCCTGCTGTTACAATAACCTATGCGGAAATAGATATGGCTTTAAGCTTGCTTGATCAGTTGTTTACGAGGTTGTCGTAGTGACGCACAGTATAGACTTTGAGTTACTCCATGCCGAGTTGCCGGATAAACAAAATAAAAAAGCTGTTTTGTTATTTCATGGGCTAACCGGTAGTCCGTTTGAGATGCGAAAATACGGTGATTTTTTGTTTAAAAACGGTTACGATGTGTTCTGCTATTCTTTTCCGGGACATGGTGAAAAAATTAGCGGAATAGAAACTGTTACATGGTTGGATTGGTGTAATTTTGCACAGGAAAAATACGATGAATTAAGGAATAATTACAACCAGTTTTTCGTCTCGGGTCTGTGTCTTGGGGCATCGATGGCCGTCTATTTGGCAGAACATAATAGTGATATTACCGGAGTCGTGGCACTTTCTACGACTTTATTTTTGGATGGTTTTTGTATTCCTTGGACTATATCATTGTTACCCTTCGCACTAAGCACCATTACAAGATTTTATTATACTTTTCCGGAAGACGATTGCTTTGGCGTAAAAAATGAAAGAACAAGAAAAAGTTTAGCAAAAATTACAGCAAAAGCTGATATTGGCATGGATAATTATCCTCTGAATTGTGTGGATGGACTTCTCAAACTATCAAAAAATGTAAGACAAAATCTTAAAAAGGTTAGTTGTCCTGTGCTTTGTATCCATTCAAAATATGATAATTTATCAAGCCCAAAGGGAGCAAAAGTTGTTCTGGACGGGATTTCTTCAGAGATTAAAAAGTACGTTGAACTTAATGACAGTTATCATATGATTTTGTACGATAACGAAAAAGATTTCGTTATGAATACCGTAAATGAATTTTTGAGTAGTCTTGTTCCTGCGGATGAGAGGAAAGAGAATATATGTATATAGTAAAGTTATCGGCAATAATTGTAAATATAATAGCAATAGTTGTACTGTTAATCGGGCTTTTACATGATTTTGTACTACCAAAGAACAAGGCAGTTTTTGGATATACTGTGGCCGGAAGCATGATTATGTATTTAGGTTTTATAAGCCTTGTTCTAATATATGGATTGATTGTAAATCCGAATTTGTATTGCATAGTTTTATTTTTATGCGTAATTGCACCTTTCATAATAGGAAAACTTGTTAAATATGAAACAAGAAAATATTATACTGCTGTTCAGATCATGACATACGTTGTGAGTTTAATTGTACTGTTTTTATATTCTTAACAATGATATAAAATAGCGGGAGTAGTGGTTACAAGCCAAATTATATAGACATAATTTATTCAGGTTATATGTTGAGTATTATGTAGGTAAATATTATGCCAAATAGTTTTTTCATGGTAAAATTATAGTGTGTTGTTATAAAAGAATAGGAAAAGGGTATGAAAATAGATTGGAAATCTAAGCAGACAAGAATTACTGCTGGTATTTTGGCTGTAATTCTTGTACCAATAATGTGGAATCAGGGTAAGACACTTGTTACAGGGTTATTAACTTCTTATATTATGTCTCAGCCAAAAACGGTTGAAGTTGCGTGTCCTGTGTCAAAAGAAATTTATCCTACATATAGTACTACAGGACGTATTGAAGCTCAAAAGTCCGTAGATGTAATTGCCCGTGTCAGTGGTTGGTTGCAGGAAAGATATTTTCAGGAAGGGGACAGAGTTAAGAAAGGTCAAAGATTATTTTTGATTGAGCCTGAAGAATATGCTTTGGCTGCCAGAACAGCAAGGGCGAGAGTAAATGAAAATTCCGCAGTTTATAGTAATTCAGAAACAGATTTAAGACGTGCTGAACAGTTATTGAAAGATGATTTGGTAAGCCGTGAATATTATGATAATGCCCTTACGCAAAGAAATAAAAACAGAGCAGCTTTGGACGGGGCTGTATCTGACATGAATAAAGCCAGCCTGAACTTGAGTTATACAAATATAACATCACCAATGGATGGCAGAATAGGTAAAGCAAATGTTTCTGTCGGCAACTATGTTACTCCTTCATCCGGTGTAATAGCTCAAATATATACCACAAATCCGATGAAAGTAACTTTCCCGTTAAAAAGTAGTGACTTCATAGAGCTAAAAAAGTTTTTTAAGGATAAAAAGAATGATTCTCCAAGTGACGATAATTTAGTATCTGTTCTATTAGGTCTTTCTGATGGTTCTACTTATGAAATAGAAGGAAAAATTGAGTTTGTAGATAATAAAGTTGATGAAAATACAGGTACGGTTACAATGAGAGCTGTATTTGAAAATCCGGATGAACTTTTGATTCCCGGTGACTATGTTAACGTAACAATAAGAGTTAACAAGCCATTCAAGGTTATGCTTATACCGCAATCCGCAACAAAGACTGATGTTGGTACAGGTTATTATGTTTGGACAGTTAAAGATGGAAAAGCTGTTAAGAAAGATATTGTAGTAAACGAAAACTATGAAAATAACTGGATAGTTGAGGACGGTCTTTCGTATGACGATGTTGTGGTAATGAAAGGTATTCAGGATATTTATAAATCAGGTCAGGCTATAAAAACGATACCTTATAAAGAAGAAAAAATTGAAAAGAAAAATAACAGTGTCAAATAAGTCTAAACCTATTAAGTTGACATGTAAACATGATTTCAAACAAAAATAGTAAAATATAAAGGAAAGAGAATGGCAATAAATAAGAAAGATTTATATTTTTTCATAAAGAAACCGAGATTTGCTGTTGTAATATCGGCATTGATTGTAATTTTAGGTTTACTTTCGTTGTTTGGTCTGCAACAGGAAAAGTATCCTAATATTACACCGCCCCAGGTTACAATATCAGCAAGTTATCCGGGTGCGAGTGCTGCGGTTATAGAATCTTCAATAGCTTCACTTTTGGAATCACAACTTAACGGGGTTCAGGATATGATATACATGTCCTCAACGAGTTATGATGGGGCTTATTCATTAACAATATTTTTTAAAACAGGAACTGATAATGATGTAAACCTGATGAATGTTCAGAATAAACTTCAACAAGTGCAGGCACTTTTACCGCAAGAAGTTATGCAGCAAGGGTTAACCGCAGAGAATAAAGTTGGCGGTGCCGGTGCTATTATTTTAAACCTTGCTTCTGACAATGAGTCGTGGAATCAGCTGGATTTAACAAACTATGCTAATATCTACGTCAAAGATGCAATAAAGAGAATTAACGGAGTTGGATCTGTAAACGTATTTGGTGCAGATGATTACAGTATGCGTATTTGGCTTGATCCGGCAAAACTTGCGAGTTATAAAGTTACTATTTCCGAAATCAGAAATGCTATTCAAAACCAGAACATACAGCTTTCAGCAGGTGCATTAGGTGATCTTCCTACAGATGCCAATCCAAGTTTGAAACTATCACTGCTTACAAAAGGCAGACTTCAAACCCCTGAAGAATTTGGAAATATTATCATTCGTTCAAATTCAGACGGATCAAAAATAAGACTTAAAGAGCTTTCAAGAGTTGAATTGGGTGCTAAATCATATTCAATGTTTGGTATAGTTTCCGGAAAACCTGCTGCTTTAATGCAAGTAATGCCTTTACCTGGTGCAAATACGGTTGAAATCTGTAATAATATTTATAAAACAATAGATGAACTTTCCCAGACACTGCCTGATTCTTTAAAAATTGATATAATGATGGATAGTTCAACATTTATTAATGAATCAATGGACGAAGTTGAATTCACTATCCTTTTAACTTCATTAATCGTAATTTTGATTATATTTGTATTCTTAGGTGACTTTAAAGCGACATTAATTCCTTGTGTAACGATACCTGTATCATTAATTGGTACATTCATTGCTTTAAAGGCATTGGGAATGTCATTGAATTTGTTAACATTGTTTGCACTTGTGCTTGCGGTAGCGGTTGTTGTAGATGATGCTATTGTCGTGATAGAAAATGTAAAACGTCATATAGAAGAAGGTAAATCGGCACTTGAAGCAACTCAAATCACAATGGGTGAAGTTGGTGGTTCTCTTGTTGCGATGGCAGCTGTTCTTATGGCAGTATTTGTTCCGATGTGTTTTATGAGCGGACTATCCGGCACAATGTATAAACAATTTGCTGTTTGTATTGCAGTTTCAATCGCAGTTTCTGCAATTTGTGCATTGTCACTTTCTCCGGCGATGTGTTCTATTTTGCTGAAACCTGCAAAAAAGAAAGAAAATCACAAACCTTCTTTATTAAAAATGGCAGAAAAATATCTGAATATAGCTAATGAATATATGAATAAGGGTCTTGCTATTTTTAATAAGTATTTTGATAAATTAACCAATTATTACATAGAACTTGTCAAAAAGTTTGTGTATAACAAAAAACTAACAATTATAGTGTATGTGGCAGCTGTACTTTTGATGTTAGGTTTGTTTAAAGTTATTCCTACAGGATTTATTCCGGATGAGGATCAGGGAATGCTGATATCAGTAGTAACGCTTCCTGATGGAGCCTCATTAAACAGAACCGAAGAAGTGTGCCAAAAATTTATTAAAGCAATAGACGGCATTGAGGGTATTGATAAAGAAAGAATTGTTGCATTCGGCGGCATGGGTCCTTCTAATCAGGCAACTATAATTACAATATTAAAAGAGTGGGGCGAAAGGAAAGTTGGTCCTGTAGACCGTGTAATCCGTATGGTTCAGGGCAAGCAGACAGACCTTTCACACACAGGAATTATGACAGAAATATATAAGCGTACGGCGGATATTACGGAAGCTTCAATATTTACGCTTTCGCCACCTGCAATAGATGGTTTGGGTATGGCAGGAGGTTTTGAATATCAGCTTATGTCTACAGGTAATGCAAGTGTACAAGATCTTGCTGCATTTGCAAATGAATTTATAGCAAAGGCTAATCAGGATCCTGCGATACAAAACGTATATACACAGTTTCAGGCTAATGTTCCTCAGTATCAGTTAGATATTGATTATGAAAAGGCTCTGGCTCAAAGTGTTGATATTTCAGAACTTCATAATACATTAGCGTCAACATTATCATACGCATATATTAATGACTTTAATAAACTAGGCAGAGTATTTAAAGTATTTATGCAGGCAGAGGGTGATTATAGAAATAAAATTGAAGATTTGCATAAAATATTTGTTATAAATACAAAAGGACAACCTGTTCCTATCATGACAATGATTACACCGAAACATACCGTTGGTGCGGTTTCTATTACAAGATTTAATCAGTTCAGATCTGCTCAAATACAAGGTTCTCCTGCAAGCGGTAAGTCTTCCGGAGACGCAATGAAGGCTATGATAAATTTATCAAAGAAAAACTTGCCGCATGATTACACCTACGCATGGTCAGGAACTTCTTTGCAGGAAAAAGAATCGTCAGGTCAGACCGGAATTGTTGTGGGATTTGCATTGCTGTTCGTATATTTGTTCCTGGTAGCTTTATACGAAAGTTGGATGATTCCGGTTGCGGTACTTTTAATTTCTCCGGTTGCCATTGTAGGAGCATTAATATTCCAGTTAATGATGGGACAGTCTTTGGATTTGTATTCTCAGGTCGGACTGATTACGTTGATTGGTCTTGCAGCTAAACAATCCATCTTGATTGTAGAATTTGCAAAGGAAGAACATGAATCGAATGGTTTAACAATTCCTGAAGCTGCTATAAAAGCTTCCCTTTTAAGGTTTAGAGCAATTATGATGACTGAAGCTGCATTTATATTGGGTATATTACCTTTACTGTTTGCTACCGGTGCCGGTGCAAACAGCCGTATTTCAGTAGGTTCAACGGTTATCGGGGGTATGCTTGTAGCGGCAACTATAGGTACTGTTTTGACTCCGGCATTTTATGTAATAATTCAGGATATCGTTGACAAGTATTTCAACAATAAGGAAGATGAAAAATATGAGATTAACTAAAAAACAGTTTGTAAGTATAATGATAATATCTTGTTTTGTGTTTGCTTCTGCTAACACTGTTCAGGCATTTTCATTTAAAAAGAATAAAAATAACACGCAAGTAACAAACGTTACTCAAACAAAGCCGGCAAAACAAAAAAATAATACGGCAGAACAACCTCCATATACAAATGATGTTCATTCTGTCTTTACTCTTGAAGACTGCATAAGAAATGCCATTAAGTATAATCCGTCAATTAGGGCATCGTTGTATAATGAAGAAGTTTATAAGTCTAAAATAGGGCAGGCATGGGCAAATTATTTTCCTGTAATTAGTGCAGGCGTGGATGTTTCAAGAAGTGGAGACAGCTACATTGGTGGTAGCCCTTATGGCGGTGGTTCAACGAGTCAGTATAGAACAATGGGCTATGTTCCATCACTTTCTGCCGATATGCTTATATTTGATTTTGGAAAAACAAAAGCTACAGCTGATATGGCAAAGAGATTATACGAAGCAAATAAGGAAGATACAAAAGAAAATATCAATATTGTAATTTATAATATCAAAGCGACATATTATAATGTTCTTTTTGCACAGGCACAAGTTAAAGTGTACGAGGATACTGTTGCTGATTTTCAGTTACAATTAGATCAGGCATGGGGATTTTATCGCTACGGAACCAAGCCTAAAATTGATGTAGTTACGGCTGAATACAACTTAGGAAAAGCAAAACTTAATCTTATAAAAGCTAAAAATGTTTTAGATGTAGCACAGGTTCAGTTATCTAAAATAATGGGTATGCCTGAATATACAAATTATGAACTTTCTGATCAACTTACACTTAATTTATTTGATGTAACAGAAGATAGTGCAATAAAAATAGCATTTGATGTAAGACCTGAGCTTATTGCAGCGAAGAAAAATGCTGATGCCGCAAATATGAATTTGAGGGCATCAAGAAGAGAATTTACTCCAAATCTGGGCGTGTATGGAAGTTTTAGATATGGTTTGGGTAATGATTATGATATTCGTTCAGGACAGGTTGGAGTCGGGCTAAACTATAGTTCATTCAATATATGGCGTGCAAAAAAACAGATTGATGAAGCAAAAGCACAATATAACAAAGCAAAAGCCCAGTATGAGGATATTAAACATGAAGTTTACTTTAATGTCAAAAAGAATTATCTGGAATTAGAAACTGACAGGGAAGCTATTGTAATTGCAAAACTTGCTTTAGATCAGGCAAAAGAACAATACAGACAAGTTACCGGCAGATATAAGGCAGGTGTTGGTACTGCAATTGAGCTTAAAGATGGTGAAAATACATACTTGAATGCTCGTCTTGATTTTTATAATGCAGTACTAAATTACAACATAACAGCTGCAAGTCTTGAACGTGAAATTGGTTTACCTCTAAAGTTGAAGGATGAAAAAGTTTTAAATATTCGAAATGAGGATTTGTAGAATAAATGTATTGTTGTTAAAGTAGCTTGTAAATGGATGGATTATGAAAAATTTTGTAAATAAATATATTGACGTACTATCTATTTTTATTTTGCTTGTAGTATGTATAGCGGTTTACTTTTTTGGGATAGGTTCTTACTCCCTAATGGATGTAGATGAAACCCGTTATGCTTCAATCGCAAGAGATATGTTCTTATCAAAAGATTATCTAACTATATATCTTAATGGAGATTATTTCTTTGAAAAGCCTCCTTTATATTTTTGGAGTGAGTGTTTGTCCTTTGGATTATTTGGTAAAATAAATGAATTTACTTTACGTTTTCCTTGTGCATTGTATGCCTTAATATTAACCCTTGGGGTTTATTTTACAGGGAAGAAAATAGTTTCTCGTAAATTCGGGTTAATTTCAGCTTTAATTTTGGCAACTTCACTTGAATTTACAATATTATCAAGATTTGCAATACTTGATATTATAGTTACTTCTCTAATAGGTTTATCTGTTTTGTGTGGATTCTTAACACAGTTTGTACAAGACAGAAACAAGAAATATTTCTGGTGGCTTTTTTATATTTTTTCAGGAATGGCGGTTATGGCAAAAGGAATTCCCGGATTTGTTATCCCTTTTGGAATAATGTTTTGCGTAACTTTATTTAATAAAACATTCAAGCAATGTTTTAGACCTTTATATATGATTCCCGGTATTATTTTATTTTTGCTGATAACATTACCGTGGCATATTGTTATGCTAAATCAATATGATCCGTTATTTTTTAATGAATATATAATGAAACATCATATAAGCCGATTTTTTTCTGCAAATGAGATTAATCGGGCGAGACCATTTTATTACTATATAGTAGCAATATTGTGGGGAGCATTCCCATATATTTTCCCTTTGATTGGTGTTATTTCAGAAAAAATATTTCACAGGGGAAAAATTAGCTTGTCCGATTTGACGAACGAACAAAAATTCTTGTGGTTTAATATAATTGCATTTGGGTTCACATTTTTGTTTTTGTCTTCTTCAACGACAAAACTCATCACATACATATTACCAATTTATACGTTTTTAGCATATATAATTGCACACATTGCTATTGAACATATTTATAAAAATAAATATACAAAATCAATAAATATTACGTCATACATTTTAGGAGGAGTATTTTTATTAATTGCGATTGCGGCATATTGTACTAAATATTTTCTTCCTGCTCAATTATATTCTAGTGTGCAAGGAGTAAAATGGTTTATCGTATTTCTCTCATTAATAACATCGATTTCACTATTGTTGTTTACAATAAAGAAAAAATATATTGGTGTTTGGATGACTTATATATGTTTTATAACTATTTTTGCTGCATTTGGCACAAAATCGTTTTATAATATTGACTACTCTTTCGGTCAAAATGATTTAATAGAATTTGCACAGCAAGAAAAAGATTTACATCACGATATCTATGTTGTAAATAGTCCAAGGAAGTATTCCGTTCTTTATTACGGTGAAAAAGCAAATTATGTTTCAACAGATGATGACTCAATGGATATTTCAAATAAAATATTTAATTCAAATTCAAGAGCAATAGTCAGAAATAAGGAATATGAAAAAATTTCCAATAAGTATAATCTTGAATTAGAGAAAAGGGGTTTTAAATATTCATTGGTAAAATTTATCTCTGAAAAATAAAAATTCCCCTATGCAAAACTCATTATTAAGTTCTTTAGGGGAACTGTTATTCTTTTTTGTTTTATCTGATTGACATTTTGTCTAATCTGCAAAATATTTTTTATGATATTCATAAAGCCACTGATCAAAATCTCTGTCCCAAGTAAAATCGTTTTCTCGGGATTTATTGTACAATTCTTCAACCATCGGGTAGTATTTAGAATCCTTGTTTTCCGACAAAAACTTTTCATAAGAGGTTTTGAATTCAGGTTTCATTTTTCGGGTATTCCATTTATCAAAAATCGGAGAATTATCTATACCCTCTAAATATGTCATAAGGTAACTTTCTAGTATATCTTTAACATCATTTATTAAAACAAATTCAGGATACTGTTCCGTAAATTTTTCAAGGAATATAATGTATTCTCTTAACTTATCAGTCGGTATGGATAGTCCTCCATCTTGCATAACAGTTTCTCTTTTGACAGTAAATTTTAGCCATTCATTGTAAGCCGGAGATAAATATTTACCGAATTTTTCCTGCAAATATTCTGAATTAACAGAATAAAAATATATTCCCTCAATACAAGATATTTTTACCCAATTATTTTGATAATAAGTGTCCTTAGTATCTATATTTCCACTATATTTTTCGTTCAGAGTATCTGTTGCTTTTATAAATTTCATTTGCAATTTATTGAACTCTAAATCATTATTTTCAGAAGATTTTGCTTTGTTTAAAAAACTAAGCTCATCCTGTTCAAGATAATCTTTATAATATTTTTGAACCGGTGTTAAAATTTTATCTTTGACTTGTTCGTTTTTATCTGAAGGCTCTTGAACTAAATTGTCATCATAAGCCTGTTCCTTTGGTATTTCGGAAAGACCGGTATCGTTGCTTTTATTATTATAAAAAGTGTATAAAATAATACCGCATAATACAAGTAATCCAATTATTAAAGCAATAATTTTTCCAAATTTTGAACGAAGCATTCTTCCTACCTTTCACAAGCTGATTATATATGCTATTTACATCTAAATTTTATTATAAAGTTAATTTATCAATAAATTTATATTAACTTCTGCAATTTGTATTCTGAGTAATATACTCTTTTATTTTTTTGAGATTTTCACTACAATCTTTAATCCCAACATCATATATTGCCTGTAATTTCTTTAAATTCTTTTCAACTCTCCTCATTCTTATTTTTTTGCTTGGTCTAAGTGCTAATATTTTGGCTTCTTTTTCATATTGTTTAATTAAGTTGAGTGTTTCGTTATATTTTAAATATGCCTCATTAGCAGTTTTAACGAATTTTGGATACTTTTTATATACAAATCCGAATGGCAGCCGGGATTTTGTTTTAGTATAATCAGCAGGTCGTGTCTGAATAACAATTATCTTTCCAAAACCCATATCAATAGCTTTTTTTAGAGGAATAGGATCGCTAACAGCTCCATCTAAATACTTGTTCCCGTTGATTTCAACTAAATTTGATACAAATGGCATTGAACCGGATGCTCTCAGATATTCCATATCTTTCTCAGCGTCTTTAATCTCAATATATTCAGCTTGTCCTGTTTCAACATTGGTAACTACCGCATAAAAATTGGTATCTGAATTATTGTAAGTCTCAAAATCCAATGGATCTAACTCATAAACAAGTTTGTTAAAACAGAAATCTTTGTTCATAATGTCACCCGTGGTAATTAGAGAATACATACCCATATATCTTTTATCGTGTGCGTATTTTAGGTTATATCTTAAAGCTCTTCCTATTTGTTTTGATTTGTAATTTATCCCGAACAAAGCACCTGCAGAAACCCCAATTATAGTGTCAATTTTTATGCCGTTTTCCATAAACACATCCAGCACTCCTGCTGTGTATAGACCTCTTAATGCCCCTCCTTCAAGAACTAATGCAACTTTATTAATATTATTTTTATCAAATTTATTCATTGCTTAATACTTTCTTATATAAGTATATTTACCAAATTTATTGTAAAGACCAATATCTATATTATAAACAATTATAAATAAATAAATATTAACTTTTTATTCTCATTACAAAATATTTACAATATAATCTGCCAGATGAAGATTTCGGTATATTAAAGTTCATGCAGAAAATATAGCAAAGGGTTCAGGTAGCAGTTCTGTATCAGAAATATTAAAAGCCGGAGATAAATATGTAGTAGGAATAATTAAATAATAAATTTAAATTAATAACAAAAATATAATTCTGACGGGTATGCTGTAATATGAAAAATCCCAAAAGAAATACGATTGTTTTGCCTTTTTCTTTAAAATGTTTAGTTAAAAGAAAGGGGTAAAATATGACAACCGTAGAACCAATTAAGAACAAAAAAGATATTGAAAAGGTTGAAAAAATATTATTAAAACAGGGCAAACGAGAATTATTGCTATTTGTCTTAGGTACAAATTGCGGACTTAGGATTTCAGATATTTTAAGGTTGAATGTAGCAGATATAAGAAACAAAAAATATATTCAACTAACGGAAAAGAAAACAGGAAAATTTAAAAAATTCCGATAAATTCAAAACTAAAACCAATGTTTGAAGATTTTATAAAAGACAGAAAAAATGAAGAGCCTTTATTTTTATCGCATTGGGGTAACAGATTAGATAGAGTAACTGCATATAATTTGGTACGAAATGCGTGTAAAATCGCAGGCTTAGAAGAAAAAATAGGCACACACTCTATGAGAAAGTCTTTTGGTTATCACCATTACCAACAGTTTAAAGATGTTATCATTTTGCAGAAAATTTTTAACCATTCAAGTCCGCAAATAACATTAAGATATATTGGTATAGACCAAGACGCAATAGATTATTCTTATAATAACTTTATTTTATAGAAACAACCCCAAAAACCTTAATAAATAAAGCTTACAAGATATTTTAATCGTGAAACAAAATAAACAAAATGTTTTGCATATTTGGTTAAGTCTGTAAAAGCATGCTATCACAGATATCCTTGAATGTATAGTAGGTAAAAAAATATTGCGAACAAGTTTTTTATTATTCTTTATCCTAGAAAAGCAATAATATCAACGGTTTACTAATCGCAAAACATTTTGTTTAAATTGTTAAGCGTTTTGGAATTTGAGTGTCTAAATTAATTAAGTATTATTGGAAAGGACATGTTATGCTAAGGAATATACTTACATTTGTATTAAATTTTCCTATATTCATATTATCAAAATTTATAATAAGAAATCCAAATGTTTGGGTTTTTGGAGCTTGGTACGGAAAAAATTATTCAGATAATCCAAAATATTTATTTGAATATGTAAATAAATATTGTAAGGATATAACTGCTGTTTGGATTACAAATAACAAAGAAACATATAATATTGTAAAAAATAAAGGATATAATGTCGCATTAACATATAGTTTAAAGGCTTATTGGTATACGTTAATTGCGAAATATGCGTTCATTTCAGTTGGTCATATTGACATAAATTACTATGCCGGTTTGGGAATAAGAATGATTAACTTATGGCATGGGATGCCTTTGAAAAAGATTTTAAATGATGACCAGATAACAGCTTTAAATCAAAAGAAAAATCATCCTATATATGCAAAACTAAGACAATTAGTTTTATATAAATACTATTCAACAATTGCAACCTCGGAAACTATCGCAAAAATATATGAATCCGCTTTTAACGGATTAACCGAAAGAGTCGATATAATCGGTCAACCAAGATGCGATGTTTTTTATTTATCGCCTGCAGAAACCTCATTTACTGAAAAATTGAGAAAAATAAAAGAAAAAAACAAGCTTGCTATTTATATGCCAACTCATAGACAAGAAGGTAAAATAGATTTTTCTAAATTTTTAATAGATGAACTTGATACTCTGAATAATAAAATGAAAGAATATAATGTTGTATTATTAGTTAAATTACATTTTTATCATCAAAAAGACTTAGATAATTTAAATAATGAGTTTTCAAACATAATTTTTGTCAAAGGTAGCGATATTGAACAAGATATTTATTCAATTCTTTCCATGACAGATTTTTTAATCACGGATTATTCCTCAATATATTTTGATTATTTGCATTCAAATAAACCTATTATTTTCTTTGCTTTTGATAAAGAAGATTACCTGAAAAATGATAGAGCATTCTATTTTGATTACGAAGAAATAACTCCGGGAGAAAAAGCATATAGCTGGAATGAATTATATGAAAAAGTTGCTGTAATTGCTAATGGTATTGACAACTATGCTAATGAGCGTAAAAAAACTCATAATATATTTAACAAGTACCAAGACGGTAAAAACTGTGAAAGAGTTGTTAAATGGATTAAGAGTTTGGATAATAAGCAGACATTTGATAATTGTCTTACAAGTGAAGGTGTTGTGGATGCTATCAATAGTTTAACCGAAGAAAGCAAATAAACTCTGAAACAAGTTCTAAATGACATCATGAAAAAAGAAAAGAAAACATTATTAGAAAATTTCATATCATTGGGAGCGTTGCAAATTGTCAGTTATGTAATTCCGCTGATTAACTTGCCCTACCTTTCCCGAGTTTTGGGTGTAGATAAATTTGGTTTAGTGTTTTTTGCGTTTGCTTTCATGCAATATTTTATAATACTAACCGATTACGGCTTTGGATTGTCTGCTACGAGAGAAATAGCTGTAAACAGGCATAACAAAAATAATCTTTCAAATATTTTCAGTGCTGTAACTTTTATAAAGTTTTGTCTGTTAGTTATAAGTTTTATTATTTTGGTTCTATGTATGATTTTTGTACCGAAACTTCACGAAAATTGGCTTGTATTTATGCTTTCTTTCCTTATGGTAGTCGGTAATGCAATATATCCCGTCTGGTTTTTTCAGGGTATGGAGAGAATGAAATATATTACATTTTTGAATATTCTTTCTAAAATTATTTTTTTAATATTAATATTCATTTTTGTTAAAAAGTCAGATGACTACATAATTGTTCCGTTACTAAATTCTATGGGGTTTTTAGTTTCCGGTGCAATCGGTATGTATTTTGCAATCAAGCATTTAGGTGCAAAATTATATATTCCGAGGTGGCGAACCGTAAAAAAACAGTTTAAATACAGCAGTGAGTTTTTCTTATCAAGGGCTTCCGTTTCAGCCTATACAAATACTAACAGCTTTTGCTTAGGTTTAATCGGCTCCAGTGTGATGGTAGGTTATTATGTAGCTGCTGAAAAAATTTATCAGGCAATTAACGGTTTATGTTATCCGCTAACTAATGCCTTATACCCTTTTGTTGCTAAAAATAAGGACATAAAAACATTTAAAAAAATATTTAATATAGCCGTAATTATAAATTTTTTCATTTGTGCTTGTATGTTTATTTTGGCAAAACCGATTATAACCATTTTTTATGGGCAAGAAATGGAAAACGCATATAAAATATTCAGAATATTCTGTATAATAGCGAGTTTTGATATTCCGGCAATTCTCGTAGGCTACCCGTTATTAGGTGCAATGGGTTATTCGAATATTGCAAACTATAGCGTTATATTAGCTTCAATTGTTCATATTCTCGGATTAGCTGCACTATATTTTACAGGTCATCTGAATATTTATTCAATAGCTTTAATGGTATTAGTTACGGAAGCAGTAGTCTTTATAGTCCGTTTTGGAGCTATATGTAAATACAAATTACTTAGAACAACATAAATATGGGGAAAATTATGAAATCAGACTTATTTGGATTAAAAATGTATTAATGTTTTTGAAAAATATAGAAAAGGAGAATAATTATGAGTAGCAAAATGGTTTTAGGTTATACTTCAGGTGTATATGATTTGTTTCATATAGGACACTTGAATTTATTGAAAAACGCAAAAGGTTTATGCGATAAATTAATTGTCGGAGTTTCAGTAGATAAGTTAGTTGAATATAAGCATAAACATCCGGTTATTCCTTTTGAAGAGAGAATAGAAATCGTAAGAAATTGTAAGTACGTCGATGCCGCAATACCTCAAGAAGAGTTAGACAAATATAAAATGTGGGGAAAATTACATTTTGACGTACTCTTTGTTGGTGATGATTGGTATAATTCTCCAAGTTGGAAAGAGATGGAAGAAAAGTTTAATAAAGTAGGAGTACAAGTGGTATATTTCCCTTATACAAAAGGTACAAGTTCTACTATATTAAATGAAACATTAAAGAAGATAAGGGAAGAAAAGTAATTCTTTTACTGTTTATAATAAACAAGGCAAATATCTAATATTATGAAATAAAAAGCAACAGGCATGTTTTTCTTTTTAAACATGCCTGTTAAATTGTCTTAGTTATTCTGTTTCAATTTTAAATATCACAGGGCGAAGTCCGTCGTTGCATAAACAAATCGCAACCCCGGGTTCCTCAAACATTACTTGACAATAATTAGATATCTAACTATAATACTTTTATGAGAAATTTGTTATCTTTAATATCTAAAATTCACGAAAATGGTAATCGTTTTATTACTGATGAACTAAATAAAAACGGTGCTGTTGGGCTTGTGCCTAGCCATGGTGATATTTTAGTTTGTCTTTATCAAAATGATAAAATGACAATGAAAGATATTGCAGATAGAATCCACAGAACAAGACCTACTGTTACGGTTTTAGTTGATAAACTTGAAAAATTAGGTTATTTGAAAAGAGAAATATCTCAAGAGGATAGCAGATATACATACATTGTTTTGACTGAAAAAGGGCAAGATTTTAAGCCGATATTTGAAAAGATTTCAGAAGATTTAAACAATATGCTATATAAAAATCTGTCAGTAGAAGAATCAAATATTTTAGAAAATCTTTTAAAAAAGATATAAAAATTTTTAGGTGAATAGTTAGATATCAAGCAAAAGAAAGAGGTAAAATATGACAAACTTTAAGAATGTTGAAATTGGAACAATGGCTGAATTAGGTAAAAATTATGAAAACGGAAAAGCCTTTTTACACGATTTATTAGAATTAACAAGCTGCGAAATTTCTGTCAGTTCAATGCCTGCGGGAATTAAATTACCGTTTAATCATAAACATATACAAAATGAAGAAATTTATATTTTCATAAAAGGCGAAGGTACAATGACACTTGATAATGAAGTTATTGAAGTTAAAGAAGGTTCTTGTGTTAAGGTCCTTCCGGAAGCTGTCAGAACAATGGAATCAAAAACCGATTTGCAATATATTTGCATTCAAGCAAAATCTGAAAGTTTGGAGCAATTTGGTTTTGGCGATGCACAATTATGCTAAAAATATTTTGACAATCACAATAAGCCGAGAGTTTTATACTCTCGGCTTTTATTATTTATACAAAACTTTTTCATAAGCAAATATTTTTTCGGGTTTTGAAAATACAAGTGTTAATAATTTTAGGATTACTTATCGTTAGTGCCGGTGTTGTTTTTGCACTTAATAACAATACAAAAGTAAATGACACCACTCCTGCAAATAAAAATATATTGGTTGCATATTTTTCAGCAACAGGCACAACCAAGAGAGTTGCCGAGAATTTAGCCAAAGCAACGGGCGGTGATTTATACAAAATTAAACCTGTAAAAGCATACACAAATGCTGATTTGAATTGACATGACAGTAATTCAAGAACATCAGTTGAAATGAACAACCCAAAATCAAGACCTGAAATAATTACAGGAGATTTATCCATTGAAAATTATGACACGATATATTTAGGCTTCCCGATTTGGTGGGGAACTGCACCGAAGGTTGTGCATACATTCCTTGAAAAATATGACTTTTCAGGGAAGAAAATTGTTATCTTTGCAACGTCAGGTTCAAGCGGACTTGGAAACACTGTAAATACTTTAAAACAAAGCGTCTCAAAAACCACTACAATTGTTGAAGGAGATGTATTAAATTCCAATCCATCAGTAGAAGAGTTAAAACAATGGGTTAAGAAGTTTTAATTAATAATTTATTTCTATCAAAAAGCCGATAGCTCATAATGCTATCGGCTTTTAAAATTACATAAGAGTCCTAAATTATTGACAAAAATCAAACGATTGTTTTATAATTTCACTAGGCAATATTAACTTATTGTTTTATAAGGTGGAATTAAGCATGCCAACAGAAGTTAGAAGTGATGAAAATCGGATTGTCGGCAGAGGACAAAAATCGAGCAATAGCGAAAAAGAGTTGCAACGCAACTCAGAAAGCACATGCGTGCGTGCCCGTTTAATGCCGGCAACCAAGAAAAGAATACTAAAATCTGCAACAAAACTTTTTGCTAAAAAGGGGTATGACGGTGTAGGTATTAGAGAAATTTGCAAAGATGCCGATGCAAATATCTGTATGATTTCCTATTTTTGGGGTGGCAAAGAGGGCTTGTATCAAGGTATTTTGGATGATTTAATACAAAAGCAGACAGAATATGCCAAAAACTTTTTAAATCTTGAAGTTGAGCCTGAAAAATTATCTAAAAAAGAACAAATCGATTTGTTATACACAATATTGGATAAATCTGTTGATATGATGTACGGTGGTTTTATTTCAAATGATTTGATGTGCTTCTTGCTTCAAGAGCATCATCATCAAAGGATTGAATTAACTTCACCTTTGCTTGTTTATATCAGAAAGCTTATTGCTGCTATATTTAATAAAAAAACAGATGATAAGGATGTTATATTTAAAACTATTTTCATTATTTCGCAAATTAATTCTCCAAAGATTATGCCTGCGTTTTCCCTAAAGTTATTAAAGCAGGAAAAATTTAGCGAAGAAGACAAAAACATAATTAAAAACAATGTCAGAACGTACATTCAAGCGTTATTAAACGAAGTTAAGGGGTAAAATATAATATGAAGAAAAAGATTATAGCGTTAATTTTAATACTTATAATAGCCGGTTTAGGTATATTTTTCTATAAAATAAGCAAAAAAGATACCTCAAATGACCTCACCTTATATGGCAATATCGAAATTCGCCAAGTGGATTTGAGTTTCCTTGCAGGCGGTCAAATTTCAAAACTTTTAAAAGAAGAGGGAGATACCGTTAAAAAAGGAGAACTTATTGCAACATTGGATTCAAGAGATTATGAAGCCAACTACAATAAGGCAATAGCAGATGTTGAAAGAAAGCTTGCTCTAAAAAATGACGCATTGGAAAAATATAATAGAAATGAGCCGTTAGGCAAAGCAGGTGCGGTATCCGAACAAGATGTCGAAACTTTATTCAACAATAAAAACAGAACTCAAGCTGAATATAAACTTGCCCAGGCAAATAAAACTTACGCCAAAAACCAACTTGATTATACAAAACTCTACGCACCTGAAGACGGTATAATTATGGTTCGTGTAATTGAACCAGGAAGTAATGTTCAAAAAGGGCAACCTGTTTATACAATGGCAAAAACTAATCCTGTTTGGGTTAGAGCTTATGTTAATGAAAAAGATTTGGGCAACATTAAATACGGACAAGAGGTAAATGTGTACACAGATACAGTAAATCCTCAAACAGGAAAGAATCGAGAATACAAAGGTCAAATCGGTTATATTTCACCTGTTGCGGAGTTTACTCCAAAGACCGTTCAATCAACCGATACGAGAACTGACTTAGTTTATCGTATTAGAGTGTATATCAATGATATTGATGAATATTTAAGGCAGGGTATGCCTGTTACTATAAAGGTTAGTTTAACAGAGGAGAAATAGTGGTATATAGTTGAAAGGTTGAAAGGTTTAAAAGTTGAATTGCTTTTAAATTTTAAATAACTATTCAACCATTCAACTGTTCAACCATTCAACAGACATGAATACCGTTGAAATGAAAAATTTAATAAAGAAATTTGGTTCTTCCGTTGCTATTGATAATCTGTCCTTAAATATAGCAAAAGGTAAAATTACCGGTTTAATCGGAGCAGACGGAGCAGGGAAAACCACACTATTGAGAACTATTATAGGCTTATTACTTGCAGATAACGGTGAAGTAAATGTGCTTGGGTTCAATCCCGCTACCCAAAAAGATGAATTGAACTTGCACATAGGCTATATGCCTCAAAAGTTTGGTTTATATGAAGATTTAACCGTTATTGAGAATTTAAAATTATATGCAGACCTTAAAAATGTTTCTCACGATTTTGATAAGATGTTAGAATTTACAACTCTTGCACCATTTCAAGATAGACTTGCAGGAGCATTATCAGGCGGTATGAAACAAAAATTGGGACTTGCTTGTACGCTTCTTGGAAATCCCGAATTTTTACTTTTAGATGAACCCTCTGTCGGTGTTGACCCGATTTCACGCAGAGATTTAATAAAAATGGTCAGAGAAATGATAACTCCTGAAACAACAGTTTTATGGTCAACAGCTTATTTAGATGAGGCCCATAATTTTGATACCGCAGTTGTTTTGGATAAAGGAAAAGTTATTTATGAAGGAAAACCTCACGATTTAGCATCTACGCCACAAGAGTTTGAAAATAAAGTAATCGACTTAATGGGGGGGTATAATAAGGAAGAATCTTTAATTGCACAAAATTATGACTACAAAGCCCCTGATGTAGAATTAACGGTAGAAGCAGATAATTTAGAAAAAAGATACGGAAACTTTTATGCAGTTAAAAATAATACTTTCAAAATAAAAAAGGGAGAAATTTTTGGTTTACTTGGCCCGAACGGAGCCGGAAAATCAACTTCATTTAAAATGATGTGCGGACTTGCTCGCCCGACATCAGGGACTGCAAGAATTATGGGAATTGATATAAAGAAAAATCCTGAGCGTGCAAGAGCAAATTTAGGGTATATGGCACAAAAATTCTCATTGTACGGAAGTTTAACAGTAAAAGAAAATTTGGACTTTTTCGCTCTTGCCTATGGAATCAGCATTCTAAGAAAAAATAAAAAGGTAAACGAAGTAATTGAAGTTTTTGGACTAAAAGAATATGAAAATACAAAAGCAGAAGAACTACCGTTAGGCATAAAGCAAAGGCTTTCAATGGCAGCGGCACTCATTCACAATCCACCGGTTTTGTTTTTGGATGAACCTACATCAGGTGTTGATGTTCTGACACGCAGAGATTTTTGGAATCATATAACGTCTTTGGCTAAAAAAGGTGTAACTATTCTTGTTACAACTCATTTTATGGATGAGGCGGAATATTGCGATAGAATAAGCCTTTTTTACAAAGGCGAAACTATTGCGGTAGGTACACCTGCTCAATTAAAAAAACAAGCAGGTGCAAATGACATGGAAACCGCTTTTATAAATCTTATAAAAGAAAGTGAGGTTAATAAATGAAAATCTTATTAGCCTTAATTAAAAAAGAAATAAAACAAATACTTCGTGATCCAAGTAGTATTGTAATTGCATTTATTTTGCCGATAATATCTTTTCTGATTTATATGTACGGTGTAAACCTTGATTCGGTAAAGATTACAATGGGAATTAAAAATGACGATAATTCCCCGGAAGTTGCAACTCTTGTAAAATCATTTGGACATTCAAAATATGTTAATTCAATAAATTTTGATAATATGGAAGATATTAAAACCGCTGTTATTCGTTCAAAAATTAAAGGTGCGGTTGTAATTCCGAATGATTTTTCAACAAAATTATCAAAAGGACAAAAAGCCGATTTACTGATTATAACAGACGGAAGTGAAGTTAATACTGCAAATTATGTTCAAAGTTATGCCAATATGATTGCTAATCAATGGCTTTTGACAAGCAAATATCGGGGAAAAATACAAAAACCATTAATCAATACGGAAGTTAGAACTTGGTATAACCCTGATTTAAACTCACATTATTTTATCGTTCCCGGTTCTATTGCTATTACTATGACATTAATCGGAATTTTACTTACTTCACTTGTCATAGCTCGTGAATGGGAACGTGGAACAATGGAAGCCTTGCTATCAACAAAAGTTCGAGCAATACATATTGTTTTAGGTAAATACATTCCGTATTTTATTTTGGGAATGATATCTATGGCTTTTAACGTGTTTCTTTGCGTTTGTATTTTTCACATACCATTTAAGGGCAGTTATTTGATGTTGTTCTTAATTAGCGGAATATTTTTGTTTACTTCGCTCGGCATTGGCTTATTAATTTCAACTGTATTAAAAAATCAATTTATGGCAAGTATGGTTGCTATGAGTATTGGATTTATGCCTGCCCTTATGTTATCGGGGTTAATGTTTCCGATAAATTCAATGCCTGTATTTTTCCAATATTTAACTGCAATAATTCCGCCAAGATACTATATTGCATTTATTGAAAGTGAATTTATGGCAGGTGGTGTTCCTGAAATAAGATTAGCAAATGCTTTTTATTTAACTGTATTAGGCTTGATTTTGTTTGTTGCAGTTTATAAAAAGACGCAGATGAGGCTTGAAGCTTCATGTCCTCCCCTTGAGGGAGGACCGAAATCTTTGATTTCGAGGAGGGGTGATGATTAGAGATTTTTTACGCAGAGTTTTAGCTCTAATAAAAAAAGAATTTATAACGATATGGAATGACCCAAAATCTCGTGCCATTATTGTTATGATGCCGATTATGCAGCTTTTAATATTTTCTAACGCAGCAACCATGGAAGTTAGAAATATAGATACAGTTGTATTAGACCGTTCACAAAGTGTTGAAAGCAGAGAATTATTAAGTCATTTTGAAAATTCATCAAGATTTAGAACTTTCTATTATGTTGAGAATGAAAAAGAATTCCGTGAGTATCTTGATACTCAAAAAGTTCAAATTGGTATAAATATTCCAAACGATTTTTCACGCAATATAAAATCTAAAAGAGGTGTAAATGTTCTTGTTGTATCTGACGGCAGACAAACGAACTCTGCTTCAATTGGAGCAGGATATGCCTCGCAGATTATTGCAGGATACAATAATGAACTTACAGGAAATACAGGAACACAAATAAATCCGACTGTCAGAAATTGGTTTAATCCTAATCTCGAATATAAATGGTATATTTTAACAGTTATTGTTGCTATGCTTTCTTTAGTTTCAACCTTAATTTTAACGGCATTATCTATTGCAAGAGAAAGAGAACTCGGGACATTCGACCAGCTTATAGTAAGTCCTCTTTCATCATTTGAAATATTACTCGGCAAATCAATTCCACCGCTTGTAATTGCTATGACTTTAACAATGGTTATGGTCGGAATAGTAATAGTATTTTTCCATGTTCCTTTTAATGGCTCTATAATTTTGTTTTTTGTTTCTATTTTGATTTCTCTTATGGCAATAGTCGGTGTCGGACTTTATATTTCAGCGATATGCAATACTCAACAACAAGCAATACTTTCTGTTATGACATTTATGATGCCTGCGGTACTGCTTTCGGGGTTTATCTCGCCTATTGAGGATATGCCTATAGGGTGGCAATATCTGACATATTTAAACCCTGTACGATTTTTTATGGTACTGTCACGAGGGATATTCTTAAAAGGAATGGGAATAGAAGATGTCATAACAAACTTAATTCCGCTTATAATAATTGCTGCAGTAACCCTAACCCTTGCAAGCAGAACATTTAAAAGAAAAATCTTTTAATTCTTCATCTAATCCCTGAAAATCTAAATTACGATTGAGAAATTTTGTATATTCTATAATTAACTCTTTCACGCTATCTATATACTGCTTGCCATCAACGATTTCCATAATTAAATATTAAGTTGTTTCATAAGCTAATGCACTATTTAAGCTTAATGTGCATATACATCCCAATAAAATCAAACTCTTTTTCATCAAAAACTTCCTTTGTAAAATTAATAAGCAGATTTTTTATAAATTGTACTATAAAATTAAGTCTATCAATCAGCATACTATCTATTCAGACACATTTCTTAACAAGGACGGAAAGCAAACCGATGACAAAATTTTAATTTAAAATTCGTTCAATATGGAGTGCGACTTCGGATTATACGAAAAAAAGTGCCATTCCGCTATAAGTTTATCCAAGCTATATCTGGCGTTAGCGGGGCTTGTTGAAGGCATTTTATGGCAATTGTATTTTCCTAACAACACAGGAAAATATTTTTTAAAAGCAAAATACGATTTATTTCCGTTTAAGCAAATTGTCTTAATATTAGGGTATTTTTTCAACAAACCTTTAATGTCATTTGGTGTTTCGTTTTGAATATCAGAATCCAAGCTTCCCTCACGATTGCAGGTTTTTATTGTATCCCATAGTGCAATATTATTTTTTAAAAGTGTTTTTAGTTTTAAGTCATAACTATATTCATGTAGTTTTGGCTCATTACAAATAACACCCATAACTTTCCAAAATCTGTTTTGCGGATGAGCATAATACTGCTGTTCTTCTAATGATTTTACCCCCGGCATCGAACCAAGGATAAGAATTTTGGAATTGTTATCTATTGATGGTTTAAAACTCTTGCAGTTATTCATAAAATTAAAACTCTATAACCTGTGGTTCAATATCAATATCGTGGTTTGCGACAGATTTTAAGCAGTTTTCATTCAAACTCATTTCTCTTATCCATTCAAGCGATATTTTTTGTTGCTTTTTATTAGCGGCAACACCTGAGGTAATCATCTCCTCCCAGCTTTTTGTTGCATAACCGCCATCAGAAAACAAAAGAACGTATTTGCCTTCTTCGTTCGTGATTTTTACCGCAAACAAACCGTCTGAATGCCCAGGAATATTAATTAATTCAATAGAACCGTCACCCAACAAGTCATAAGATTTTTTGAATGGTCCTTGTGTATTGTTCCACTCAAATTTGGTTAATTCTACATTCTTCCACCAGTTTTTGCTGTAGCGGATTGGATTTTTGAGTGCAAACTCGTATTCATCATTTGATACAAGAAACTTTTTAGCATTTTTGACCTGATTTAAACCGTTTGCGTGGTCGCAATCAAGATGAGTTAATAAAACAGCATCCAAATCACTTGTTTTAACACCAATTTTTGCTAACTGTTCATCTATACATTCGCCAAACTCAACTACACCTTGATTTACAAGATAAAGTATAAAGCTACCGAGGGATTTAATTTGAGCCTTTTTATCAAAAACACCATTCGGACTCATAGTCCTTTCCCATCCTGTATCAACAAGAAATTTGCCTTTCGGGTGTTCAATCAAATATGATGAAACAGGTAGCCACAGGCGGTTTTCTTTCTTTTCAAATATTCCTGATGCTTTAATCGGGTTACAATTATCTCCGCCAAAAGGAAGATTTGGCGATACGCAAACTTTTCCCGTATGAAAAATATGAATTTTTATTCCTGACATTTTTCCTCTTTTTATAAACTTTTACCTAATTCATACGCTTGAGTTGGATAAGGTGTTGTCTTAAGTTGTTCAACGTTTTCAATACCAATTGCGTTTATAATTCCTGCGTTTTCCATATTAAGCCATGATAATATTGCCTGATAATGCTGAGTTAAGGGTTCTTTCACTACCGAAACAGGAGAATGTTGAACCGAAATTAAAACAGCTTTATTTTGTTTAGACTTTAATTGTGGGTCAATGCTATAGAATCTGTCTATTACTTTTTTAAGAGTCGATGACATCCCAAAATAATACATTGGCGTAACAAATACAATCACATCCGAATTTAAAAGATGTTCTCTTAGTGCTACAAAATCATCTTTGTGAATACAAGGTTTTGTACCCATACCGCAGGCATTACAGCCAATACAATTTTTAATATCAGTGTGTGCAGAATCAAAACGATAAATCTCGTGTCCGTTTTCTTTTGCACCACGAATAAACTCATCTGCCATATAATTTGATGTCCCGTTTTTGCGTGGACTTCCTGTAATTACTGTTATTTTCATTAATTTCTCCTATATCTAAAATACTAATTTATTATTGTAACTTCGCCTGTATTGTGGTCAAAGTGGCATTTTGCTATGTATAATTTACCTTTTTCTACTGCATGTTTTATAATTTCAGAGTTATTAAGCAAATATTCTTCAACCCACAAGGTATGTTTACGGGCAAATTCATTGTTGCAATCAAACTTTCCAATGCCATCTATTACAGGGTAAACGGATTTAAGAATGGATTGGAAATGCTCAGGCATATTTGGGTATTGCTCGTTTGCATATTTCATAACTCCACAATCATCGTGCCCTAAAAGAATTAAAAGCGGCACATGTAACTTTTTAACAGCATATTCAATACTTTCTTTAACATTCGGACCTACTGCTATTCCTGCAACTCTAACAACAAAAAGTTCTCCTATTCCGCAATCAAAAATAATCTCAGGCACCACTCTTGAATCCGAACAGCTCAACACACAGGCATAAGGTTCCTGATAAAGTGCAAGGCTTTGCAAAGTTTTTAGGCACATATTCTTTGCTGTGGGTTTTCCTGATATAAAATTTTTATTGCCTTCTAATAATTTTGAAAGTTCTTTTTTAGCAATTTCCGGAATATTATGCATTTTTCACCTTTTTTATGTCGCCCCTCATAACTTACCTCCGTGTCTATATTTATGCTACACTATCAAAGTAGATTTTCAAGAGATAGGAAAACCAGGGGATTATATAAAATGAAAAAAGTATATGCAATAAACGGAAGCCCGAGAAGAAATAAAAACACAGCACAAATGCTTGATAAGGTGTTGGAGGGTGTAAAAGCAGAATTCCCTGATGCACAGGTAGAGAGAATAAATCTTTTTGACCTGAATTTTACAAGTTGTAAGAGTTGTTTTGCCTGTAAACGTAAAGATGAAAAGTTTTTAAGAACTTGTGCTTTAAAAGATGATTTAACACCGGTTTTAGAAAAATTGAAAGATGCTGACGCTTTGATTTTCGGCTCTCCGATATACTATAGAACAATTACAGGGCAGCTGCATTCATTTTATGAAAGGTTATTTTTCCCTTATATGCAATATAAAGAGGGGTATCCGACACTCGTAGAAAAGAAAATTCCGACAGCTTGCATTTATACAATGAATGTTGATGAAAAAGAAATGATTGAAGGCGGTTACAGGCAAAATATGGAGCTTTGGGAAAACTTTTTAACTTGGTATTATTCAAAACCGGTAATTGCTTATGCTTTTAATACATACCAATTTGATGATTATTCAAAATACATTTGCGAAACCTTTAACGAAAAAGATAAAGCAAAGCAAAGAGAAGAACAATTCCCTACAGATTTGCAAAATGCTTATGAACTTGGACAAAAATTATTAAAGAGGTAAATATATGGATTATAAAAAATTTGGTGGCACAATTTATGCAAGATTTGATAAAGGAGATGAAGTCCTTGAAGGGATTTTAAATATATGCAAAAAAGAAAACATCTTATCTGCAATATTTTCAGGCATCGGCGGATGCGGAGATGTTACTGTGTCGACATTGATTCCTGAAACCAATGAATTTCTGCCGCACCATAAAGAAGGATGTTTATTGGAGATGATTTCCATAAACGGAAATATTTCAGCAAATGATAATGATGAAATTTTTGAACATACCCACGCTATGTTTTCATATTTAGAAAATGGTGAAGTCAAGTTTTTAGGCGGACATTTGACCAAAGCCATTGTATCTTATACGGCAGAAATTGAAATCAGACCTGTTCAAAATGAAGTTATAAGAAGAAAACAAGACGAATTAACCGAGATTACTGTTTGGAATTTAAAATGATTATAAATACAGGCGGCAGAACTGATACGGTTCAATATTATTCAGAGTGGCTTATAAACAGGTTTAAAGAGGGTTTTGTATATTCAAGAAATCCTTTTTATCCGTCTAAAGTTACCCGTTATGAATTAACTCCCGATAAAGTTGATTGCGTTGTTTTTTGTTCTAAAAATTATGAACCGATTTTAGATAGATTACATAAGATAACGGATAGATTTAACACATATTTTTACTATACAATTACTGCTTATGATACTGATATTGAACCGAGAGTTCCCTCGATTGATAAAAGTATTGAAACACTTTTAAAATTGGAACAAATAGTCGGCAGTCAAAGAATTGCTTGGCGTTATGACCCTGTTTTATTAGCAGAAAAATATACTATTGATTATCATTTCAAAACATTTGATTATATGGCAAGCCAATTGTCAGGACACATTGACCGCTGTATTTTTAGTTTTGTTGAAATGTATAAAAAACTTGGGGTAAATATGCCGGAGCTAAAACCAATAACAGAAGAAGATAAACTAATTATTGCCAAAGGTATGGGAGAAATTGCTAAAAAATACAATATTCACCTCCAAACATGTGCAACAAACGGTGATTATAAGGAGTTTGATATTCATCCCTCGGGTTGTATGACACTTGATATTTTAGGCAAAGCAAGCGGTGTAAAATTTAAAAACTTAAAACATAAGGGAATGAGAAAAAATTGTAATTGTATTGAAACGAGGGATATTGGGTGGTACGATACTTGCCCGAACGGTTGCAGATATTGTTACGCTAATTCCACCCCGCAAAAAGCAATAGAGAATTTTAAACTGCATAACCCAAATTCACCGATATTACTTGGTGAAGTAAAAGAAACAGATATTATCCAGCAAGGTAATCAAAAAAGTTTCCTTGATGAAGATTTGAATTTAAAATTGTTTTAGATGTTAATATAAATATATACATTTAAATACACAACTTTACAAAAGAGTATCAGTAACTTTGAGAATGGGTTATCACATGGTTTGAGAATTTGTATCAGAGTGTTCTTTCTCTTGAATTATGACAATTTTTAATCGAAAAATGACAAACATTTATTTTTAATATCAAGAGCGATATCTTTGGCTAATTTCTCTTTTATTCCGATATTTTTAGCAACAGCTAAAATATCATCTAAACTCGGATTTTTACCCTCGCCATTAATTGTTGTTGCGTGTTCTCCGTTGAATGACGAACTATAAGTTAAATCATACGCAGGTGAGAGGTGCCATTCTTTTTTATTTTCATCATACAAAAACGAGAAATTCTTAGAATGGTCATCTCTGTTATGTGCAAAAACATTAAAACACATTAGCCTGTACAATTGCTCAATATCCTGATAATTCTTAGTTAATTCTAACGTCAATTTCATCAAAATATTGTAATCAAGATTAGGCAGGCGATGGCTTGTTTCTAAAAGTCCGCTAATTGAAACCATATGAACTTTTTGACCGTTTTGGCGGTCGAATCGTTTTACCACAAAGTATCCTGAACAAATTTTTGATGGGAATAATTTTGTTTCGCTCATTTTTATTCCGCTATCTTTGGCAACAAGAGAGTATTTGTATTCCTGCTCACCAATGTTTTTAGGGTCTTGTGAAGACGGGAATTTTATAATCCAATCTTCGCCGTTGATTTTTGTCAAAATCTTTGGTCTTGCCCCTCCTGATGAACCTCCGAGTTTAAAAAGTTCATCCAAGTTATCCGAGTTTTGCGATTCTAATATTTTTGAACATTCTTGCGCCAATTTATCATAATCAGATTCTTGTTCTTGTGTTTCAAATTTATGTTCAGGCTTATAAGTCAAAGCCCCCATCCCGCTTTCTTGCACTACTGCAAGACGGTTTAAATTATCAATTTCACTTGGGTTAATTTTGTTTTTTAAAAATAGCCTATCAACTAACAATCTTCCCCAACCGTCAGGCAAACTGTCATTAAATACGCCAAATAATCCTTCAAACGGTTCATATTTTGGTAAAAATACTTTTTTTTGAAGCGGAAGCGAAAACGGAGAAATGCTGAATCCTGTGGCAAGCCAATCATTATCATATTCAAACGCAACAAGCCTAGCAGGTGTTTTAGCCAAAGTCCCGACTAATTTATCGTTATAAAAAACTTTAAGGTATTTATAATTATCCATTTTTTACCCTTTTATGATTTCATCAATAGAAGTGTAAGTTTTTTGTGTAAACAAATTTTCAAGGTCGTTATCTAAATCAAGTGCAATGGCAATTTTTATAAACGATTGCAGAGAAATTTCATACTTCGTTTCAAACCTTTTAATGCTGCCTAAGCTAACACCTGACTTTTGCGCCAAAACCTCTTGCGAAAATTTTAGCTTTTTTCGGTGTTCTTTAATTTTATCCGCTAAACTTTTAGCAATTTCATTAGGAGTTTTTTGATTTAAGAATTGATTGCTCATAGATAATATATTAACCAATTTTGCTCAAAATGTCAATATATAGATAATATTACTCATTGTTTTACAATTTGACAAATTTTAATCAAACAATGACGAACATTTATCTTTAATATCAAGAGCAATGTCACGCGCTTGTTTTTCTTTTATTCCGATATTTTTAGCTACTGCTAAAATATCCTCTAAACTTGGATTTTTGCCTTCACCGTTTATTGTTGTTGCATGTTCTCCGTTAAATGATGAACTGTAAGTCAAATCGTATGCTGGGGACAAGTGCCATTCTTTTCTATTTTCGTCATAAAGAAAAGAGAAATTCTTTGAATGATCATCTCTGTTGTGCGCAAAAACATTAAAGCACATAAGTCTATATAACTGCTCAATATCTTGATAATTTTTTGTAAGTTCA